>CAZMVQ010000042.1:8271-13800 GCA_964569865.1 uncultured Devosia sp.
TGATAAAAACCTGCCGCTGGACAATTTGCTGAGTGTTTTTTTTGGTGCGATCTTTTGGAAAGAATTCTGGGAAAGCATTTTATGAGTTACTTTTTTTCTACAGTTATATAATTTTTTGGTTCTGAGTTTTGATTTAGTAGCGATTAAAACAGGCGAAAAGCAGTTTTATCGAATCAATTTTTTATCAGAATGCCTGCACAAACCCTCATATTCAAGCCAAGTGGATAGTTACGATGATGACAATGTAAAAGTTGAAAGAATAAACCTTAGGGCTGAAAGCATCACAAGGCTTGACTGGGGGGCAGGGTTTGCCTATTTAAGCTCAACTTTTTCAATATCAGACAAGGGCTGGTTTTTACGCTGGTTTCTTTTGGGACGGCTTTGGAAAGCGTTTTGTTTTGCAAAGAATTTTAATGTCCCACTTGTTTGTTCAACAGTTTTAGGATGATAGATCATGGCACGGCGTTGTGAACTTACTGGTATAGGTGTGATGACTGGGAATAATGTGAGCCATGCGCTCAACCGTACCCGTCGCAGATTTTTGCCCAATCTTTGTAATGTGACTTTGTTGTCGGATTCGCTTTCGCGCTCCGTCAAGCTAAAGATCAGCGCCAAGGCGTTGCGCACCGTCGAACACCGTGGCGGTCTGGATGCATTTTTGCTCAAAGCGGCCAATGAAACTCTTTCCAAACGGGCATTGCTGATCAAGCGCGAAGTCAAGGCTGCCTTGGCCTCTTAGGGGCTAATTGCCAAAAACCCGTTCTAAAGCTTTTTGTTTTAAAATATTTTAAGCGTTGCGCCGGTCTGATGCCGGAATGCAGTGTGGGTAAAAACCCAAATAAAGGGGTGCATTAATTATGCTCACTCGCTATCTGCCATTTATTGCTGCCATGGTATTTGTTGTTGTGGCATCCAATTATCTGGTGCAGTTTCCGGTAAATTTTACGATTGGCGCGCTTAATCTGGCCGATCTTTTGACCTGGGGCGCCTTTACCTATCCAATAGCTTTTTTGATATCTGATCTCACCAACCGCAAATTCGGAGTGGGTGGAGCCAGAATTGTTGTAATGGCAGGTTTTATCATCGCCGTTGCCTTGTCCGTGGTTTTGGCCACACCAAGAATTGCCATTGCTTCGGGGGCGGCTTTTTTTGTTGCCCAGATGCTCGATGTTAAAATATTTGATCACTTGCGAGCCAGTGAATGGTGGCAGGTCCCTTTAATATCTTCGGTTTTGGCATCTATCGTTGATACGGCATTGTTTTTCTCTTTGGCATTTGCGGCCTATTTTGTGGCGCTTGGTCCCATCGATGAGTATGCTGTTGAGGGGTCAAAATTATTTGGAGTGCTTGGGATAGAGGCCCCGCGCTGGGTATCTTGGGCACTTGGTGATCTTGGGGTTAAATTTTTAGTCGCGCTGGCAATGCTGGTGCCCTACGGCATATTGCGCAAAAAATTTGCTCAACCCGTATAGGGGTGTGACCCAAATAACAGTTTTTATTGAGGCATCTCAAATTCAAGCAACAGGGTTCTTTCCCAATCGTTGAAATTGTCATCTGACATGATGACAATGCGCGTGGAGCCATCTTTGGCTGTGCGAATAGCGATAGCTTCCATATTGTCAATATCACCGCCTGAACCGCGAAGAATTATTTCCCCCTCCATAACAGCGCCGGGTTTGACTTGATTGGCAGCAATCTGGCGCACCTGCATGGTGAAAGAAAAAAATCCGGTTCCCCGCTCAAGTACCAAAAGGTCGCCATTGGCTAAAAATGCGCAATCGGTGGGATTAAAGCCGCGTTGGTTTTTTAAGGAAATCAGCCCCTTGTCGCGATTGCCCAATAATAATCCGGAATGATCGCCCGCATCATTGGGCAGCCCTTCGGTGATCAGCAGGGTTGAGCCGGCAATCGGGGAGGCAGGGGAGGCGATACATACGGATTCAAGGGATTTATTGGTTCTTAGATGAGCCAGCCAATGGGGAAGCGGCAATTCTCTGGCCGGGCTTAAGGGGCGATTATTGCTGAGGCTAAAATCTGCAACTCTGGTAAGATTTTCAAAACTTACCCGAATGGCGGTAGGCTTTCCATTACGAAATATGGTTTCAACCCCCTCGGCATCGCGGGAAAAGTTGGATGGAAGAGGATTGCCACTGGAGTTGGTGATGGGAGAAATCTGGGTGTTGATCATCTGGCTCGGGGAGCCGTTTTCATACACAAGCTGACCGGAGAAGAACCGACCGCGATCGGTAACCATTACCCAATTGTCATCTTCAAGAAATGTAAACCCTGATACCCCGCCAAATAATTCAGGTCCCTCAAGATCCAACCCGCCACGCCAGATGAGATCGCCGACTTTTTCGCCAATTTCCTTGCCCTGATATTGCTCAATCTGCGTTGCTGAAATTTGCAGCTGGGCGGCATTGGCAACGGATGCAAAAGCAAGCATTAACATGCCAATTGTTAAAAGTGCGGGTTTTTTATTTTTGATTATGGGGTTTAAAATTTTCATCCGGCTCGCCGCCTCGCAGAATTGCGTTTACTTGGAGAATTGCGCTGCCTTGGAGAATTAAAGCTCTGCGGTTCTTCGTCGAACAGGTCGGCCAGATTATCAGTTAAGGCACCGGCTAGTTCTTCGGCATCCAAAAGAGTGACGGCGCGCGAATAATATCGCGTTACATCATGGCCAATGCCAATTGCCACCAGTTGCACCGGTGAGCGAGTTTCAATTTCTTCAATAGTGTGGCGCAAATGGGCCTCCAGATAGTTTCCCGGATTTACGCTTTGGGTACTGTCGTCAACCGGTGCGCCATCAGAGATCACCATGAGTATGCGGCGGTTTTCGGGCCGTCCTAAAAGTCTTTGATGGGCCCATTGCAAGGCTTCGCCGTCAATATTTTCTTTTAGCAGACCTTCGCGCATCATCAGGCCCAGATTAGAGCGGGCATGACGCCAGGGCTGGGAGGCGGATTTATATACAATATGGCGAATATCATTGACCCGGCCCGGATTTTGCGGCCGATCAGCTTTTAGCCATGCCTCGCGGGAGCGCCCGCCCTTCCAGGCGCGAGTGGTAAAGCCAAGAATTTCAACCTTCACCCCGCATCTTTCAAGGGTTCTGGCTAAAATATCAGCGCAAATGGCGGCAATTGTTATGGGGCGACCACGCATGGAGCCGGAATTATCGATCAATAGGGTAACTACCGTATCGCGAAACTGGGCGTCTTTTTCCATTTTGAATGATAGGGGCTGCATGGGATCAATTATGATCCGGCTTAAGCGGGCCGCATCAAGAATTCCCTCTTCAAGGTCAAATTGCCATGAGCGGTTTTGCTGGGCCATCAGGCGGCGCTGTAACTTGTTGGCAAGGCGAGAAACCGCGCCGGAAAGGTTTTCCAGCTGTTTATCGAGCATGGCGCGCAATTGATCGAGCTCTTCTGGAGGGCAAAGATCAGAAGCGCTTATGGTTTCGTCAAAGCTGGTTGTAAAAATTTTATAATTGAATTTACTGGAAGAGAAATTATCACCATCGGGCATGGATTCGTCAGGGGCATCGGATGAGCGGTCCATACTGGCATCTTCGATCATTTCCTCTGTATCGGCATCAACCCCTTCGGTTTCTCCCTCGCTTTCCTCAGAACCCTGAGCCTCATCCTGCTCCATATCCGGGTCGGCATTTTCAGCGTCCCCCTGCTGGGTTTGGTCAGCGTCTTTGCCGTCTTGGGTTTCGTCATCACTATCATCGTCGTCTTGCGTGTTATCCGCATCTGATGGATCAATATCGGGGGCCAGATTGAGATCAGAAAGCAAGGTGCGGGCTGCCAGAGAAAAAGCGTTCTGATCGTCAACATTATTGCCAAGGGCTGCAAGGGAGGCAGGCGCTAGTTTTTCGATATGATCGCGCCATAGGTCAACAATTTTTTTCCCGCTTTCAGGAATAGGCAGACCGGCCAAATTCTGGCGCATAATCAGACCAAGAGCCTCGGATAATGGAGCGTCTTGCTGTTCTGTTATCTGATGAGATTTCGCTTTTGCAAGCCTCTCCTCAAGCATTTCATAAATATTGATTTTCATGCCCTGCATGCGAGTGCAGCCAAGGGCTTCCACCCGCGCCTGCTCCAATGCGTCAAAAACCGCTTTGGCATCAGGATCAACAGGAGCGCGTGAATTGTGCAAACTGGCATTATGGCTGGCCAGACGCATGGCCATGGCATCGCCCTGACCGCGAGCAATTGCGATATCGCGCTTGCTCATAGTCCGGGGCAGGGCAGCCAGTTTAGCTTTTTCAGAGGTTAGCACCGGACGATCACCGGAAAAACTAACCTCCAGATCTGCTTTTGCGGAAATGGCACGAACCACAACACCAACCGCCGACTTAAAAATATCGGTGTCTTTGGTATCCGGGGTTTTGTTGTTCAAGACTTTGTTGTCTGTGATTTTTGCCATTGTTTTTTGTTCGGGCAGTTGTTGTTCGGAGATGAATGTTTTTAAGGTGGTTTTAAGCGCTAATGGCCAGATTTGCCGAGCTTTCGGGCAATTCCACACCAAATACCCGCTGGTAGAATTCAGCAACTATCGGGCGTTCCAACTCATCGCATTTGTTAATGAAGGTCAGCCGGAATGCAAAACCCACATCATCAAAAATTCTGGCGTTTTCTGCCCAGTTGATGACGGTACGTGGACTCATGACGGTTGAAAGATCGCCACCAATAAATCCAGAGCGGGTAAGATCGGCAACCCGAACCATGTCAGAGATGGTTTTTTTGCCCTTCTCATTGTCAAAGGATGGAGATTTGGAAAGAACAATGCCCACCTCTTGCTCATGGGCGAGATAGTTTAGCGTAACCACCATTGACCAGCGGTCCATCTGACCCTGATTTATCTGTTGAGTGCCGTGATAAAGGCCGGAGGTATCTCCAAGGCCAATAGTATTGGCTGTTGCAAATAGACGAAAGCCCGCATGGGGGGTGATAACCCGGTTCTGATCAAGCAGGGTCAAGCGACCCGAAGCTTCCAGAATACGCTGGATAACAAACATCACGTCGGGACGGCCCGCATCATATTCATCAAATACCAGAGCGATATTGTTTTGCACTGCCCAAGGCAGCATGCCATCGCGAAACTCGGTGACTTGCAGACCATCCTTGATGACGATGGCGTCTTTGCCCACCAGATCAATACGAGAAATATGACTATCCAGATTTATGCGCACTAAAGGCCAGTTCAGCCTTGCTGCAACCTGTTCGATATGGGTGGACTTTCCCGTACCGTGATAGCCCTGAACCATGACGCGGCGGTTAAACTGAAATCCGGCCAGAATTGCCAGAGTTGTATTGCGATCGAATAGATAGCCCTCATCAATCGGGGGTACGTATTCAGTGGGAGTTTTATATCCCTTTACGATCATGTCTGAATCAATTCCGAACAGTTCGCGGGCGCTATATTCGGTATCAGGCAGATTTGTCTGCTCGTTCATTTTTTTCTCGTGATGTTGTTGAATTTTTTGAATTTTAGTTTTTGATATTGATATTG
>CAZMVQ010000042.1:13900-20861 GCA_964569865.1 uncultured Devosia sp.
TTTTTCTCGTGATGTTGTTGAATTTTTTGAATTTTAGTTTTTGATATTGATATTGGACGAAAAATCAGGAAGCAAACCCTTTGGATTTAAGGTGATTATAGGCGGTAATAATTGCTCTTAGGCGATCTTCAGAAGCGCGATCGCCTCCATTTGCATCCGGGTGATGGAGTTTTACCAGCGCTTTATAGGCTTTTTTCAATTCGTCAGATTGTACACGATTGGTAAAACCCAAGACCTCAAAGGCTTGCCGATCGGTTTCAACCAATCGCAATTCACGCTCGGTCATGGGTTTGCGTCCGCGATTTCTGGCCACGCGGGCAAACAGGTTTAGGGGGTCGGCAAAGCGTTTGTTGGAAGTTTTGGGCTTGTTGGCAGGGCCGGGATTGGGCGGCATGCGTCCTTTTGCAGCGCCGTTTGTGCCCTGTTGCCATGTGGGGCGGCCCCCGGTAGAATTGTTGGTGCGAATTTCCTTGGCCACATCCTTGTCGTCCATGCCGGCAAAATAGTTGAAGGTTTTGTTATATTGGCGCACATGGGTCATGCAGAAATTGTGGAATTTCCCTTCGGCAGTTTTTCCCTTAGGCGCGCGCTTGTCGCCGGGCAGGTTGCACCCGTCCCAGTCACACTGGGGGCCTAGAGTTTTATCGGCTCCGCGCTGGCGCGGTTTAATGCGAATGGAATTAAATAGATTGGAACTCAGCGTTCTATTCCTGTAGTTGGATGTTTGATGAAAATGATTCCTGAAAAACAATCAGGGAAAACGAATTTGACATTGTAGCAGAAAGCGCAGCACTTTTCATATGGGTATTTACGATAAAATTGAAGAAAAACTCACGGACAAATTTCAACCGGTTTTTTTGCAGGTATTGGACGAGAGCGAGAAGCACCGGGGTCATGCAAACTGGATTGAGGGCAAGTCCACCCATTTTAGGGTCAAGATAAATGCTGCATCCCTTGAAGGCCTGAGCAGGATTGCCCAGCAACGGGCAATTATGGACGTTCTGGACGAAGAATTTAAGGCTGGTTTACACGCTTTAGCTATCGAAGTGCTAGATAAACCGCCCTCATGATGCAAAAACCTTAATGGCCCTAACCGGTTCGAATGGGGGTTATGCGCAATCGGGTCAGGCGGTTGAGGTCTTTACGGACAATTTTTATTCTTAAACCGTGAAAGGTGAACTGGCGCCCCTGATTGGGAATGGTTTTAGCCTCGTGAATAACCAGTCCGGCAATGGTTGTTGCTTCATCGTCGGGCAGGTTCCAGTTCAGGGCGCGGTTGAGATCGCGAATCGGCAATGACCCCTCAACCAGATAAGAGCCATCGCTCTCCTTGGTAATGCCTTCCAGCTCAATATCATGCTCATCGGCAATGTCCCCGACAATTTCTTCCAGAATATCTTCAAGGGTTACGACGCCCTGCACTTCTCCATATTCATCAACCACCAGAGAAAAATGAGTTTTGTTTTTCAAAAACGCATTGAGCTGGGATTGGGCGGAGGTGGTCTCGGGAACAAACCAGGGTTTTCTGGTGATCTTTGTCACATCCACTTTGCTCAAATCGCCATTGACCTTGATCAGCTCGCGCAAAACATCCCTTGAGTGCACAACACCAATGATTTCATCGGGGTTGCCATTGTGCATTGGCAGTCGGGTAAAGGGGCTGTTTAATATGGCGTGGATGATTTCTCGGCGGGGCAGGGAGGCATCAAGGGTCATCATGGCGGTTCGGTGAACCATGATTTCAGAAACCTCCAACTCCGAAAGATCAAGAATACCGCCAAGCATATCGCGATCGCCTTTGATGACTTCGCCCTCAGCGTGTAAAAGATCAACAGTATCGCGAATTTCCTCACGTCCCGAAAGCCCGCGACTGGCATCGGTTTTAACCCCCATCAGACCAAGCATCGCCCGCACCAGCCATTGCACAATTGCCGTTAACGGGGCGAGTACGAATATTACCGGTCTGATCAAGGGGGCGACACCAAGAGAAAACTTGTCAGGCTGGTTTATGGCCCATGTCTTTGGCAAAACCTCGGCAAAAATAACTACTGCCGTGGTCATGGCGATAGTGGCATAAAGCACGCCACTATCGCCAAATGCGGCGATGAAAATCGAGGTGGCCAAAGAGGAGGCCAAGATGTTGGCCATATTATTGCCAAGCAGAATCGCCCCGATCAGACGCTCTTTTGAGGCGACCAGGTTTTGCACGATCCCGGCCCGTTTAGAGCCGTTTTTAGCCAATTGATGGATGCGCGCCCGCGAGGCTGCGGTCAGGGCGGTTTCGGACCCTGAAAAAAATGCGCTCAGCAATAATAAAACGCCAATAACAGCGAGGGTTATCCAAAAACTAAGGCCCATAATCTAGCGCTCTCCTTCAATAAATTGTGTTAACTCATCCGGGTCAATATCCGGGGCGATAAACGCCTGCCCAATTCCCTTCGTCAGCACAAAATTTAATTTTCCCCTTACCACTTTTTTATCCTGAGCAATCATTTGCATCAGCTTGTCGGTAGGGGGTAATTCTCCTTCAATATCAGAAATGGCGGTGGGTAGCCCCACTTTTTGCAAATGTCGCTTAATGCGAACAGCATCCTGACTTGAGCAAAGACCTTTTTTGACCGAGAAATTATGGGCTAAAACCATGCCGATGGAGACCCCCTCTCCATGTAAAAGACGATCAGAATATCCGGTTGCAGTTTCTAAGGCATGGCCAAATGTGTGGCCAAGATTTAACAGGGCGCGCACGCCTGCCTCGCGCTCATCGGCTATGACAAACCTTGATTTTGCCTGACAGGAACGGGCGATGGCCTCGGCTCTTTTTGGTCCACCCCCCATGATGTCAGCGTGATTTTTTTCCAGCCAGAAGAAAAATTCTTCATCGTCAATCAGTCCGTATTTTACCACTTCTGCATATCCGGCGGCAAACTGGCGCGGGGAGAGGGTGTCAAAAACATCCAGATCGGCCAGCACAAGTTTTGGCTGGTGAAAGGCACCAATCAGGTTTTTTCCATGTCTGGAATTAATGCCGGTTTTACCGCCAACGGAACTATCAACCTGAGCCAGAAGCGAAGTGGGGATTTGCACAAAATCCATGCCCCGGCGAGTAATGGCGGCAGCAAATCCGGCCAGATCGCCAATTACTCCGCCGCCAAAGGCAATTATTATGTCAGTCCGTTCCAGCTTTGCTGCCAATATTTCTTCGACACAATGGTGCAACTGGGTGTGGCATTTGGTGCTCTCACCAGCGGGCAGGCAAATCAGAGCATAGTCCAGTTTTGCCTTTTCAAGGGAAGTTTTAAGACGTGGCCATTGGTTTTCTTTTACATTTTCATCGGTAATAATGCCAAAGCGTGCGCCGGGAAACATGGCTTCAAGTTTTTCACCAGCAGTTTCGAGCAAGCTATGTCCTATTTCAATGTCGTAAGCGCGCTCGCCCAGTGCGATATGAACGATGTTTTTTTGGTTATTATCGTCGCTGCTCATCAGGATTGCTGGCTCTTATTATTAAAATAAAGGTTGAGGGCGCCAATTATTTCATTGGCTACCGTATCGTGGGGGACTTCGCTTGTGGTTACGTGCACATCAGCCAGTTCATAGGTGGGATAGCGCTGATCTATCAGGTCTTTTAAGGTCTGGCGCGGGTTGGGGGTTTTTAACAGGGGGCGATTGCTTTTGCGTGAAACGCGGGCAAATAACAGGTCAAATTCAGCATTTATCCAGACGGAAACAGCTTTTTTTTCAATGATTTGTCTGGTGGTCTCGTTGATGAACGCACCACCGCCGGTGGCCAGAACAATATTTTTTTCTTCCAGCAGGCGCTGCACAACTTTTGCTTCACCCAAGCGAAACTGCTTCTCTCCGTGGGTTGTAAAATAGTCCTCGATATTCATGCCTGCTGCGGCTTCAATTTCATGGTCACTGTCAAGAAACTGGCGTTCAAGATGGTGGGCCAGCCGACGACCAACACTGGTTTTGCCGGCCCCCATCATTCCCACGAGCACAATGGGGGTGCCATCAAGCGCCATTAACAGTCTTTGAGTTGCGGTTTTGGCCTTGCTCAAGGCGTTTTCTCCAGATAGCGCATAGACATTGAAGGTTAAACAGCAAAAACGGTGCGCTATTTTGTTTGTTTGAATTAACAGGTCTCTTGAAGCTGGCAGCGGGGGACTTGTCAAGAGAGCCAAAGAGCGTTGGTAAAGGACATGAGATATGCTTATTGGCTTGCCCCGGGCTTCAAATTGGGCCAAAAAGAAATTCATTCAGGGGATTTGAACATGCCATCATTGATAAGATTTGTGGTGTTTGTTTTATTTTTGGGCGCTTTAGGTTTTGGGTCGATGATCGGTTTAACCGCCTTTGTTGAGCCTGAGGATAAAGAGGTGAGCGTGCGCATACCCACCCGTGACCTTTTGGGTCAATGATCCGGGGGGATCTGGGGGCAGGTTCTGGCCCAAGGGGGATTACCAGAGGGGGATTTAATGCCACCTGAAAATATGTTGCTGATTGAAAATTTTTTGGAAATGATGAGTGCAGAGCGGGGGGCGGTAGCCAATACCATCACCGCTTATCGTCGGGATTTATTAGATTATGCAGGGTTTTTATCGGACAAAAAAACCGACCTGATCAAAGCGTCCAATAGTAATATTTCGGCATATTTTTCTAACCTTAACAATGATGGGTTTTCTGCCGCCAGTGCTGCAAGGCGTTTGAGCTGTATCAAGCAGTTACATCGGTTTTTATGTGCGGAAAAATTGCGTCCAGATGATCCAACCCGAATAATGCAAAGTCCAAAACCTTCTAAAAACCTGCCAAGGATTTTAAGCGAAGGTGAAGTGGATGCTTTGTTTGAAGCTGCACAGAACGCTATTCAAAATGCTAATTCTCCAGCGGCGTTAAAAAGAGCGCGCCTTGTATATGTGATGTTGGAACTTTTATATGCCACCGGCATGCGGGTGTCGGAATTGATTGCAATAAAACGCGGGGCGGTAATGCGCGATGCACATTTTTTGACCATTGTGGGCAAGGGGGGGCGTGAACGTATCGTGCCGCTTACCGATAAGGCACGCGATGGAATTTTGATGCTGGCAAAAGAGTATGAGGGAGATAAGCGGGGGGCGGGCGAGAAATATCTGTTTGCAGCCGGTGGCAAGGCCGGGCATATAAGCCGGCAGGTTTTTGCCCGCATGTTAAAAGATTTGGCGTTGGCAGCGAATATTGCACCCACAAAAGTTTCTCCCCATGTTTTGCGCCATGCTTTTGCTTCGCATTTATTGGCGGGGGGGGCGGATTTGCGTGTTGTGCAGGTTTTGCTGGGGCATGCGGATATTTCCACCACCCAGATTTATACCCATGTGCTTGATGAGCGCCTGCAAAGGCTGGTGCAAAACCATCACCCCATGTCTAAGCAATAAAAATGTCCAAGAAATCAGAATAATGCTAAATGGGGCGGTGGTTGGCTCTTTTAATTCCCCCAAATTCGGGCTAGATAATGCTTGAGACCTATTGAATAATCAGGGGCAACGCCCGGGCGATGCCCGTGATTTGAAGCGAGAAATAAATGCTATCATTTTTGGATTTTGAAAAACCCGTTGCCGAACTTCAGGGTAAAATTTCCGAGTTGGAAAAACTTGGGGAAGGGGACAGTGCGGTTTCCATTGGTGAAGAAGTGGAAAAACTGCAATCCAGAGCCGATGATGCATTGGCCGATATTTATTCAAGGCTCACTCCATGGCAGATTACCCAAGTAGCCCGACATCAGTCTCGCCCGCATTTTTTAGACTATGTTGGTAATTTGATCACTGAATGGGTTCCGTTGGCCGGTGATCGCAAATATGGGGAAGATGGGGCGCTGTTGGCAGGGTTTGGCCGCTTTGAAGGCAAGCCGGTTGCCATTTTGGGAACTGAAAAAGGCTCCAGCACCAAGGCGCGGCTAGCACATAATTTTGGCATGGCGCGGCCCGAGGGGTATCGCAAGGCAGTGCGGATTATGGATATGGCCCAGCGGTTTGATTTGCCGGTGATTTCTTTTGTTGATACCACAGGAGCCTATCCCGGAATCGGAGCCGAAGAACGTGGCCAGGCCGAGGCCATTGCCCGTTCCACCAAAAAATGCCTTGAACTAGGTGTGCCCAATCTGGCAATTGTAATTGGTGAGGGTGGCTCCGGTGGAGCGATTGCCATTGCTGCGGCCAACAAGGTTTTAATGCTGCAAAACTCCATCTATAGCGTTATTTCACCTGAGGCGGGGGCCTCGATATTATGGCGGGATGCAGGCAAGGCAAAAGAGGCGGCGACGGCTATGAAAATAACCGCCAATGATTTGCTTGAGTTTGGAGTAATTGATGGAATTATTGCAGAACCGGCCGGGGGTGCCCACCGCCATCGTGAAACTGTAATGGCGGCCACCGGTCGCGAAATCGGAGCGTTTTTAGAAGAGTTTTCGGGCATGAGTGCCAAGGACATTATTGCCCATAGGCGCCAGAAGTTTTTGGAAATTGGCAAGGACTTGATTTAAGGGCATTTGCGGGTTTTGATTGAATAAAAATCTGCACTTCAGTTTTTTGTCGAGTTCCTGAACCAAAAAAAAGCTTCCTCCCCCGGATCAAGCCCGAGGGCATGCTTTTTTTGGAACGTTCAAGCTCGTCATGCTCGGAACTGATCCGGGCATCCATATTTATTTTGCACTATTTTGTCTTTGCACTATTTTGTCTTGGACCCTCGGGTCAAGCCCGAGGGTGACAGTCTGTGCATTGCTGCGCCAGGCGGGCTTTGTTATGCCTCACGCCAGCGGGTTTTGTTGTGCCTCACGCCGGCAGGGCTTTGTTGTGCCTCACGCTGGCAGGGCTTTTTTATGCCTCACGCTGGCAGGGCTTTTTTATGCCTCACGCTGGCAGCCCTCATGAACAATTTAAACAACCGTAAACTGGCCCATCATTCCCGCATCTTCATGTTCCAGAATATG
>CAZMVQ010000043.1:0-20766 GCA_964569865.1 uncultured Devosia sp.
GGCTTCCAGCAAAACATCACCGGGACGGAAGCGTTTTTCTGCTGCAATAGAATCCGGGGTTATTTCCATAATAACCAGACCTTGGCCATTTTCGTTGGGTATCAGGGTCAGACCAACACTTGTCGGCATGGGTTTTTCCGGTTCTACCACTGGTTCAGGGGCAGCTTCTTCAACCGGCTCAATGCTTGGCTCTACACGCTCGTCCAATATCACCTCATAGGTAACTTCCTGACCGTCACGCCACACCACAACTTTTACCGGAGTTCCCGGAGCAAGTGTTGCAACGGTGCGGGTAAGGTCTAAAGAATCATCAATCAATTCTCCATTTACCTTGAGAATAATATCACCGGTTTGAATGCCAATTTCGCCAGCCGGGCCACCATCGGTAAGGGCAACCACCATAGCGCCGCGAGCCCGATTAAGGCCAACGCTATCGGCAATATCATTGGAGACATTTTGCATGCCAACTCCAAGGAAACCACGGGTCACCAGACCATCGTCCATAAGGTCAGTAATAACCTGTTTTACAGTTTGGGCCGGGATGGCAAAAGCAATTCCCACATTGCCCCCGTTAGGCGAGGCAATGGCGGTGTTAACCCCAACCACCTTGCCGGACAGATTAAATGTGGGACCTCCAGAATTTCCCCCGTTAATCGCGGCATCAATCTGTAAAAAATCACCATAGGCGCTAGCGGCAATATCGCGGCCACGGGCAGAAATAATTCCAGCCGTTACCGTGCCGCCAAGGCCAAATGGATTGCCAACTGCCAAAACCCAATCACCGACACGAACATCATCTTCGGCAAATTCGACAAATGGAAGATCGGCTGCACCTTCAATTCGCAACAATGCCAGATCAGTTCGCCGATCGGTGCCAACAATTGTTGCCACATATTCAACGCCGCTATCATCGGTTATGGTAATGTTTTGAGCATTTTCCACCACGTGATTATTGGTTACAACCAAACCATCGGCAGAAATAATAAAGCCCGAACCTGCAGCCTGAAAGCGGCGAGTACGTGGAGAACTATCGGGGCTTTGGCCTCGGCGCTGTTCAAACTGGTCAAAAAACTTGCGCAATGGATGATCGCGGGGAAGATCGGGGAATTGAAAGAAAAACTCTTCGGAACCAAGCCGGCGAACTTCCTGACGGCCATCAACGCTGATTGAAACCACCGAAGGCTTTACCGCCTCCACCAAATCAGCAAAACTGGCAGGAGCGCCAACCGCAACGGAAACCTGAGCATTGGATTGCTGTGACGAAACCACAAATCCGGCTGCCGACAGGGCCAGCACCGTGGCAAGCGATGTGGCAACCAACCATTTGCGGGTGCGAAACATACTTTGAGATTGCGCAGCTTTTCTAGATCGTACCGAATTTGAGCTTCGCACGGGTTCTGGGGTTTGCATGGAATTTGTCTCCTTGAAAATTCAACCTTCAACAGGTGAGTATCTGTTAACAAGGAGCACCTTTCGGGATGATTACATCAACATTAAATTTTGGTAATGCTCGAGAATTAATTGAAGATTTTGCAGTGTCGAAAAAACTTAAAACCCAAGAAATTAGTTTCCAAGAATTGCCCGCCGAAAAAGATCAATTGCAATAATTGTCAAAAGCACTCGAAACCCAATGCGAAACAGGGTTTCTGGAATTTTATCCAGAAACAATCCACCCGCATATGTGCCCAAAAAACCACTGGCAACCATGGCAAGGATCAAAGGAAGATAATTCCAAAAGGCAAAACCAAACAGGGCAAAGGCAAAAAACTTGAACAGGTTTTGGCTGGTCATCAAAAATGCATGGGTGCCAACAATCTGGCGCCGATCGGAAAGATGGCGCAAAAAGGTCATAACCAGCGGCCCGGAAATTCCAACAATCATGCCCACAGCGGAGGTAAATATTCCAGCTATTGTTGTGGAAATGGCTCCCCTACCGGTAATTTTTGGTTTTGGGGCCCATACGGAATAGAGCAAAAACAAAGCAATTGCCCCTTTAAACCAATTATCGGGAATAATCGTTGCCACCCTCACACCAAGTAGCGCACCAAGGGCCGAGCCAAGAACAAACCAGCCGACAAATTGCCACTGAATATAGGAGCGGCGCAAAATCGCCCGGCCGCCATTCGAGCCCAACTGCACGGCCCCATGCACCGGAACAACAATGATTGCAGGCAGCAAAAGGGACATCACAGCGATGAGCAATGAGCCGCCCCCAAGGCCAAAACTGGCGGTGATTGCCGAGGTAAATGCGCTTAATACAATCAGCAAGATTGTGGAATAGGCATCAAGTCCGGGCGCAATGAATATAGAAATTAAATCAGACACAGGGGCGTTTAACGCAGGAAAGCATCAAACTCAAACCCATGAGAGTAAAACGGGAGAATTTGCAGCGATTATTTTGAGTTTTTACCATCATCATCCGACAAACTTTCCAATGTTTTTTGCTCGGCTCTAGTCAGCGCCGTTTCCACATCATCTGTATCGGGCAGTTGTGATTTGCGCCTTTTCCAGCGAAAGAACACGGCGACTACTCCCACTATCAAAATAAAGGGAGTAAAAAACCAAAGCACATATGTATGGGGCGCGAAAAAGGGGCGTAACAATATAAATTCTCCATATCGCGCCACCATAAAATCAATAATCTGACGATCGCCCTCACCCATAACCAGTCGCTCACGAACCAAAAGACGAATGTCTTTGGCAAACGATGAATCGCTTTCATCTACGGACTGATTTTGGCAAACAAGGCACCTTAGTTCAGAAGAAATTGCCCTTGCCCGAGCTTCAAGAACCGGGTCATCCAAAACTTCGCTTGGCTCTATGGCAAGCGTTGCCGGTATTATCGCAATAAGGGCAAGAATTACCAAAAACCATTTCATTGGGCAGGCTCCGCAGCAGTACGGGCGGATTTTGGCACCCCGATCCTAAGGCGGCGATCGCTCAAGGATAAGAAACCAGCCCCGGCCATGAACAAAGTCCCAAGCCAGATTAGAACAATAAACGGCTTGTACCAGACACGAACAATCCGCACTCCATCTTCGCTTAAATCACCAAGAGTAATATATATCTGAGAAAATCCATAGGTGAGCATACCAGCTTCGGTAGTTGGTATTTGGGAGGCGGTATAAACACGCTTTTCAGAGGCGGTTTGAGTTACCCAGCCCAATGGCGAAGTAACTTCAAATACCACCTTTTCAGCTACGAAATTATCTTCAAGACGGCGGCTGACATCGAGCATTTTCACCTCATAACCAGCAATTTCCAAAGTTTGGCCAACGGCTACTTTTTCGACCCTTTCAGCCTCCCAGGCGGTAACCGAAACAACCCCTATGACAAATATTCCAACGCCAAAATGGGCCAGCATTGTTGTCCATGCAATTTTGGGAATACCTTTTAAGTGAGCCCATGACTGGGAAAATTTAATTTTGCCCAGTTTGATGCGGTCAACAATTTCAGCGATTGCGCCAATCCCGACCCATGTACCAAGCAACAGACCAAGAGAGGCCAGCGAAATCTTTCCGCCAGAAATCATAACCAGCACAATTGTTATCAAGATGGTCAATCCGGCAGCACCTGCCATACGTTGAGTCACCGCAACAAAATCACCGCGCTTCCAAGCCATGAACGGACCAAAGGGAATAATAATCAGCAATGGTGCCATCAAAACACCAAAGGTCAGGTCAAAAAACGGAGCACCAACCGATATTAGAACGCCGTTTGTAGCCTCTAGTACCAGCGGGTAAAGCGTTCCTACCAGCACGGCGATCACCGCAGTTGCCAAAAACAAATTGTTGACCACCAGCATGCCCTCGCGGCTGATGGGAGCAAAAAGTCCCCCGGCCCGCAAGGATTTGGCGCGCCAGGCAAACAGGCCATAGGCTCCGCCAATTACGGCCGTAAGCATGGAAAGAATAACCATGCCTCTGGTTGGATCGGAAGCAAACGAGTGAACCGAGGTCAAAATGCCCGAACGCACAAGAAACATCCCCAACAATGACAGGGAAAATGCCAGAATTGCCAGAAATATGGTCCAGACTTTCAACGCGTTGCGTTTTTCCATGACGATGGCAGAATGTAACAGCGCGGTGGCGGCAAGCCATGGCATCAGGGAGGCGTTTTCTACCGGATCCCAGAACCACCATCCGCCCCAGCCCAATTCATAATAGGCCCAATAGGAACCCATGGCGATGCCAAGGGTTAGAAATGCCCAACTGCCTAAAGCCCACGGACGTACCCAGCGCGCCCACGCCGCATCAATGCGCCCCGAAATCAGGGCTGCAACCGCGAACGAAAAACAAATGGAAAGCCCCACATATCCCAGATATAAAAGCGGTGGGTGAATGGCCAGTCCGACATCCTGCAAAATCGGGTTCAAGTCCCGCCCCTCAAGCGGTGCGGGAAACAGACGAGTGAACGGATTTGAAGTAAAAAGCGAAAAAGCAATAAAGGCTGCGCCAAGTGCGCCCTGCACCGCCAGAACAAGAGCCAAAAGATCACTGGGAAGGTTTTTCCCGAAAAAAGCAACAGCCGCTCCAAAGCCGGTCATAATCACGATCCATAACAACAAAGAACCTTCGTGATTTCCCCAGACAGCAGTGATTTTATAGAGCAAGGGCTGCAATGTGTATGAATAGCCATAGGCAAGCTCAAGGGAAAAATCAGAAATCATAAATGCCTGAACCAGTGCTAAAAAGGACGCAACAACCAGCAAAAACTGCAAAACAGCGGCCTGACGCAAATAGGAAGTTATTCGCCCGCCGACGCGCCAAAAGAAAAACCCTACACCTGTTTGAGCAAGCGCAATGGTTCCTGCCAAAATAAGTGCAAAATGTCCCAACTCGATTGGCATTATATTCTCCAGTTCGCTTTAGCGAATTTCTTGGCCAGCTATATTTGGCTAATATTTTTTACAACAGACATATGATTGGCCAAAATCACAAATTGTTTTATCAGGTGCAATCACGACTTAGATTATGGCCCTATTGATTTTCACCACCAGAACTTGAACCCCCACCACTATTGCTGGCGCCACTTCCAGAAGTGGAGCCATATTCTTCTCCATCGCCTTTCCAGATGCCTTGCGCCTTCATTGCGGCCTCAACCTCTTTGGGAATGAAGTTCTCGTCATGCTTTGCTAAAACATTGGTGGCCAGAAAAGTTCCATCGGCCAACAAACTGCCCTCAGCAATCACCCCCTGCCCCTCCCGAAACAGATCAGGCACCAAATTGGGGTAAGTAACTTTGACAGAGTTTGCTCCATCAGTAATGGCAAAAATATTGGAGCTTCCATCAACAATCCAACTGCCATCTTCAACCAGCCCGCCGATGCGTATGGCATCAGTGGATAAAGCGGGTCTCTCAATCAGCTCTGTAGGGGAATAAAAGAAAACTATCTGATCGCGCAAGGCATTTAAAATCAATGCTACTGCCAAAACAACAACAGCGCCCAGCCCTAAAATAACTGCAAATCTTTTTTGTTTTCTTGTCATAGTCTCAGGTGCCTTCGTTAGGATATTTTGTCGTGCAGTTTATAGTAAATTTTCCTGTTCGGCCAACTGACGCAATTGAGTTTGTTCAATTGCATCGGGGTAGGCCGCAATGGCTCTCTCAAAGGTTTGCTGCGCCATTTCGCGCTCATTGAGAACCAGATAGGAGCGTACAAGCTGCGTCCATTCTTCGATGGTGCCACCTTCGCTTGCAAGTCTTTCATCAAGCGAGGCAACCATCGAACGGATCTGGGCTGCCTGAGCCTCGTCAATTATAATATTCTCGTCTATAATATTCTCGTCGATATTTGGCTGTATTGCGTCGGCTGGTGTAACCGTTTCACCTCGAGCCAAGGCCACCTCAAGGCTTTCACGCGCTGCTGCAACCCAAGGCTCATCATCAGTTGCTAAATCTAAAAGCGAATTCCACTGCTCAACTGCGCTGTCCCATTGCCCAAGTCTGGTGGCATCAACCGCCAGAAAGAATCTGGAACGGGGATGGGTCGGATCAAGCTCAACAGCCTTTTTAAGCAATTCAATGGCTTCCGGGTCAACTTCAGCCGGGCTTATCATCAATAGCGCCTGAGCTAAATCGGTCAGGCGATCCGCCGTTGGTGGCTCCAGCCTCAAAACATGCCTGAAGGCGTTAGCAGCCTCTGAATATCTTGCAGAATTCACATAGGCAGAACTAAGCACCTGCCAGGCCCGAATATCATCAGGATCAATACGGGTTTGTTCTTCAACCCTTGTCATGGCTTCCTGAAATTCAATTTCAGCCTCACTTTGCGCAAGAAGCTGCTCAGTATCTAGTTCTGCAATTGGGGAAATGGGAGTTCCAAGACCAAAATAGGCGGCAAATGCCAACGCAATAACTGCAAAACTTGCAACAGAAATTACGGTGCCGGCCCGGTTTTTTGTCGGGGATTGGGAAGTATCAGACATTACAGCCCGATGACGCATTAACTCA
The DNA here is from genome assembly GCA_964569865.1 of uncultured Devosia sp. GTDB lineage: Bacteria > Pseudomonadota > Alphaproteobacteria > Rhizobiales > Devosiaceae > DROE01. Next base: position 6,454 of record CAZMVQ010000043.1, read on the forward strand.
CGGGCCAATTCGGCCCGGGCATCATCGGCATCGGATACGCTCAATTTTTTGGATTCAAGATCAGCGTCAATTTTTTGCAATCGAACCTTAAAATGATCTTCGGTTTTGCTTAAAATATTGTCTTGTCCGGCATCAGGCTGAGATGGGCGGCCAGAATAAATCAACGCGACAAATACGATGAGAGATAGTACAAATGTGAAAATCCAAAAGGTCATGGGGCAAACCGGTGCAATACAGAAATGGAAACAAGGTCAAACTCAGGCACTCAATAACCTAATCTGGCGACAATGCCAGCACGTTAGCAAAGATGTGAGCGAAATTTCTGCAATTAATTCTTGACGCCCAATTGTGTGCAAATTTTTGGACAAACAGGTAAAAATGCAAAATCTTGAAATTGGAATAGTAGGGACAAGCCTGCAAGCGGCCCTATTATGTGGCCTGCTGGCAAAAAATCACAAAAAAAAGGTTTGTCTGTTTATCGAAAGCTCAGTGTTGGTGCGGCTTTGTCGACAGACATGCTTATCGTTCAATATTTCAATTCGCCCACAAACATGGGAATTGAATGAAAACACTTTATCTGAGGCCAGCGCAATAATCGCCAAAATCGGTGGCAAAAATGCCCTGACGCGGGTCAGTCCACTAATTTTATGCAAGGGAAAATCCGGTGGGCGGGCATTGGCGCATATGTATCATCTATTGCGCTCAAACGACTATGAAATTGAGCGGTTATCGGATCAAAAATATCCCGCAACAAGTGGAGCATATCGGATAAGGGGAGCAAAAACTGTGCACTCGCAAATCATGTGGCCGCAATTGTTTAAGTGGCTCGGGGAATTGGGAGTTACCATTGTTGATCCTAATGAATTTACTTTTTCTTTTCGGCGTGACGGATCAGTGGCGGCCAAATCCGGCATGGGTCTAAAAACCGATTTAAAGGTAATTGAGATGGATCGCTTTATTCTGGCGGACGAGGCTTCAATCCTGACCCATGGTCGAAATGAGGACATTAATCGCCTATTCATGCCCATTCAAACCAGCTCCATTGTCACCGCCCCCTCGGGTAAAAACAAAGAGAAATTCATATTAAACCCAGAGTATAATTTTTGTGCAACTTCCAACCCTGACGGAGGATACAAAGTTCTTGCTGATGCTCCGATTGAAAAATTCGGGGCGCTTTTGGCTGATTTTGTCGATCCTAATCCAGAATTTTTTCTACAGGGAAAAGCGGTATTCAACGCTCTTAAATCCCGTGATGGTGCACCGATTGTTGGTAGTGTCACGCCCTCATCGCCCTGGTTGCTTGGCGGACTTGGCAATTATGCCATGTTTTTGACTCCGGCAATTGCCAGATATATTTGTGATGACGCAACTGATTATGAACAGGAATATTTCACAACCCATACCGCAAGCAAGAATAGAAAACCCCAAGTTATTGCTGACTATATTGGCTATACGCCCGGAGCGGATTAATGGCTAAAAAAACACCCCACCGCTTCGCCGAAATAGAGGGGGCGCTATTTAGCGGAAACCTTATCGAGCGAAACAAACCACTAGAATTCATACTCGATGGCGTTTCCTACAAGGGGTTTGAAGGAGACACCGTTTTATCGGCAATCATGGGCGCCGGAATTAACACAATCGGGAAAAAATCTGGCGAAGCGATTGCCCTTGACCCAGAATTTTGTCCGCCGGTTTTGGCAAACTCAAACTATGGCAAGCCGCAAGCTGCAATTTCAATGCACAGAATGCCCGCGATTAACGGTTTGCAATTGTCGCTTACAGATTTTTTGGGGAAAAATATCACGCCTAAAAGAGCCAATCCCGGAAAAATTTTAGGGGCAGTTTTTGGGGGCGGCCAAAGCCTGAACTATGACTTGAAGGATCACCGGACCTTTGCAGGTCTTTATGAACAGCTAAAAATTGAAGGCTATAAAGAATTCGATCTGGTTGTGCTCGGTGCTGGCGTAGCCGGGCTTAGCGCTGCGCGAACGGCAATTAATTTGGGCTTGCGAGTTGCACTTGTGGAGCAAACATCTGGATTTGGCGGGGACGCGGCTTTTTTTGGAGCCATTGAAGGAGAAAAACGTCCAGAAGATTTTGTCGAAGATATATTAAAGGACATAAAAAACGATGAGCGCCTGAATATCTACCTGAACGCTAAAGCATATTTTATCAACGGGGGAAGTGTTCGCATACATCAGGTAATAAAAGAGGGTTCAAAAGTTGTCACCAAGGTACTGGAGCTACAAACCTTGCACACAATTTTGGCTACCGGATTGCTCGAACGGTTACCGGTTTTTGGCGGCAACCGACTTCCTGGAGTTAAAGGGGCAAGAACTGCATTTAATCTGGCGGCTAATTATGGACTGTGGCAGGGGCAGAGTTCTGCATTTTCCACTTCATCAAGCCCTGCAACGCAAGTGGCGCTGTTGGCCAATGAAATGGGTGTGGAAATTAAAAAACTCGCCGATTGCCGGATAAGTCCCAAATCCCGGTTTTTCGAGTTTTCCAAAGCCTATGGAATATCGTTAGCGACCGGCTCTCAGGTTAGTTATTGCAGACCCCAAAAAAACAACAAATTGCTCGTTCAATTTGGATTGGCATCTGATTTAGAAACCAATGTTGGAGATGCCTTAAGTGTTAGCAGTCTGATTGTATGTGGCGGCTGGCAGCCAAATCTGAATATGTGGCTTAAAGCAGGTGGAGAAATTCAATGGAACGATCAATTTCAGCAATTACGGGCAACCGGAGAACTGGTAAACGTTAAACTTGCAGGAGCGTGTTCCGGCGCACAAAGCATGAGTGAATGCGTTGTCAGTGGCGAAAATGCTGTTTTGAGGTTGCAGGGAATATCAAATCATAAATCAAGTTACTTCACCAAAAACACCGAGCACGAAAGCGAAGACGGCAGGTTGCAGATTTCTGGAGAAATCCTTGATATGCCGGCAAGATTTTTAGAAATTGGGAACTCATTTTTGCAGCCTGAAAAAGTTGACACTAAAAAAATGTGGCAAAAAACAATTCCTAACAGTCAAAAATTTCTCTATGGGATCAGCGGAAAAAATATTGAATATGGGCTGGGTGATTTGGTCACAAAGATTGCTCTAAAAGAAGTCCCAAAAGATTATGGTGCTCTGTTAGCGCAGGAGCGCTGTAACGTTTTTACAATTCTGGATAAGTCAATAGCCATTGAATATGACGATAGCGACAATAATAAAAAAACCACCTGCGCTGTTCCAAATTATTTGGCAACGAGATTTGGCGAACATGGGGAAATTGTAGAACTTAAAATTGGCGAAACCCGAAATCTGGAGATCGGTTGCCTTATTTATTCCAATCAGGATAATCCTATTGCAAAGCATGCAATTGGCACAATAATCCATATGAGCTTCGCTTCGAATGGGAAAATACTTGCCTATTTGAATATTAAAAAAGCTGCTAACTTTCCACAAGTTGCGATAAATAATGGTAGCTCATATTCAACGGCAGAAATATTTACCGATTCATCAAAAGATAACAAAATATAAAAACGGCTCATTTTCTTAGTGCAACATCTGTAATCAGCTATCTAATCGGGATAAATTTTTCCGGCCAGGCTTTTGGCAAATGTTCAAATAGATTACCCGGCGGCTCTTCTTGTGGCCCCATCTCTGGCACGAATTATAATCCCCGCATATTCAGGGTTAAACCTGACCTTTGCCATCTTGATACTGGTATCAAGACGTTTAGCGGCAATTTCACTGTCCGGAGAATTTCTAAAGGCATCAAGATTACGCTCAATTAGCACTTCGAGCGCTTTGCCAACTTCGGACCAGAGTTTGTTAACAAGAGAATTGAGGGCTAATGAATCCAGTGCTTCACGAACTGAAGCCAAAAGATATAGCCCGTTCAATGCATCCAGTTGTAAACTGGGGTCAACCAAATCGGGGCCTGTTCTGGGTTTGCGCAGGGCCTGACGGACATCTGAGTCTACTTTTAGCAGCCTGGGCTCAATAAGTTCTGACATTTGACGCACAATTGAAGCTGACATTTGTGACCATTCGCAAGACTTGTCATTCTGGGTAATATTGGATACTGCGCGGATCAAACGATGGAAACGCTCCAGAGCTTTGCATATGAGATCAATATCAGAAAATCTGGTGTTTTTTACAGCAAATAACGGCATCTGATTTTGGGCGTGAGCAAACAGAGCATTAATTATTGAACTGAACCCTGCCTGAGTGACCGCCTTTTGAGTCTGGCCATTGGAAATATCCGTCACCGAACAGATCAAACGTATGGGATTGGCTATTTGACCCAAGGCGGCATGCATCATCAGGGCCGAGACAACCGGTTCATCCATGGGAAATGTTTGCAGAGCAAGCTTTAACGAATTTTCATCAACGACGCCATTGATCGCACGACCATAAGCGACAGCTTTGTCGATCAGCAAAAAACTGCGAAAAGCAACCTCGATTATGGGAAGGCGATGAAAAACAGATTCGCCGCCAATCTGAATTTGAAACCTGCGAGCGGCATCCTGAGAAGCGCTGGATGCAATTTGAGCCTGAGCTATCAGTTCCGCAATATGAAACGCAAAATCTGCAAGAGGTTTGCCCCGACTGTCACTGGATATAAGCGCAAGTGCCTGCTCTGTTAGACTATTATCAATGTCACGAGATAGCCATGTCCAAACCGCAAGCGCATGCTCGCTTTCAATTGCACCACTTGATGCAAATAAAACCGGTGAATGCACCAGCACTGACCCCAGCAATGCCTCTATGACCCTGCTGGCACCATCATCAGTTTGAGAATTCACTGGCACTAAATTACTGCCTGAATTCGCAGCAATTATCTTTTCATTAATCACGGACATAAATTAAAACCAAAATCGCGAGTGAGGAAAATACCAACTCAATTTCAGTCTAATCCAATCAGGTAAATAAATGCTTTTGGTCAGGTAAATTTAACCAAAACCAAATTTGCGCATAAAATACGTATTACTAACAAGCCTTAAGATGCATTTTCAACAAACCATCTGCCGTCTGCTTCCCGGCAAGAGGTGCCGCTTTTTACGCTGTCAATATCGTCAATCGTAATCGTGTTTGTAAACTCGCGACAATTGAGGGAATTAACTCTGACAAAAGGTCCAACTGTAATGCTGCCTCGAATACCAGTTGAGCTTTTCCAGCTTCGCGGAGCTCCCGGACGCCCAAATTGCAGAGAAAAAAACTGGGCGCTCGATGCTTCAACTTTATCTGTTGCATTCATTTTGGAAAAAGCGGCAGGGGAAACAAAATCTGCAATTTGAATGCTCTGATTTGAAATCCGCTCCGGGTTGGTAAGGGATGCTATCTGAGTTGTTGTTGCATCAGGAACGGGTAAACTGGCCTGCTGTGGAGATTGAACCGCTGTACGGGAACAACCGGCGATCACCAGCACTGCTGCGACAACCAATAGACTGCGATAGTTGATTAATTTCATCACTTCCAAATTTCCATTTTTTACGCTGAAAGTTGATTCAGGCCTGTTACTTTACCGAGGGCAATTTTAATGTGGCGCGAAGACCGCCGTGACTTCCAGGTTCCAAAAGAAAACTGCCGCCATATATATCCACAAGCTCCTTAACTATATCAAGCCCCAGGCCACTGCCAGCTGTTTTTTCATCCAATCGAACGCCGCGCTTAAGAACCGACTTAGCCTCTTCTTCGCTCAATCCATCGCCATCATCATTAACGGTAATAATGACGGTTTTTTGCTCTTGGGTGTTTGAACTCTCAACACCGATGACAACTTTGTTTTTTGACCACTTACAGGCGTTATCCAAAAGGTTGCCAACCATTTCTTCCAGATCACTTTCATCACCATGAAACCAGATAATATCGCCTTCTGGCAGGTTCATATCAACACTTCGTTCGCAGTGCAGTTTTTGCATAACCATAACTAAACGTTTCACGGTTTTTGCCGTATCAACCCGAGATCCAATTATTGCGGAACGCGCCGACATTTGAGCACGATCAAGATAGGTTTTTACCTGCGAATTCATTTTTTCTACTTCTGACCTCACCACCAGCGGGAGGTTTTTTGACTTACCTTCAGCCTCGTTTCTTAGAACTGCAAGGGGAGTTTTTAATCCATGGGCCAGATTTCCAACCTGACTTTTGGCCCGTTCAACAATTTGAGTGTTGGAGCGTAACAATTCATTTAATTCTTCGGCTAAGGGAGTAAGTTCCAACGGATAATTGCCCTCAACTTTTTTGGCGTTGCCAGACCTTACCTGTTCAATGGCACTTGCAAGTTTGCCCACAGGTCGCAAGGCAACCCGGCCAACCAAAGCGCTCATGATTGCAAGCATGGCCCCAATAGCACCAAGAACAATAAAGGTCTGACCGCGAAACTGACCGGTTTGGCTGGCAATATTATCCAGATTTCCGGTAACTGAAACCACAAATTCCAAATCCAGAATTGTTACTTTTCTCTCAACAATCCTCAAGCGGGTTCCAAAAACATCCTCAGCCGCTGTTGTTCTTGAATTCCTATCGTCAAATGCAATTTCAAGTTTTGGAATTTCACTACCAACCAGTGAATTTGACAGGTTAAACAATCCCCCATCAACGCCGGATATCTGCCAATACCAGCCTGACCTTGGTCGGTTAAAACGGGGGTCTGCAGCCTCAACACCCAAGGCATCTGGAGTTCCGGCCTCAAGGGTCCTTGCGACAAGTGTTTCAAGATTAAAATTTAAGGTTTCAATCTGGGAGCGCTCCAGCGCCCTAGAATATAATTCCGTTAATAACAGACCGGTCGCAATCAATGCAATGATCAGCCATGCACTGGAAAACCAAAACAAACGAGCGGCAATTGAACCCTTTTTCATCATCAGCCGTTAATCTGATAACCAAGGCCGCGCACTGTTTCTATGCAATTTTTGGGCAGTTTTTTTCGCAAACGTCCGACAAACACCTCAATGGTGTTTGAATCCCGATCAAAATCCTGATCATACAAATGCTCAGTTAATTCAGTTCGCGATATCACTTTGCCTTTATGGTGCATCAGGTAAGCTAGCAATCTAAATTCGTGGGAAGTGAGACGAAGAGCCTGACCATCAACAGTAACCCGACCAGCGGCAACATCCATTCGAACGCCAGCCACTTCAATTTCATTTGAGGCATGGCCGGCAGCACGGCGCACCAATGCACGAATACGGGCCAGCACCTCTTCCATATGAAAGGGTTTGGCAACATAATCGTCGGCACCGGCATCAATTCCTTGAACCTTATCACTCCACCTGTCACGGGCGGTTAAGATCAACACCGGCATATCCCGACCGTCACGGCGCCAAGCCTCAAGGACGCTAAGCCCATCCATTTGCGGCAGACCTATATCAAGAACAACAGCGTCATAGGGTTCAGTATCACCTAAAAAATGCCCTTCTTCCCCGTCAAACGCTACATCAACCACATAGTCGGCATCACAAAGAGCATCTTTAATCTGACGATTAAGATTCACATCATCTTCAACAACAAGGATACGCATTTTTTGGCCTCCCCCTAAAATATTTATCCGGCAACGTAAGGGGTGCCATCGTTTGCGCGCAAGATCAAGTTTTGTGCTGCACCGTTGGGGTGCAAAACGTCTATCAGATAATAGGGCTGTCCTTGAATCTGACATACTCGCACATTCAAGACATTTGCGTTCGCTCCGATACCGGCGCGGCGCAAAAGCTGTACAAGCGGCAGAATAACACCGCTGGCGGCAGCAACAGCAATCGCGCGATTATTCATGCAGGTCCCCAAATTCTGAGAAACCGAAATATTGGCACTGCCCCCAAAAATCAAGGCACCGGCCAGCGCTATGGAGCCAATTTTACGTATAAGTTTTTTCATAATAGGCAAATTACATCAGTTTACATGAACCCAATATGAATGTGTCAATTTCTTGACGAGATAATATAACCAAAATTGGCAAAACCCATTCACATGCATTCCTTATCAGCACCGGCCGGTCTGTTCAAACCACATAATTTAGGCGTTGGAAATTTCGTTTTTAATACCCCGACGCAAAAACAATACTGCAAGGGCTTCAATCACCAATTGTCCCGATGCCTGTCCGTCAAAACCGGGCAAATCAATTCCCAGCATCTGGCCGATACCCGCAATCAGCATGGCAATTGCAACGATATAAGTCTTGTAACCGGATAAAATATTCATTTTTGGTTTCCTTCTGGTTGTAAAACTGGGTTCTCTTTTTGGTTTTGTGCTGATATTGGCATCTGCCAATGCAACCCGACGCACGCTTGCGACCCGTTTTGTCCAACCGCGACCAAAGGTCTTAAAACCGGTTAAGCGGCGCAAAAATCCCAAGCGCTGGGTAATGAATTTTTTAATCAACTCGCCAACACCCTTTGAGACCACGAAACTCTCAATCGCATTGAGAGTAATCGGGCCAACAATTCCGTCGCTCATCACCCCAAGTACGGTTTGCAGGTGCCGGATGGCGCGGGATGGCCCGCTGTTGACGGCAAAGTCAAACAACGCGTAATCCAACCCTTTAGGCATAATTGAGCCACGGCAGCGGTCCCAATAAAGTGAGCGGTAAATTGCGCTGACCTCTGGGTGTTTTATGGTTCTCACCTGTGATTTCGGCAATTTCCACCAAGGGGAAACCTGTCGCCATCTAGCCAAGGTTTTTCTGGTTATTCCAAAATTTGTCGCCCCACCGGGGTCTTTGGGATTATCCACATATCCGCCCTCATGGCGCAATATATGGGTCAGGCAGTGTTCAAATCTGCTCATTGAAGTTTCCAATAATTTTGGGTGATTGATTAAATGCTGCTATCGCAAGCAAAAATTAGCCAGAAAACACACCATTGGCTGCATTGCCCGGCCCATGAACGGCACTCACCTGACTTACACTGAAGGTAAATGTGGCTGGCAAAGAACCAAAATCCGCTGTTTGATCTGTGGAAGAATAGGTCACACTGCTGGCATTGCTTGAAATTTGACGAACTTCAGCTGCACCATCAAATATGCTCACCAGATATTCTTCGGGGGCAAAGTCCAAAGGCACTTCAGAACCGGTCCAACTATCGCCCCCGATTTGAGTTACCCGTTTCCAATCAAACAATATGTTTTGATCAATATTATTTCTGCTCGCCTTCAAATGAACAGGAGAAAACGGTTTGGCAAGATTCTGGTTTATTGAAAACAGATTGGAGGTGCCAACTATATCGCTGGAACCTGCAAACGAAGTCAGTTGCAAATCTTCTTCAAGCTGATCATTGGAAATTTCAATCTCTTGAACAGCGCCAGTCATCAAAATCGCCAAATTTCCGACAGAAGCGTCATATGCAGCCGCACCCATAGTGCCGTTTTGCCCCCTTAACAGGGAGCCAAGCTGATATTGAGAGTTTGCAATCAGTTCTGCATTAATAAATCCAATTATTTCCCATTCCCCATTGTCTTTTTGCACTGCTATTCTGTTATTGCCGTTCAGGCCCTGCAATTGACTTATGGAAGCCAAATGATTGGTTGTCATGCTCAATTGAATTGAACTGGCTTTATCCCAAAGGGCAGTTTTTGCCGCACCAAGAGCAACCTCCAACATACCGATGCCCGCTGGCTGATTTAACCTTGCAACAACACCGTTAGCATTAGTGAATGCTATTTCGCCCGGCCACGGGTCAGCAAAGGCCCCAAGGGTCATTTTGGTTCCCGATACATCACCCCCATCCCCTAAAAGATGAGCGCCAACGATCAGAGGTCGAGAAGAAATTTTTGGCAGTTGCAAAGCGGGAAGTTTAAGATCTGCGTCAGCCGCAAAAGCCTGACTTTGATTTTTTAACAGTGCTGAAATCTTTTGTGAATTGCCCTGACGAATATCTGCAATGGTAAAGTCATCTTCACCAGTGTCATCTAACTTGATTAAATCTCCCACCTGTAATGCCATCGCAGACGGCGGCAACAAGAACTCCAACCTGTCGCTGCTTTGTGTGTTGTTTATCATCGTAAACACAGCGCGTTGGGCAGTTATTCTATCAAGAACCAGATTGGTTGCGGTTGCCGTTTGCACAGGATTTAAATCAATAATGGCAGTTTGAGTTGCCCCATCATAATCGCTGGAACGATCAATATATGACATTGCCAGTTGACCAATGGCCTCGTGCTGATTGGAACTTTTCCGGGACAATGTGGCCGTTTCGCTCACAGTCAAATTTTGACCGGATATATTGATATTGTCGGATTGGGCCAGATTTATCACGCTCAAACCTTCAGGGGTATCGCGCACCTTTAATCCGGTGGCACCCAAAATAGATTCAATGGCACGCCTAAGGCTCGTTATATTATTTATTTGCGCCCCATAAATCTGAGGAGGAGCCACATTTACATTTGCAAAAGTTACTCCAAAATCTTTTGCGATCCCGCTCAGCAATTCATCACCTGCCAGTGTGCCCAGCCTTCCGGTCAGCCAATGGCCGGTCTGATAATTTTTTCCGTCTGACCATACGTCGAGCCGGTTGGGGAACGCGGGATTTGGCCGCGCATCCCATGTCCAGACATATATTCTATCCGGATCGAGCATTTGCCCGGCATATACATTTGATGTCGGATTATTCAGGGGATCATAACCTGGTGATCCCGCCTGCCACCAGTGATGATGCGCACGCAAAAACTGTCGTTGAGCAAGCGCATCCGCCGTGCCATCAGAAAAATATGGCAGGGCATTTTCAACACTTTTAGGATCACCAAAAACATTTGGGGTATTGGGGCCTTTATCAACTGCACCGCAGCCAAGTTCACTCATCCAGATGGGTTTTGACTGGGGCATCCAAGCCGTTGGGGACGGATCACGAACCCCGCCAACGCGATTATGATGGGGATTGCTCCACCAGTTCTTAATATCCTTAAAGCGCCAAATCCACGGCTCCGCGTCAGGACCATCGGTTATCGGCGTGCGGTTTGCCGCCAAGCGATCAGCGTCTGTTGCGTAATACCAGTCATAGCCTTCTCCCCCGGCAATATTGGCCTGCAAATAATCCAATTGATAAGGATGATCAGCTATGGATTTATCGGGTTCATCACCATTGCCCCGCCAATCTGATATTGGCATATAATTGTCGATGCCAATGGCATCAATATTGGGACTTGCCCACAGAGGGTCCAGATGAAACAGTTTATCTCCCGGAGCATCAGGGGGCTGATAGCCCGAATATTCGCTCCAGTCAGCACCATAAAATATGTTGGTGCCCACACCAACGATAGAGCGAACATCAGCTGCCAAATTTACCAAAGCATCAACAAAAGGAAATCCGGTGGCGCTGTTTCTAAGCCATGTCAGGCCCCGTAATTCAGATCCGATCAGAATGCTATCAACGCCGCCTGCCAATTGCGCCAGATGAGCATAATGCAAAATCAATCGCCGATAGCCCCAATCAAGCGCGCCAGTATAATTTATTGTATTTGAGGCAGCAACAAAATCAGCGGGACCAGCGCTGCCCGCAAATGCGTTGACCTGAGCATCCATTGCTGCACTTTGGTCGGGAGAACCAACAATTCCGGGAGCGGGATCGCTGGTTATGCGTCCACGCCAAGGATAGGCGGATTGTCCAATATTGCCCGAATATGGATCGTTAAGGGAATTTGATTCAGCAATATCCATTAGAACAAACGGATAAAGGGTCACTTTGATGCCACGGCTTTTCAAGTCAGTAATTGCTGCAAGAACCGAAGCATCTGATGGAGTGCCCCCATAGGCCGGACCGCCCTGATACTGGGTCATAACCGGCGCTTGGGCTCTGGAATTTCCCGATACCAGCCAACTGGCGCCAGAAACGTTTTTTGTAGCATTTTCAACGCGAGGCTGAATTTTGCAGTTGGAGCAGCGAAGATCATCACCAAACCATGAAACGACCAGCGCCACATGCTCAAGATTGGGGCATAGCGCCTGCAACTGATCAATCGAGATCGTCCAGTCTGAAGTCTGGCCTAACATATTGGTATTTTCACCGATGGTTTTTCCCGGCGATAATATGCGCACCCTTGGCTCAGGATCATAGCCGAATTCAGTAGCGCCGGGGATGATGGTTATGGCCTTTATCGCCGGTTCCAGATCACCGACGATGCGGCAAATCTCAACATTAATATTGGGAATTCGATTGCCGAACTGTTTTAGGGGCAGTCCTTCAAATACCAGATAACAAAGACCTCTAAAGGCGGGCGCATTGTCAGCCCCCTGCTTTAATTCAATAAGCGGGTCAACGGCTTGATCACTGCTTCCTTTGTAAAACCGATAGGTGATTTCACTGGTTTCCAAAAGGCGGCCATCGGCCCAAACACGCCCCAAGAGTCCCACTTCACCTTCACAAAGACCAATGGCGAAATTGGCGAGGAATTCTTCCTCCACTGCATTATCGTTGGCTTTAGAAACACCTTTGGCGCCTAAGGTTTGAGTTGTCTGCCTTTCCAGGTTTGTGGCCCAGATCACGTTTCCCGCAACCCTGTTCCAGCCATAGATTTTTGGAATTGCACCACCCTGAGAGGACCCCTGCAAAGCAAAAGGGTTTGGTGCGGGGGCTGCTTGTTCCGTATCACCGCCAAACAGCGCGCTATCAATGGCGCTGCCGGCCAATGCGCCCAAGGCCCGCCCGGCCATAGCACCAAGCGGGCCGCCAACCAATCCGCCGGCGAACTGTCCGGCGACCGAAAGAGCTAATGTTGCCATGATTTAAGAAGACCTTTGTGGGAAAGCATAAATTGAATGGATACGGCGCTGCCATGAATTAGAGAGCGGCGTAACAATGACCCCATGACGCTCCTGAGCGTGGATAAAACGATTACCCTCTATGAAAATTGCACAATGGCGGGGGGGGAGTTTTTTGTGGACCTGAAACAACACCACAAGACCGGGCAAAGGGATTGGTTTTTGCGGAACCAGATATTCTTCAGCCGCCTCAAGCAATTGCGATGCGCTGTCAGGATCATTGCCAAATCTGGAATATGGCGGGGTTTTTTGGGCATTTGAGCCAAAGATCTCGAACCAAACGCCACGAATGAGGCCCAGACAATCACACCCTGCCCCCTTCAAAGAGGCCTGATGGCGATAGGGCGTTCCGACCCATGCGCTGGCTGCGCTGATTATTTCTGATCTGTCAATGTTCATTTGATCAGCGCCGAACCATTCAAATCATCACCGGCTAGCGGATAGGAAAGCAAAAATCCATTGCCCGGAATATGGGGAAAGCCCTGAAAATTTTGCGAGTTGGCAAATTTGCTTTTGCAGGTTGAGAATAATCTGTTGCAGCCAACAAAAACGCTTAACTGATCGCCAACTACCGCCCAATCGCCAACCGGTTGTTCAAAGGTCAATATTGCGTTGGCCCCGCTTAAATTGTGAGACTTTACACTGTCTTTAAGCAATGTGCGCTTGCCGCTAACCCAATCCGCTGTTCCAAAGGAAAACCAGCCCGAAGCGAAGGAGGCAAGACCGCTCACCTCAATAGAATAGCGGGAGTTTATCAGTTCCACCTGCGCTTCCCCCCGATAAAGAGGTGTATTAATATCAATACCGCACCTTATGGAACCAACGGAAGTATCGCAGCCAGATTGATAACGACGGCCCTTGGGAATGTTCAAAATTTCCTGTTGGGAACGCAATTCGGCGCGAAAAATCTGGTCCTCTCGAGCAATTTCACCAATAAAATCGACGCGCATGATTTCGCGAACCAAAACATCGCGCCAGTTCACCCGCATTGTCGTCACCTGTGCGTCCCGATAGCGACCCAGCAATATATCTTCTTCATTCAAAGCTGTAGAATGCAAAATCCCGGTGACTTCCGAGGTATCAACCTGAGACCCTAGTTTAGCGCTAATTTCCGAGCTATCCAGACCATTGGCGGGTAAATATTGCTGCCCGTCAAACTCAAGATTTTTATCATGATCGGTAAAACCAAGATTTACCCCATCGCTTCTTTCGATCAGCCAGCAATTGCAAAGACTTGTTGCTCCACTGGCAATATGGGAGGCAAACTGAGAGCTAAACTTCCTCATTCGAGCACCTCAACAATCATAATGTTTGGAATTGAAGCCGCGTCAAAACTGCTAAGTTCAATATCAAGCCGGTCACTGTCAAAGCGCACTGCAATATCAAATTCAAACCCGGCAGTGATGGCAGTAGAGAGTAAAGGCGCGGTATTAAAAGTGATAATTCCATTCAAAGCATCAATGGCAAAATCGCTGGCCGGAATTTGTGTTCCATCAATTGCAACAACAAGCGAAGTAATATCGGGCTTGGTTATGGGGCGATCATAGGGGTCAAAACTGCCGCCATATCTTTTGA
>CAZMVQ010000044.1:0-20631 GCA_964569865.1 uncultured Devosia sp.
AGCAGGATTCGAACATGCGACCCCTGGTTCCCAAAACCAGTGCTCTACCAGGCTGAGCTATGCCCCGGACACAACGTAATAAGATGCCAATACACATTCTTTTTCCCAAGAGCAAGGGCTTACTTTCATCCAAGGGCTTTACTTTTATCATTGCCAACCGCGTCACTTTTTCCAACAAATACATCATAAAAATCTGGGGGCTTAGCAAAAAATGCCAGTTCAATGGTTGACGGGGTAGGGTGATGTGCGCCACTTTTGTGACCCTAACTCATTCTAGAACCTGAGAATAAAACACATGCTAAACACCAAAAGCAAATGGCCGTTTGGGCTGGGAACAGGATACATTCCCCGTTTTCTTGCCATTTCGTTGCTGATATTTTCAGCCCTGTTATTTGTTGACGAGCCGGCAACCCGTTGGGTTTCTTCCCTGCCGCCCATAGTGGATGTTATTTTTCAATATGTCACAAAAATTGGTTCTGCCGGGTGGATCATTGTGCCCGCCTTGCTAGCAATGATCTTTGCTGCTATTGCGATAAAATCCAGAAAATTCTCTCGTTTTAATGGGCGCTTGCAAGTGGTTACACAGGTAAGCGGATTCATATTCTTTGTAACTGTTGTGCCGGGGCTGTTTGCAAATCTGCTAAAACGCCTTATTGGCCGGGCCCGTCCAATCCACCTTGATGAATATGGTCTTTTTGGCTTTCAGCCGGTTTTTAATGACTGGAGTTTTCAAGCTATACCATCGGGCCATACCAGTGTGATATTTGCTTTTGCCATGGGGGTGGTATTTTTACGACCAAAATGGCGTTGGTTCATGCTCAGCGTTGCTTTGATCGGTGGCATTTCTCGCATTATGGTCGGGGTTCATTTTCCAACCGATGTATTTGCCGGGATTTTAACAGGCATTATTGCTGCCTATGCTGTTCGAAACTATTGGCTTCATAAGGGGTGGATATTTTCTAAAAATCAGCAGGGCGAAATCGTGCACAATATTAAGTGGAAAGATTAGGGACCTAACTCTAGGGCCTTGACCTTAACCTCAGGACTTGCCCTAGCAGCCTGTTTTAAATCTTATCCAGCTACATGGCATCCTTATAGCGAACCAGCCCGGCTTTTAAGTCACCTATTAGATCCTGAACATCTTCAAAGCCGATATGCAGCCGTATTAAGCGCTTATCCTGTGGCCAAGGTGAAACAGTCCGCGCCTTGCCAAGCAATGAAGGCAAAATCAGGCTTTCAAACCCTCCCCACGAATATCCAATGCCAAACAGCTCCATATGATCAATTAATGCAGCCAATGCTTTTGTGGAATCTTCGGGGGAGGAAGCTACCGGAAGGCAAAATCCAAACAAAGATCCTGAGCCGCTGAAATCGCGCTGAAACAGTTTGTGGTCCGGGTGAGAGGGCAGGGCAGGGTGCAGCACCTGCTCAACCAGTTCGTGGCCCTCAAGCCATTTGGCAACGTCAAGCGCCCGGCTTTCATGTTCCTTCATGCGAATTGCCAGAGTGCGCATGCCACGAGCGGCCAGATAACAATCATCCGGCCCTGCAAACAGGCCCAGCAAACCGTGGGTCTGTTCAATAGCGGGAAAAAACCTGTCATTTGCCGTTATGGTGCCAAACATCGCATCTGAATGCCCGACAAACATTTTAGTGCCAGCATGAACAGATATATCCGCCCCCAATTGCAAGGGCTGATAAAATAATGGTGTCGCCCATGTGTTATCAACAATAATGGCGATATTTTTATCTCCACAGGCTTTGCGAATTGCCGGCAGGTCCTGAATTTCGAATGTATGTGAGGCCGGGCTTTCCAACATTATCGCGCTGGTGTTTTTCCCGATCAGATCGACAATATCAGCACCGACCCGGGGGGCGAAATATTTTGTCGTCACGCCCATGCGAGCCAAAAAACCATCGCAGAATTCTCTTGTGGGAGCATAAACACTGTCAACAACCAGAATTTCGTCACCAGTTTTAGCGACACTCATAAGCGCGCAGGCAATTGCTGAAATACCGGAGGGGGTGAGCTTGCTTCCCTCTCCGTTTTCAAGTTTTGTTATCAAATCCTCAACCGAACGCGACGAGGGGGTGCCGCGGCGACCATATGTATACGGCTGACTGTGATTTACCAGCGTGTCCAAATTCGGATGTAAAACTGTTGATGCTCGATAAACCGGAGTGTTTACAATTCCAAATTGTTCATCAGGCCAACGGCCTCCATGGGTCAGCAAAGTTTCTACACTCCATTGCCCGTTGTTTGATTTATTAGGTTTCTTGTTCACTTAATCTGCCCCGAAATGATGTTTTGTGCTTCATAATGCATTAGAGGGGTACATTTCCCAACCCCTTAAAAATAACGAGATATGCCATTTTGCAAATTATTTTTGCATTCGCATGCATTTCTTTTCCCATTTGTCGTTTTTATGAAACCAACAAATAATAACAAGCGCTTATTTGGCCCGTTTTTCGATGGTCAGAGCCATAAAGTGCCGATTTTTATGGTTAATTTAACTTTAAGCGCTTTTTTTTTAAAAGATTGATCAAGTATGACGCTTAAATGCTTGACCTTTGCCTCAAAAAAAGTATCCATATGAGAATACCAACTTCATCATCATAAGGTGAGGGTATGGCCTGGGGAGGGCGAAATATGCGTTTACTTTTGCGCCCGATCTGGGATTTTCTCAAGGTTAGGAAACAAAAGGCAATCTAATGCAAAAAAAGCTTATTTTAGCTGCTCTGGCTACCGCTTTCGGTATGTCGGCAACAGCATCTAATGCAGCCAGTGATGGCGGTACCCTTCAGGCAGTAACGGACAAAGGTTTTGTTCAGTGCGGCGTGACCGGCGGTGTTCGCGGGTTCTCTGCTCCTGATGCAAACAATAACTGGTCTGGACTTGAAGTTGATTTTTGTCGTGCCCTTGGCGCCGCAATTTTTGACGATGTCGACGCAGTTCGTTACACACCTTTGACATCAACTGAGCGTTTCGCGGCTTTGTCTTCGGGCGAAATCGACGTTCTTTCACGTACAACAACATGGACAATGACTCGCGACACTTCGCTGGGCATCAACTTTGTTGGCGTAATGTTCTATGATGGACAGGGTTTCATGGTTCGCAAGAGCGATGGCATCGGTTCTGCGTTTGATCTTGGTGGCGCATCGGTTTGTATTGAAGCCGGTACTACTACTGAATTGAACGCTGCTGATTTCTTCTCTTCCAATGACATTGCAGTTAACACTGTTGTTTTTGAAGAGCAGGACGAAGTGTTGCAGGCATATCAGGACGGACGTTGTGACGTTTATACAACTGATAGTTCTGCACTTGCTGCTGAACGTTTGAATCTGGAAGATCCAGCTGCTCACGTTATTCTTTCTGAAATCATCTCCAAAGAGCCTCTTGGGCCATCTGTCCGTCAGGGCGATGACGCATGGTTCAATCTTAATCGCTGGGTATACTTCTTGTTGCTCAACGCTGAAGAACTTGGTGTGACTCAGGCAAATGTTGATGAGATGCTTGCTTCTGACAACCCAGCCATCAAACGTCTGCTTGGCGTTGAAGGAACTTACGGTGACATGATTGGTGTTTCCAATGATTGGGGCTACCGGATCATTAAAGCACTGGGCAACTACGGCGAAATGTATGAACGCCATGTTGGTCCGCAGACTGAAATCGGCATTGCCCGTGGCGTAAACGCGCTATGGACAGATGGCGGCATTCAGTACGCACCACCAGTTCGCTAAATAGACGATTATTATTATCCCGGGAGCTTTGTGCTCCCGGGGTTTTATTTGTAGCAATTTCATTTGATTTTATGAATTGCTGTTTCCATCGGGGGAGGGGCACGGGGAATGACTTCCGAAGATATGTCAAAAAATAGCACCGCATCAAATTCCAAGGATGCGCCAGCTAAAGCATCCCTTATTTATGATCCCAAGGTAAGAGCCTGGTTTTATCAGGTATTGCTATTGGGTGGAGTGGTTTGGTTTTTCTCTTCTATTTGGGGAAATCTGACCGCTAACATGGCCAGACAGAATATCCGAACCGGTTTCGGGTTTTTAGATAACACGGCCAGTTTTGAAATTGGGTTCAAACTAATCGAGTATGATCGCTCGTCAACATTTGGCGATGCTCTACTCGTTGGTTTTCTCAACACTATGCTGGTTTCTGTTACCGGCATAATATTAGCCACTATTCTTGGATTTACCATTGGTATCGCGCGCCTTTCATCCAACTGGGTGGTTGCGCGTCTGGCAACAATTTATATCGAGATTATGCGCAATATTCCTCTGCTTTTGCAGATGGTATTTTGGTATTTTGGTGTTTTGGCAGTTATGCCCGGGGTTAAGCAAAGTATCGAGTTGCCACTTTATTCGGTGTTTAATAATCGCGGTCTGGTTACACCAGCGCCCCAGTTCAGCGAGAATTTTTCTTTAGTATGGATCGCATTTGGCATCGCTGTAATTGCTGCATTTTTTGTCGCTAAATGGGCGCAAAAACGCCAGGATAAAACTGGGAAACGTCCTCCCGCCGCACTTATCAATACCGGTATTATTGTTGGACTGCCAGCAATTGTCTGGCTGGCGATTGGCGCTACCCTGACATTTACTATTCCGGTTTTGCGTGGATTTAACTACGTGGACGGTGTTCATGTCCCGCCGGAGTTTATAGCTCTTTTGTGGGCGTTGATTTTGTATACTGCTGCGTTTATTGCTGAAATCGTGCGCGCTGGTATTCTGGCGGTTCCCACCGGGCAGAGTGAAGCTGCAAAATCCTTGGGACTTAACGAAAAAACCCGTTTGCGTGAGGTTATCGTTCCTCAAGCCATGCGGGTGATCGTGCCTCCTCTGACTTCGCAATTTCTTAATCTGACCAAAAACTCATCACTGGCGGTGGCCATTGGCTACCCCGAATTGGTGAGTGTATTCATGGGCACTACCTTGAATCAGACCGGGCAGGCGGTGGAAGTTGTCGCCATAACCATGACCATTTATTTAGCGTTGAGCCTTGGTACATCGGCGTTCATGAACTGGTTTAATGCGCGAATTGCGCTGACAGAGCGATAGGGGCACAAAATGACCATAGAAACACCAAATTCCCTTGACGCCATAGCAATTGTCAGAAAAGAAATGTCGCCGGATATGCCGCCCCCGGTTAGAACCGACGGAATTGTTGTCTGGTTGCGCACTAACCTGTTTAATTCGGTTGGCAATTCCATTTTGACAATTCTAAGCGTTTTGATGATTTACTATGCCCTTTCCGGGCTGGTTTCCTATGTATTTACAACGGCTATATGGCAGGGTACGAGCGGTTCTGATTGTCGGGTTGAAGGCTCAGGAGTTTGCTGGCCCTACATTGTTAACCGGCTGGACTTCTTTATTTATGGGTTTTATCCCGACACGGAATACTGGCGGCCCAATATTGCCTTTGGCATTGGTGCTCTGCTGCTGTTTTTGCTGGCCACCCCGCGCATTCCCGGTAAAATGTTATGGGGCTTTTTGTTCCTGATTGTTTATCCTTTTGTGACGTTTTTTCTGATCAATGGTGGCGGATTTACCGGTTTGTTGGAAGTTCCGACTGAGAAGTGGGGCGGCTTGATGCTGACCCTGATTGTTGCGGTAACCGGCATTGTTGCTTCATTCCCATTGGGGGTGTTGTTAGCGCTTGGCCGTCGATCAAAAATGCCGCTACTGCGTTCAGTCTGTGTTGTGTTTATTGAATTGTGGCGCGGAGTTCCATTGATTACTGTGCTGTTCATGGCTTCGGTTATGTTGCCATTGTTTTTGCCTGAGGGTACCAATTTCGATAAATTGGTCAGAGCATTGTTTGGCGTAACGCTGTTTACCGCCGCCTATACTGCTGAAGTGGTCCGGGGTGGTTTGCAGGCCATTGATAAGGGGCAATATGAAGCAGCCGATGCGCTTGGTTTAAACTATGTGCAGGCTACGACTTTCATAATTCTGCCTCAGGCTCTCAAAATGGTAATTCCTGGGATTGTGAACAATTCAATTTCACTGTTCAAGGACACCACTCTGGTTTCAATTGTCGGGCTTGTTGATCTTTTAGGATCGGTTCGAGCGGGGTCAGCCACAGAAGGCTGGACAGCCCCCTCAATTCCGATCACCGGCTACTTTTTCGCCGCAGCAGTCTTTTGGGTATTTACATTCGCCATGTCCCGTTACTCCCAATATATGGAGCGACGACTGGACACCGGGCATAAAAGTTAGGAGTTGGCTATGGCAAAAAATGCAAAGGCCCAGGACCAATCAAAAAACAACGGAGCAGCAAAGATGGAAGTTTCCAAAACGGAAGTTGCCGTTGAAATAACCAATATGGCCAAATGGTATGGCGAGTTTAATGTTCTTAAAGACATTAATTTCAAGGTTATGAAGGGCGAACGTATTGTAATCGCCGGTCCTTCTGGATCGGGGAAATCAACTTTAATTCGTTGCATTAATCGTCTTGAAGAACATCAGCAGGGCCATATTGTTGTCAACGGAATTGAGTTGACCAGCGATTTGAAAAAGATTGATGAAGTTCGTCGTGAAGTCGGAATGGTGTTTCAGCACTTCAATCTGTTTCCCCATTTGACCATACTGCAAAACCTTACTTTAGCACCGATTTGGGTTCGCAAAACTCCCAAGGCCGAAGCTGAAGAAATTGCAATGCACTATCTTGAGCGGGTAAAAATCCCTGAGCAGGCATTGAAATATCCAGGCCAATTGTCCGGTGGGCAGCAACAGCGAGTGGCCATTGCACGCTCTTTGTGCATGAACCCTGAAATCATGCTGTTTGACGAACCGACGTCGGCTCTTGATCCTGAAATGATCAAAGAGGTGCTCGACGTGATGGTGAGCTTGGCTGAAGAGGGAATGACCATGCTGTGCGTTACCCACGAAATGGGTTTTGCTCGCAAGGTTGCCAACAGGGTGATGTTTATGGATGAGGGGCAGATTATCGAGCAGAATGAGCCAGAAGAATTCTTCTCCAATCCCAAGCATGAGCGCACCAAATTGTTCCTAAGCCAGATATTGCACTAGGCACTTGACTGTTCCCTCAATTGGATTGTTTTTGGCCGTGGGGTCATTTATTATCTATTGGCAAATTTAAAAGCACCGATTTTTTTACACAATGTGTGGTTTCAATTACCCAAATGTTGAGAAAATAATCTGGTTTGACATTGTTCTCACATGTGAATTTATTTGTGATCTTGGAATTTGAAAATAGCCTTAGATAACCGTCCGGTATCCATTGACCAGACAGTTTTCATTGGCAAGTATATACACTTGGGGGGCGCGGCGATTGTGCTAGGGCGAAAGCACTTGGCAAATATTGTTTGGAGCTGACTTGAAATACGCCTTCGACATTTTATACGGTGAAAAGACCACATTAAAGACACTTGATTGCTCAGCAGTCAGGTCTTTGGAGATGGCGCAAATCTTTGCTTATTCTGTTGAACGGGTTTGTGGATTGCTAAAAAACTTGTTTTTTTCGCTGCTGCTGATTGTGTTTCCAGCCAAGGTGCAGTTGCAAAGCGCGTTTGGCAAAAAACCTGCTACAGGCATTTTGTTCCTGCTGTTTGTTGTTGTTTTTGCAGCTCCTGTTCAATCCCAAACACTTGAGGCCGTTCGAGACCGTGGTTTTCTTGTCTGTGCTGCAACTGGTTCCCTTGATGGTTTTTCCAAAGAAAATGCGGATGGCGTTTGGACAGGGTTTGATGTGGATATTTGCCGTGCGATTGCAGCTGCAACCCTTGGTGATCCGGATCTGGTAGAATTTCGCATGTTGGCTGGTGATGGCAGGTTTGCCCAATTGCAATCTGGCGAAATTGATGTTCTATCGCGCAACGCGTCTTGGACAATGAGCCGGGATACTACGTTTGATGTGCGTTATCTGACTACCAGCTTTTTTGATGGCCAATCATTCATGGTCCGTCAGGAAAAAGGATTTGTCTCGGCATTCGAACTTACAGATATATCGGTTTGCGTGGCAAATTCTAGTGACGACCTGGCCAATATGAGAGATTTTTTCTTCACCAATCAGGCCGTTTACACGGAGTTGGTTTACGAGGATTTCCAAGATCTGGTGGTGGCCTATTCAAGGGGACTTTGCGATGCAATAACTGCCCCTGCAAGTTTTTTGCAAGCCGTCAGGCGTTCCCTGCCAGACCCGGGTATGCACCGGGTATTGCCTGAATATATTTCCAAAACCCCCTTTGGCCCCACTGTTCGTTACGGTGATGAGCAATGGGCTGATATTGTTCGGTGGACAATATTTACTTTAATCAGCGCTGAAGAAGTTGGTGTTAGCAGCTTGAATTTGGAATCTATGCTTTCTGTGCGCACTCCAGCAATTAGACGCCTGCTGGGACTTGAAGAGGATTTTGGAGTGGAACTTGATCTGGATCCCAACTGGATGCGAAATGTAATTCGAGCTGTTGGCAATTATCGGGAGCTTTTTGAACGTCACTTTGGCCCCCAAACCGGTGCGGCCATGTTGCGTGGTCCCAATGCGTTATGGTCTCAGGGTGGCCTTCTTTATGCTCCGCCTGTCAGATGAACACGAGTACCTAAAATAAATTTTGCAAATAGCAAACTTAAACAAGTTCGCCGTCAGCGCCTAACACCGGTTGCGGGCCGGGCATCCCCCATTCGCTCCACGAACCATCATAAACCCGCATTGCCTCGATACCAATTTCCGCCAGAGCCAAACACAGGATCGGCGCGGTCACTCCAGAGCCGCAACTGGCAATAATTGGTTTTTGCAAGTCAATATTTGCGCCTTCCAATTGCTCGTTAATCGCGCCGGGGTCTATCATTTCCCCATCTTTTATCAGGTCCATAAAGGGTAGATTTTTACTTCCGGGTATCCTGCCTGAGCGCATTCCCGGCCTTGGTTCTGGGGCTTGGGCAGAAAAACGGGCTTTTGGGCGCACATCAATGATCTGTACTTCGCTCAAGTTTTCTGAAGCTGTGGCTATTTCCAGTAATTCAGGTTTCTCTGCCACCTGTTCGGTTTGCAAAACGGCGTTGAATTGTTTAGCGACCGGGCTGGTTTCTCCTGTGGCCAATGGTCGGTTCTCGCGTCGCCATTTCGGTAATCCACCTCTTAAAACGAAGCAATTTTTTGCCCCCATAATTTTGAAATTCCACCAAACACGAGCCGCTGAAAACAGGCCCGAACTATCATAGATAATTATAGTGTCATTTTTTCCTATTCCCAATTCTCCCACCATTTTTGCAAAAATCTCAGGTGATGCCACCATATGGGGCAGGGTGGAGGAAATATCGGCAATTTTATCCAGATCAAAATAAACAGCCCCTGGAATGTGACCTGAGGTAAAATTATCCAGAGCACTCTGGTCTGAATTTGGCATATGCCAGGAAGCATCAACAATGGAGAAATTTGAATTGTTCAAATTGTCAAACACAAATTGTGTATCAACAAAGGGTGAAATTCCATTCATTTATTTCTCCAGTTTCAAGACGGCTAAATTGCAACTTAGTTGGGATTTATTGTGTAATTTTACAAACCACAATCACTTTAGCAACAGCTAATGTAGAGCGGTTTGTTACTGGGCTTCCATTATTTCCGCGAGGTCAATTTTCTGCTGATGTTCAAGCCATGCCGGAACCGGCAGCGATTTTGAGCGCAAAAATTCAGAATTATATAATTTGGACTGATAGCGGTTGCCATAGTCAGCAAGGATTGTCACGATGGTTTTTCCCGGCCCCATTTCTTTTGCCATTGCCACAGCACCGGCAATATTTATTGCACTTGATCCGCCAAGACATAAGCCTTCATTTTGCGCCAGATCAAAAAGGTAGGGCAGGGCATCCTTATCTGCAATTTCGAACGCCATATCCACCGCCAATCCTTCAAGATTTTTGGTAATTCTTCCCTGTCCAATTCCTTCGGTGATTGAAGACCCGGAGGAGGCAAGTTCGCCCTTGGAAAAATACGAAAAAAGTGCCGCGCCCTCTGGGTCCGCCAGTCCGATTTGAATGTTTTTATCAAATTTTTTCAGGGCTATGGCACATCCAGCTAGAGTTCCACCCGAGCCAACAGCGCATATAAAACCATCGACATTTTTCTCTGTCTGTTGATAAATTTCCGGTCCGGTCCCCTCAATATGGGCCTGCCGGTTGGCAGTATTGTCAAATTGATTAGCCCATATGGCTCCGTTTGGTAATTCGGCATCCAGCTTTTGTGCCAGCCTTTGGGAGACTTTCACAAAATTATTGGGGTTTTTATAGGGAACCGCAGGAACTTCGACAAGTTGTACCCCGCTTAACTTGAGCGCGGACTTTTTTTCCTCAGACTGGGTATTGGGAATAACTATTATTGTTTTGAATCCCATGGAATTGGCCACCATGGCCAACCCAATTCCAGTATTTCCGGCAGTTCCTTCAACGATGGTGCCTCCGGGGCGCAATTTTCCATCGGCTATTGCCTGACGAATAATATATAATGCGGCACGGTCCTTGACCGATTGTCCGGGGTTCAAAAATTCAGCTTTTCCAAAGATTTCGCATCCAGTGGCTTTTGAAACCGCGTTCAAACGAATAAGGGGAGTATTGCCGATGAGTGAGGTTACGCTTGGGTGATTTTTCATGGGAGCACTCTAAATTCTCACCATATCAATTTACAAGCAAAAAACATAAATGACCATCAGATTGAACCATGAATTTGTAAGCAAGTCCGCCCACCAAATTAGCGGGCGGACCTGAGCAATAATCTAAATGAAATTACGCAGCAACAGAACCTTGCTATTTTTCAAAGCCGCGCCGTCTTTAAATCACCAGAGCTGACATCCTCAAAACATCCGCTTGAGGCTGCACTACCTCTATTGATATAAAGATTGGCACTCGTGATTATGCCACTCATAATTGTGATCACACTCCGGAGGTTTAGATGAAGGTGGCGGTGGAGGTGGCGGTATAACGAAGATAAGAGGAGCTAAAGATTCAGAACCTGAAGTATCACCTACTCCACATTCAGCAGGGTGCAGTTCCGGGTCAGTAAATAGCAGAACGGCACAATTTAAGATCCGTAATTTTTCCTCAAACACATCGTCAAGAGCCATAGCACTAGAAGTTCCCCCGACCATCATTGCCCCGGCGGTGACAACGCCGACCGCCAAATTTCTGACTTTCCCAATTCTGAAAATGTTTTGCTTTTGTACAATTTTGTAATTGTTCAACTGAGTTCTCCTTTTTATGCCAAGGCTAAATTTCAAACGAATTTATGCCAAGGCTCAATTTAAACGAACAAATTGCCCCTAAATTCCAAACCAAGCTGAAGCCCGCGTGCAAAATTTTCTGCCCACCAACACCCAGCAAGCTGAGTTTAATCTTGGCGCTGCATAATTTTTGCTACAAATCCCGCCCGTTCAAACGGGCATCAACTTAAGTCAAATTAACTCCAACCTGAGGTTGGATAGAAACTACGATGGTGAAGTAGATACACACTCGTGATCATGAACCGTTTCACCGTCGCCGCAAACCAGAGTGGGCGGTGGCGGTGGTGGTGGCGGTATAACGAAGATAAGGGGAGCCAAAGTTCCAGAATTTGAAGTGTCGCCGACACCGCATTCAACCAGGTGCAGTTCAGGATCGGTAAATAGTAACCCGATACAATTTATCGTCCTTATTGTTTCATCGATTACACCATCAATAGCCACGGCGCTAGAAGTACTACCAACCAGCATGGCTCCGGCACTGACGACCCCGATTGAAATTTTACGGATTGTTTGAATTCTTGCAACAGCCGAACTTAGTAAACGTTTGCTTTTATTCATTTAATTTCCCCTTTTTACAAAAACTAACAAGTAGGAGTGGTCACAGATGTACTTATATAAATACTAACGTGGTTTTCCCGCACTGCTTAGTAAAAGTTAATAAATAGTTAATATGTAAAAATGTCAATATTTGAAAGTTTAGGCCAAATTCTTATAAGTAAATTTTGCGGTTTGGTATTCCTATTAATGGGGGCGGCGCTCAAATCGTTCTAATTTGGAGAAACTCATTGCAATCCCTTGAGGTATTCTTATTGATGTTGCGGCATTTATTTAGGCTAACCCGTGTTTGGGTTTTGGTTCCAACCTTGCCAACAGTTTGCCGCCGCGCTATATGAAAGCTGCCTGATTTGGTGAGTTAAAAAGCCTGGCCAGTGCGTTTTAAGTGTAGTAGTTTTGACAATCAATTACTTAACAAAATTTCATTCGGCCCTGAATATTTTTGTGTTGTAAGGGGTGAAAATGCGGCGGGTATTTTTGTATGATCGATAATAATAATTTGATCGTACCTATTGTACTTGCAGGTGGAAAAGGCACGCGGCTTTGGCCAATGTCACGTTCATCGCGGCCAAAACAATTCCTGCCGTTGACTTGTGATCTCAGCTTGTTTCAGCAAACCCTGCTACGCCTTGTTGAGTGTGGTTTCTACACAGAACCAATTATCATAACCAATGAGCAATATCGTTTTTTGGTCGCTGAGCAGGCGCTTGAGTGTGGAGTAGTGCTCAAAGCTATATTGCTTGAACCTGTTGCCAGAAACACTGCGGCTGCAATTGCAGTTTCAAGTTTGGTTGCCTCAAAGGAAAACAAAGATCAGCTAGTGCATATTTTGCCTTCCGATCATGACATCTCGGTCAACGATACTTATTTGAGCGTATTGGAAAAGGCCAAAGGCGCCGCTTCAGCGGGACATTTGGTAACTTTTGGTATTACTCCTACGGAACCGGCCACCGGCTTTGGCTATATCGAGGCCGGAAAACAAATCATGAGCGGTGTAAACTCTGTAGCAAGATTTGTTGAAAAACCAGATCTATCAGTTGCGAATGAAATGCTTGCTTCCGGGAATTACTATTGGAACTCTGGAATGTTCATGTTTTCAGCTTCAACATTAATAAGTGAATGCGAAAAATTGGCGCCAAAAATATTGGCATCAGCTAGTGCATCGGTTGAACTTTCAAAAAAGGACCTTGATTTTATTCGCCTTGACTCAGATGCCTTTGCTCAAGCGCCAGATATTTCAATTGACTATGCCATTTTCGAAAAGACTTCCCTTGCTTGTGTTGTGCCCTCACCAATCCAATGGTCTGACCTTGGGTCATGGGATGCGGTTTGGAAAACCGGTGACCGTGATAGCGATGAAAATTTGCGGCGTGGGGCTGTCAGCATAAGCAACACAAAAAACTCACTTGTAATATCTGAAAAGCTGCATGTTGCCGTCGACGGTTTAGACGATATCGCAGTTATTGCGAGTGAAGACGCAATTTATGTGGGGCGCCTCTCAGAAGCGCAAAATGTTGGCGCCGTTGTCAAATCCCTCAGTGCAGATTTAAAGACCAAAGAATTGACTGATATTCACCAAACAACCTATCGACCTTGGGGGGGCTATACCTCGGTTCTTAACGGTGAACGGTTTCAGGTAAAGCGATTGTTTGTCAAACCGGGCAAGCGCTTATCATTGCAAAAACACCATCACCGCTCTGAACACTGGGTAGTTGTGCGCGGCACAGCAGAGGTGCAGATTAACGACACAACAATGACGTTGACAGAAAATAAAAGCGTGTATATCCCACAAGGCGCAATTCACAGGCTCTTCAATCCCGGAAAAATATTATTGGAATTAATTGAGGTTCAGACCGGATCTTACTTGGGAGAAGACGATATTATAAGAATTGAAGATGAATTTGGCCGTGGTTGAGTGATAAGAAACTTCTGGCGACACTTTTTTTACTCGCCCAAACACTCAATTTGCTTTTTATGCGCACAATTAAACAAGGATAGAAAAAATGAGCAAAACAGCTCTGATCACCGGGGTCACAGGTCAGGATGGAGCATATTTGTCTGAGTTTTTGCTGTCCAAAGGATACACAGTTCACGGCATAAAACGACGTACTTCGTTATTTAACACAGCCCGAATAGATCATCTGTTTCAAGACCCACATGTACCTAACCCAAAATTCGTGTTGCATCACGGTGACATGACCGATTCATCAAGTCTTACCCATATTATTCAGCAGGTTCAGCCAGACGAAATATATAACCTTGCTGCCCAAAGCCATGTGGCGGTTAGCTTTGAAGAGCCGGAATATACAGCAAATAGCGATGCGTTGGGACCACTAAGAGTTCTTGAAGCCATGCGAATTCTTGGTCTGAGCCAAAAAACTCGTTTCTATCAGGCCTCAACATCAGAACTATATGGCTTGGTTCAAGAAACCCCTCAAAAAGAAACCACCCCGTTCTATCCTCGCAGTCCCTATGCTGTTGCTAAAATGTATGCCTACTGGATTACCGTAAATTATCGGGAGGCTTACGGAATATATGCCTGCAACGGCATATTGTTTAATCATGAGAGTCCCATACGCGGAGAGACTTTTGTAACGCGCAAAATAACACGGGCACTTGCGCGCATTAAACTGGGAATACAGGATCGTATTTATTTGGGAAACATAGATGCGAAACGCGATTGGGGGCACGCCAAAGACTTTGTAGAAATGCAATGGCTGATGCTTCAGCAAGAAAAGCCCGAGGATTTTGTCATTGCCACCGGCGTGCAGCACAGTGTTCGCGAATTTGTGGAAATCGCAGCTAGGAAACTGGGTATGGAAATTCAGTGGAAAGGCGAAAAAGAAAATGAAAAGGGATTTGATGCAGCAACGGGTCATTGCATAGTATCAATCGATCCTCATTATTATCGGCCGACAGAAGTGGAAACGCTACTTGGCGATGCCAGCAAAGCCAAAGAAAAATTAGGTTGGGTGCCCAAAATTAGCTTTGAGCAGTTGGTTTCTGAGATGATTGAGTCAGATATGGCCGAGGCCAGGTTCGATCTTGAGATTAAAAAGAGTGGGCATAAATCTCTGCGTCAGCAGGACTAGTCATAATGGCAAAATCTTGCATTCTTCTTACCGGTGGCAATGGCATGGTAGGGCAAAATATTCGCAAACATCATCTTGCGGGTGAGTGGGACATTGTAGCACCATCAAGCAAAGATCTGGATCTGACAAATTTTGCCCAAACCGTTAAGTTTTTTGATGCTGTTCGCCCCGATATAGTTGTTCACGCCGCCGGGAAGGTTGGGGGGGTTCAGGCAAACCTGTCAAACCCCACAGATTTTCTTGTCACGAATATGGATTTGGGTCGAAATGTTATTCTGGCGGCGCGCGATGTTGGAATTCCAAAATTACTAAATTTGGCTAGTTCATGCATGTATCCCCGACAAGCACCAAACCCCATATGCGAAGATCAAATTCTAAAAGGAGAGCTTGAGCCAACCAATGAAGGCTATGCTTTGGCTAAAATATTTGCCACCCGTCTTTGCTCTTACATCAATTCTGAGAACCCCGACCTGACCTATAAAACATTTATTCCCTGCAATCTTTATGGGCGATACGACAATTTTGATCCCGCCCGTTCACATTTACTCCCGGCCATTATTCATAAGGTTCATGAGGCAAAGGTTATGGGCAAGTCCCGGATAGAAATTTGGGGCGATGGCACAGCACGCAGAGAGTTCTTGTATGCCGGTGATTTTGCAGATGCGGTTTTGCATGGAATAAAAGATTTTGCTGCTCTGCCGGATTTAATAAATATCGGTGTGGGTAGAGATTATAGTGTTAATGAATATTATTCTGCCGTTGCCAAAACTATCGGGTGGGAGGGGAGTTTTTTTCATGACACAAACCGTCCCGTAGGTATGAAGCAAAAATTGGTCAATGTTGAAAAACAGCAAGCATGGGGGTGGAAACCATCTGTAAGCCTTGGTGACGGCATCGCCAAAACATACGAATTTTATCTTGAAGAGAGTTTAAAATGACTTTTAAGTATCCGTTGGCGACTGCGACTTGGGACAATGCTGAGTATGAAGCTATTCAAAGCGTCATCACGTCAGGCATGTTCACGATGGGACCAAAAGTTCTTGAATTTGAAAAACAGTTTGCCAGCTATCTCGGCGCCAAACATTGTGTGATGGTAAATTCTGGTTCTTCGGCCAATTTGCTGATGGTTGCTGCATTGTTTTACACAAAAAACAAAAAACTGGCGCTTAAACCCGGAGACGAGGTTATTGTTCCGGCAGTTTCCTGGAGCACGACTTATTACCCTTTATATCAGTATGGTCTCAAAATTAAATTTGTTGATATTGATCTGGAAACGCTCAATTTTGATTTGACAGCGCTTGGCGAAGCTATCAGTGAAAATACCCGCCTTATTATGGCTGTAAACTTGCTGGGAAACCCAAATGATTTTGACGCGATTAAAACAATTATTGATGGTCGCGATATCATATTGATTGAAGATAATTGTGAATCCTTGGGGGCACAATTTGGTGAAAAAAAAGCCGGAACTTTTGGGGCAATGGGCAGCTATAGTTCCTTTTTTTCTCATCATATATCAACAATGGAAGGTGGCCTCATAAGTACCGACGACGAGGAATTATATCATATATTATTATCGTTACGTGCACATGGCTGGACAAGAAATCTGCCTAAAGTCAACCATGTATCTGGAAAGAAAAGCGACGATCCATTTGAAGAATCCTTCCGCTTTGTTCTTCCCGGTTACAACGTCAGACCGCTGGAAATGTCAGGAGCAATCGGTGTGGAGCAAGTTAAAAAACTTCCCTCACTTGTTGCCGCTAGACGGAAAAACGCTTTGGTTCTTCAAGCAGTCATGAAAAACCATGAAAAACTTATGATTCAAAAAGAAATTGGCAATAGTAGTTGGTTTGGTTTTAGCCTTGTAATTCGCCCCGGCGTAAATTTAACAAGAGACCAGCTCGCAAAGAAATTGAACATGCTCGGTTTTGAAGTGCGTCCGATTGTTTCGGGAAATTTTGCTAAAAATGAAGTTGTTAAATACTTTAACTCTGAAATATCAGGAAAACTCACAAACGCTGATCACATCGATCAAAGCGGGCTTTTTGTAGGAAATCACCATTATCCGATTGATGAAGCGCTTGAAGTGCTTGCAGGCATCTAAATCCCGCTCAAGTTCTTCTAAAAAGTGATATATGCACTTTTCTAAGTAGCCCATAAAGTCCGCTCTGCGATGTGATTTTAAGTGTTTTTAGAAGAAACAGTTTGAATTTGACAAAGAGACTAACTCTTTCACCTGCAACATCGCTAAGCCGTTTCCACCTTGAGATAATATCGGGACATTGCGCAGCAATTTTATAATACATTCGTAGCGCGTGCATCATGATGCGTTCTTTTGCTTCGCCTTCGCTGACCTTTAAAAGTCCAATAATCAGATTATCAACAATGTCCACATTCACATTGGTGAGTTTGGCTTGGCCAATTTTAAGCACCTCTTCAATACTGCAATTATTCAATTGATATAACTGGTGAACGCTATTCCAATAATTTCTCCTTACATCATCAGTGCGTTGAATTTGTGCATGGGAATTGACAGTTGAAATTTGACTTTTGTGAACTCGGTACAATAGCAACACTTCTGGAACATTTGTCATTATCGTTCCGGCGATTGCAGCTCTGGTCCACAATTCATAATCTTCAACGCTGTTCCATTTGCTATCATATTTCATTGCCTGAAGAATACTTGTCTTGATCATCATTGTAGGGTGCGCAAAAGGGCAGCTAAACAGCATCTCAACCTTGATGGCTTCATCAGATTGAGGCAGGCGCACCACTCTTTTATCCGAGCTGCCAAAACGGCGAACCCAACTTCCACACATTTGAGCGCTGGTTTGCAAAAGCCACTCAAGCTGACGCTCAAAACGGTTGGGCAATGCAATATCATCCGCATCCATACGGGCTATCCATACACCTCTCGCAATGTCTATGCCCTGATTTAGACTAGCCACCAGCCCGCGGTTTGGTCTTGTTATTAACCGAATACGTTCGTCACCGTTAGCAATCGCTTGAACATTTTTCAGAGTTTTATCCGTGGAGCCGTCATCAATAATTATTAATTCAAAGTCAGAAAAAGTTTGCGAAAGAATAGATTCAATCGCCTCACAAATGTGTTCTTCGCAATTATAAACAGGCAAAACAACTGATATCAGAGGTATTGATTTTTGGCTTTTTTGCTTATTCATAAGCACGCGTATATCCACAAAATTGAGAGCAGGATAATTCCCTTATCTTTTCAAGAAATGATAGACAGACCTAACCGCTTTATACAATCCGATAGATCTTAAAATTTGCATCAATACTTGTCGGGTTTTCACCACGCCAAAATAGTATTTCTGCTTGATAATACCATATAGTTTTTTCATGGAATTGTTTTCAACAAGAGCCTCCATGAGCGATAGGTCATTCCTGTCTTTTTGTTCGGCTCTGTTTTTTTTCATTTTATAAAGCTGGGAAAACGAAATAAATTTAATGTCCTCATAATAGAAGTGAAAACTATTATTCAGAACGAGAGAATTCTTGTTTGCTTCATGATAATCTAGCGCCTCGCTGTGATCGTCAATTTGCGCTACTTGATGTTTAATATCATTATTTATGCACAAGTAGTCTGTGTCATTTGTTTCTCGAATTCCATAAAGTGAAAGCAAAATTCCAGAGTCGAGCAAAATGTCGTCAGCTTTAATATTGTTGTTATTTATAAAAAGTTTGAATTCTTCGATTCTTTTTGCAGTTGAGGGGAACTTCACCGGGTTCGCATATTTTAGGAAATGCAACGCATTTTCATTCAACAACAACCGGGATATTCGAACGGCTTCTTGCTTGGTATCTGAAATATGAACTGAGTGCTTTCCTATTTCAAAAAGCTGCCTGATTTTATCCTTTATCAAGGTCACTTGTTCTAGTGATTCAGCCTGAAAAACTATTACCCTAAGATCATCGAACGTTTTGAAACATTCCACCAGTTTGTTTCGAACGCCGGGAAAATTATCATCCCTGCTTCCTAACCAGTTTTCCTCAAAGTATACCTGAGAAAGCAGGTTGTGGGCGGCTTGATGATTTAATGAAATTGAACTTTGATAAACAATGTTCGGAATTAAGTTTTCCAGCTGTTTTTGTTTGCCTTTTGCACTGGGCCATATCAAAGCGGTGTAACAATTTTCGCCAATTTCAATAAAATTGCTCACGGCCGTCTCTATGTCAGTTCGGCTCATTCCTCTTTTTAAAAAGAAATCATAGTCATACTGGTCATCATCTAAATCCAGTGAGACAGTGGGCACTTTTACCTTGGCAACATACGCAGAGGCCACTCTATGGGCGCCATTTAAAATATTGTTGCCGCTTGAGCAGGGCACAAGGCTCTTGGTCCGATCGAATCCAGACGTCGCAATCTGCTTTGATATGTCAGCAAAATCACGAATGTAGTTCTCTAGGGTATTTTTTTGTAGGTTCCCAGGCTCGGAAAAGCTGCCAAGAGTAAACGCCTTTATATGATTTTCATAAATTTCATTTGCAAATGAAACATCTTCATATGATTTCATTTGCAAATAAAGAATTTTGATCGCTAAATCCAGCCGGTTATGAGTAACCAGTTTAACCGGATCAACAAAATTTATTAAGTATTCATTTTGCACAATATTCGGAGCAAAATGCTCATCTAGCAGGCCGACCAAATCCTTCTGCTTAATAGTTTTTTGCAATTCTTATATCCAGGGTTTTATAAGTTTGAACCATAGCGCATGTCTAAATGACTTTTGAGGAAGTGCTGAATTTTTATAGTGGTTTATGTCGTGCCGAGTCCCAAATCACTGTAATTTCTTTCATAAAAAATTCTATTCGGTCTGCAAAAGTATGTTGCGCCCTGGCTTTTTTTACACCAGCTCGCTTTATGGTCTCGCGTTCATTCTCATGTGCCAAATAATACTTTATCAGCTGTTCCGCTTCGTCAACATCCTTATAACAAATGATTTCTTTTCCGATATCAAAATAGTCTTCTAAACACGGCACATATTCGGTGATTTCAAATCCGCCCTGTGCCGGAATTTCAAATATTCTGGCCTTGGTTTGGCTGACGTGCTTTTTGCTGCGAATTGCATTTATTATATTTCGGGGGTTTGACAGCAGGAACCTTGCATCAAATTGCACGCTGTTCGAAATGTTTAAATTTATTTTGGAGGTGGAAAAAACATCCTCCATTTCCTCATATGTTACTCGTCCATTTTCCCAGCGATCGCCAAAACAATGTATGCTAATGCCCCTTGAGCCAAGTTCTTGAACGAACCACTTGCGAAATGCACCTTCACCCCCGACGAAGCTCACATCATACTTATACTCAACATTTTCATATTCAACGCTAGATGTCAGAGATGCCCATTGGCTTCTGATAATGTTTTTTTGACCGATCGAGCGATATTTATCGCAACTGAATTTATCAGTCGTTATGCAGGCGCTGAACAGGCAGGCAAATTTACTTGTAAAATCTTCAAATCTCCACTGGTCGTCTCCGAAAAACCCTGTGGTAAAAAAATTTTGATCCTGTAACAATTGCAAAGTTTCAATTTCAACCTGGTCAGATTGCAGAATAAAAAATATTAAATCCGGGTTGGTGGATTTTGCAGTTTTGATGATTTCGGATTGAAGTTCTTCTTTGGTGTAATCGTCGTAAAAAAGCGCATTGACCTCATAACCCAGATTTTTGAAGTTTTGATACCAGGCCTTATAGTTGATGGCGTATCCGTTGTTGATGTTTCCGT
>CAZMVQ010000045.1:0-1302 GCA_964569865.1 uncultured Devosia sp.
TCAACTTGCAAACCATCAACTTGCAAAACTTCACGTTCCACGATTTCTATATTCGTTTCTTTTGTAATTTCGTCTTCAACAATTGGATCTTGCTGCACGCTTAAATCTTGCTGGTCTAAATCCTGGGTAGTTGTTTCTTCTGTGCTGATTTCTTTCGCAACGTTTTCTTCGCTCAAAATTATTTGCTCAGAATTTGGAAGGGTAATCGGAATTACTCTTTCGACAGGATCAGGCGTAATTATTGTGCTTTCAAGTGGAGAGGGTTTTGGCAGCACAGTCTCTGGCACCACCGTCGCTGGCAACACAGTTTCAGGCACCACCGTCGCTGGGGGAATAGTTTCGCCCAGTACTGTTTCAAGCAACTCGGTTTTGGGCGGCTCCGCTTCTAACAAAGCTGTTTTAACTGGATTATCGATTGGCGCCGATATCAAATCCATGGACAAAGTAACATCGCTGTCTGGTGATGATGCTATATTTGACGAGGCGGCAATATTTGCAAGTGGCGCTATATCAATGGACATAATAGTTGGAGCGCTTTCCTCCACCAGTTCCATTTCAACATTTGCCGCTTGCTCGTTAACCGGCAAGGCAGACACGTCTTGAGGCCCCTCAAGTTCAACAGGATTAATATCAACCTCCGGTGTTTCCAGTTCAAAATTCACCTGAGTACGAGCCAGCAGGTCGTTGGAATTAAGCTCAAGCATATCGGCGCGAATTTGGCTGGAACTGGCATCAAGAATATTTTGAGCCTCAACCAGCCAGCGCCCACCCGCCACAATCGAAGTGCCAGTTAACTCATTGTCGACAAACAAACGAATTTTAAGCCCCTCCTCTCCGGCGCCGGCAATAAAATTCAACTCTCCATCAATCTCCACCGCGTCAATGGTCGGCAAAGTGATGGATTTATTAATTGTTGGTGCAGGAACTGGTGCAGGCGCAACAATTTGCTGGACAAATTCTTGTCGGACAAGTTCTTGTCGGACATTTTCCATCTGTTCAGTTTCCATCTGTTCAGATTCGAGTTGCACAGTTTCCTGCTCTGCAGTTTCTTGCTGTTCAGGTTCTTGTTCTGCAGGTTCTTGCGCGGCGATTTCAGGCACAACATCCGTCGGGGTTATGATTTCAGGTATAGCAATTTCTAGGATAGCAATTGGCTCGATTGTTGGTGTGTCGTCATTTTGTGGCTCAGTAATCGCTATTTCTTCCACACCCCTATCAGGCGCGACTTCCGCTTCCGGCAAATTTTCCAAACCCACTTCCGCAGACTGAACAGTCATAGACTGGACAGCCGCAGACTGAACA
>CAZMVQ010000045.1:1402-8641 GCA_964569865.1 uncultured Devosia sp.
CAAACCCACTTCCGCAGACTGAACAGTCATAGACTGGACAGCCGCAGACTGAACAACTTCAGGCAAAGCTGGTTCCGGTATAGATCTTTCAGGTTCAGTGTCTTGAGGCCTTGGCTCTTGCAATTCAGCCACTTGAAGCTCTGCTTCTTGTACTGCAGTTTCTTGAGGCTCTGCCTCTTGTACTGCAGCTTCTTGAGGCTCTGCTTCTTGTACTGCAGCTTCTTGGGACGCTACCTCTTGAGGCTCTGCCTCGGGAACCGGAGGTTCTATAATTTCTGTTTGCAAATCCGGAGAAGAAGCCACATTTTCTTCAATCAGCGGCGTTAAAGCCTCTGTCAAAGGCAGTCTTTCATTGAGATCAACAAGCAGGCAAGATGCAATGTTATTGCTAGCAATGTTTTCACCATCAGGGGAGCACTCAACAATTGAGGGACCAAGAAACAATCCCCCCATGGCCACCAACGTAAACGCGGCAGCGGTAACACTCAACAATAATGGCTGATTAAAATTATTGCCGGCCAAAAATACTCTCCAGAGACCCAAAAACGGATCTGAACTATAAAAATTGGTATTTGTCGCCATTTAGTCAAGTGAAGGGCTTATTTGCGCCCGATTAAGTTTTGGCGGATTTTACCAGTTTGTAGGTTATGGACTCGTGGAGGGCCTCGAAAGAAGCGTCGATTATATTTGCAGATACACCAATTGTATACCATCTTTCGCCACTGCCATCGCGACTTTCTATCAATACCCGGGTTATGGCCCCGGTGCCCCCGTCAAGAATACGCACTTTAAAATCAACCAGCTCCAGATCGGCAATCCGTCCCGAATATTTTCCAAGGTCCTTGCGCAATGCACTATCAAGAGCGTTGACCGGACCATTGCCCTCGGCAACCGACATTCTAAGCTCGCCATCTATGCGCACCTTAACCACCGCCTCCGACATGGTGACAAGCTCTCCATTGGCATTATGACGACGCTCGATTGAAGTGCGAAAACTCTCCACCTCAAAAAAATGGGGCAGCATATTAAGCGTCCGCCGGGCCAGCAGCGCAAACGAGGCATCGGCCCCGTCATAGGAATATCCCCTGGCCTCACGCTCCTTAACCTGTCGCAACAGACCATCCAGACGCGGATCGGATTTTTCAACACTGATATTGTGACGCTTCAAGGCAATTATCAGGTTGGATTTCCCCGCCTGTTGAGAAACCATGATAGCGCGCTGATTGCCCACAGTTTCAGGAGAAACATGCTCATAACTCGCAGGATCTTTTGCCTGAGCGGAGGCGTGAATTCCCGCCTTGGTGGCAAAAGCTGCCGCACCCACATAGGGAGCCTGCCGATCTGGAGCACGGTTGAGCAAATCATCAAAAGCGCGCGAAATGCGGGTCAGGCGGGCAAGGTTTTTCCCATCAGGGCTGATTTCAAAACGCGAGGAATATTCTTCCTTTAGCAACAGTGTCGGGATTATTGTGGCCAGATTGGCATTGCCGCACCTTTCGCCAATTCCATTGAGAGTACCCTGAATATGGCGCGCTCCGGCATTGATGGCCGCCAAAGAATTGGCCACCGCGTGACCGGTATCATCATGGGCATGTATGCCAAGTTTTTCACCGGGGCAGATTTTTATGGTTTCTTGCACAATGCGCTCAATTTCGTCAGGCAAAGTGCCCCCGTTGGTATCGCATAATACAATCCAGCGCGCACCGGCCTCAACCGCAGCTGATACGCAGGCCAAAGCATATTCTGGGTTGGCCTTATACCCATCAAAAAAATGCTCGCAATCCAAAAGAACCTGTTTATCGGCTGCAATTGCCACCTTTACGCTTTGGGAAATTGAAGCCAGATTTTCTTCCGGTTCGATGGAAAGGGCGAGTTTTACCTGATGATCCCATGCCTTGGCGACGAAACAGATTGCCGGAGCCGAAGAGGAAATCAGCGCCTGTAATCCGGGATCGTTTTCAACCGAGCGGCCGGCGCGTTTGGTCATGCCAAAGGCGGTGAAAATAGCGTTTTTCGTGCGGTTTTTTTCAAAAAATTCGGTATCGACCGGATTAGCGCCGGGAAAGCCACCCTCGATATAATCAAGGCCAAGCTGATCAATAAGTTTTGCCACGGCGATTTTATCGTCCAGCGAAAATTCAACACCAACGGTCTGGGCGCCATCGCGAAGGGTCGTATCAAACAGATAGAGACGCTCTTTATCGGCCATTATTTTGTCCCTTAAAGGTCCTGTTTATTGGGGTCCAGTTTTTAATCTCATGATCGGGGTGCTGAAAGGATTGCACATTGTCCATAAATTCAGACCATTCCTGACTTGGCTGTTTTTTAATCGGTAAAGTACTCAAACCATCATAACAGGCCAGCTTATCGTTCAGATTAACCTGAATGTGCGGCGCGACCCTGTCAGGCTGATCAAAGGCACCCACGGCCAATTCCAGCCCGAAACGGGTTTCATAGGCCAGTGGCGTGCCACAATCAGAACAAAAGGCGCGGCGGGCAGCGTTGGAGCTTTGGAACCATTTTGGCTCCCCTCGGGTCCAGCGTGCATCAACCGCCGAAACCAAAGCGGCGAACAGGCCGCCAAAGGCTTTTTGGCACATGCGGCAATGGCAAATAGAAGCACGTCCCAAATCTGAAACAGCAAATCGAAGTGCACCGCACTGACAGCCGCCGGTTAAAAGTTCGGCCATTATTTCTGCTCCCAACTGGTTATGCGCTTACCGGTTGTTGAATCTTTTGAATCGGTTAATTGAATTCCCTCAAGCGCCAGTTTATCGCGAATTGCATCCGCCTCGGCCCAGTTTTTGTCCGTAAGGGCTTGAAGACGCTCAGCAATTGCATTTTCGATTTTTTCTACATCTGCAGATGAGCTTTTTGCCGTTGATGTAGAATTTTTTTGCCACTCGAGCATTTCATCAAATGAAATCAGACCAAGCAATGACAAAGAGCCAAATAATCGGCGGGCATTGTGCAATTTTTCACCACGGCAATGGCGATGCAATTCGGCCAAAACTCCCGACATATTCAAATCATTGGCAAGCGCTGCAACCAGCTTTGAGCAGGGGCCAAACCCGGCATATTCAGCGCGATTTTCCGCAACAAATGAAAGGCCAAGATTGCGCATAGACGTTTTCCAAACCTGAAGGATTTTCTCGGCTTCTTCCAGTTTGGCCGTCGAAAAATCGATCGGCTTGCGGTATTGGGTCATCAGCATGGCAAGCCGCAAAACATCTCCGGGCCAACTGCGTCCAGCAAATTTTTTGGTGTGCAACAACTCGCTGACTGTATAAAAATTGCCCTCGGATTTGGACATTTTTTCACCCTCTACTTGCAAAAAACCATTATGCATCCAGATCTGAGCCATCTCTTTGGTGTCATTGGCGCAGCAGGATTGGGCCAGCTCGTTTTCATGATGGGGGAAAGAAAGGTCGATCCCTCCCCCATGAATGTCAAAAGTTTCTCCAAGCAGTTTTTTGCTCATGGCTGAACATTCAATATGCCAGCCCGGTCGCCCGACACCCCACGGACTTTTCCAGCCCGGCTCGTTTTTATTGGAAGGTTTCCAGAGCACAAAATCCATCGGATCGCGTTTATAAGAAGCGGTCTCCACCCTTGCTCCGGCGATCATATCATCAAGAGAACGGCGGGCCAGACGACCATAAAGCACCTTTTCTCCTTCCCTGTAACTATGGGGAGAAAACAACACATGATCGTTGGCTACATAGGCATGTTTTTTTTCGATCAGAATGGAGATCATTTCGATCATTTCTTCAATATGATCAGTGGCTCTGGGCTGAAATGTCGGCTCAAGACAGCCAAGTGCAACCATGTCTTTTCGATATTGTTTTTCAGTGGTTTCAGTGAGTTTTCGAATACCCTCGTTCAGGGAAAGCTCTGGAAAATCTATGGCTGCACGTTGATTGATCTTATCGTCCACGTCTGTAACATTTCGCACATAGGTCACATGATCCGCCCCATAAACATAGCGCAGCAGGCGAAACAAAATATCAAAAACAATAACGGGGCGGGCATTGCCGATATGGGCAAAATCATAAACCGTGGGCCCACAAACATACATGCGCACATTGGCCTCATCCAAAGGAATAAAATCCTCTTTGGTCTTGCTCAGCGAATTGTGAAGTGAAATTTTTGTATTCTTTGAATTCATGGTTTCAATTTTCATCTAAATTGGGCAATAGAGGCATAATTGCTGTGACTAATGTCGCAAAAATTTACCCAAATACCCTTCCCTACAAGCAAAAGGCCGGTGGCGGTTTTTGTTTTAAGTTATTGAAGAGAAAAAGAAAACCACGCCGACACTGAAAAGTACTAGCGAATAATTAGGTCAATGATAATGTTCAAAATTTTGGTTCTCATGGATCAATAGTGAACTTATCTGACGCTAAATGCAAGATGCCAAATCAACATAGGAACTATGGTAAGCAAAATGCCAAATCAACTATCGGGAAGAAGAACGCCGGAAATATTTTGATTTAAGAATTTGTTAACCATAATTTAGTCGTTTTGGGCAAAAATCAGGCAAATTCTAGGTAACTGTCAATATTTACGCACATTTAGCAAATAAATACTTCAAATGATTCTCTAAGGTCAGGACCTAGCTTTCAGGCCAAAAAACTGAGTTTAGCGCGAATGGAACAGGCGGATTTCGTGGCACAAACCAAATCGGGCAGATATTACAACGTAAAGAAACGGCTGTTTATGGTGGCGGTTCTGGCGCTTACCAGCTCTTTTGCAACGCTGGAAGTGGCAGCGCAATCAAGCGCCCAGATCAACAATAGTGTTCGAGCGCTTGAAAGAGATCAAAATTTCAGGCGTTTAAATGCCAATAGTCAGGCACTGGCAAACCTTCGGCAAAGTCTTGGTCGTGCAGAAAACAATTTTTCGCGCTCCAGCTGCCAACGGGCGCTAAATGCCGGACAGCGCCTCTCGCGGGATTGCCAAACGCTGGCACGACAGATATTGCGCGAACGCAGCGAAGTGTTGGACCTTGAACAAAGGGTGCAGGCCGGACAGACTATCGCCAGACAGCGCGAGCAATTGCTGGCCCGGCGCGGCTCTGGCGGGGGCAGCACAGTTGTGGTCACCGAAAGACCATTAAATTTTTTAGAGCAGTTATTTGGCGCGTTTGGTGCGAATTCTCAAATCATCGTCGAAGGCGATAACCAGCTGCCAAACTTTGGCACCGTGCGTTCGGTATGTGTTAGAAAAGCCGACGGATATTATTGGCCGGTCAGCTTTTCAACGGTTCCTGAATATTTGCCAAATGATGCTGCATTGTGCAGCGCTCAATGTCCGGGCAAGGATGTGGATCTTTATTATTATTCAAATCCGGGCGAAAACCCAAAAGACATGGTGAATTTGGCCGGCCGTCCATATGCAGCACTGCCAAACGCCTTTAGCTATCGCAATAATTATGACCTTGCCAATAGCTGCACCGTCAGGGTTGAGGCTGGCAAAATTGAGCTGGTTGAAGTTGCAGGAATTTCCCGAGCATATCTTAGCGCAGGAGATAGCAATCTGCCCCTGCCCCTTCGCGATCCGAGGCGAATAGTTGAAACCAGCGTCGCTCAAGTTTTTGAATTTCCGCTGCCTCGTGCCCGACCGGGCGGTGAAGATGGCACCGATTTCACCCCCACACTAAGCGCCGAACTACGGGTTGTTGAGCTAAACGGAAAAGTTGTCAGGCTAGTCGGACCAGACACTCCTTACGGCCAATCAGGGGCAACAGGCTCTTAAGCTCTGGCCCGTCTTTGCGTCCGGTTAGCGCCAGACGAAGCGGCAAAAACAGCGCTTTTCCCTTGCGTCCGGTTTTTTCTTTAATGGCGCTTGTCCAGATTTTCCAGATGTTCTCATCAAAGGGGTCTGTAGGAAGCAAGACAGCAGCCTCTGATATAAACTCGCGATCTTCTAACGCGATAATCGGCTCTATCGGGCCGGTAATGAGCACCATCAAATCTTTAATCTGGGGCAAGCGGATGATATTTTCTCGCAGGGCCAGCCATTGATCTTCAGTGCTTACGCCAAAATCAGCAAGCCTTGAGCCAAGTTCTGAAAACTCCTTCTGATGGAGAATGCGGGCGTTAAGAGTATCAAGTTCGGCCGGGTCATAGCGGGCTGCCCCGTGGGAAATTTTGGAAAAATCAAGCTTTTTGGCCAATTGCTCAAGATCATCATATGGCTCGACCGCCAATGCAGTACCCGTCAAAGTGGCCATCAACGCCACAGCCATTGCTTCTAGCCCCTGCTCTTTGAAATCGGCAAGAGAAAGCGAGCCAAGCCGTTTTGAAAGAGACTTGCCATTGACGTCGGTCAACAGATTATGATGGGCAAAAATTGGTGCGGTGCCACCCAGAGCCTGAAAAATCTCCACCTGCACACCAGAATTTGAAATATGGTCTTCGCCACGAATAATGTGGGTGATTTCCATATCCATATCATCAACCACCGACGGCAAAGTATAAAGATATGAGCCGTCGGCCCTGATCAACACCGGGTCGGACATGGAGGCGGTGTTAACTGTCTGACTACCGCGCACCAGATCATTAAATTCCACCGGATCGCCCTTTAATTTAAAGCGCCAATGGGGTTTTTTACCCTGCTCTTCCAGTTCAGCGCGCAGCTTTTCATCAAGATCAAGGGCGGCCCGGTTGTAAATTGGCGGACGGCCCATGGCTCTGGCGCGGGAACGGGCGCGATCCAATTCATCCGAGCTTTCATAACAGGGATAAAGCCTGCCATCAGCAATAAGCTTGTCGCGGGCAGCGTCATAAAGAGCAGTGCGCGCGGATTGGGCAAAAATCTTATGGGGGATAATTCCCAGCCATTCCAGATCGGTTTTTATGGCTTTTGCAAACTCTTCAGTTGAGCGGGCCTGATCCGTATCATCAAAACGCAGGATAAATTCCCCATCACTGGCCAAAGCAAACAGCCAGTTAAACAGGGCCGGACGGGCATTGCCCAAATGTAAAAGTCCGGTTGGCGATGGGGCAAATCTTACACGGGTCATTCAGTTTTCATTTCTGTTTTTTGAGCATATCTGGTTTTGATTAAATCAAAACATACGCTCTTTTATATTGCTCGCGCTCCCGAAACAAATAACCGGTAACCACTTATTCTGGGAACGCTCTTTTATATTGCTCGCGCTCCCGAAACAAATAACCGGCAACCACTTATTCTGGGAACGCTCTTTTATATTGCTCGCGCTCCCGAAACAAATAA
>CAZMVQ010000045.1:8741-20279 GCA_964569865.1 uncultured Devosia sp.
GCTCGCGCTCCCGAAACAAATAACCGGTAACCACTTATTCTGGGAACGCTCTTTTTATATCGCTCGCGCTCCCGAAACAAATAACCGGCAACCACTTATTCTGGGAACGCTCGGTAACCATTAGTAATCGGATATTTACGGCCAATTCCAAAGGCTTTTTTGGTCAATTTTACGCCGGGGGCGGCCTGTTTGCGTTTATATTCAGCCGTATAAATCATCCCTTCAATGCGCTTGATCAGATCGCGCTCAAAACCAAGTTTTTGCAACTGCGCTACAGAAAGCTCATCCTCAACCAGTCCCTTAACAATAGCATCCAGCACCGGATAGGGTGGCAGACTATCCTGATCAAGCTGGTCGGGGCGCAATTCGGCACTTGGCGCCTTATCAATA
Organism: uncultured Devosia sp.; assembly: GCA_964569865.1. Classification (GTDB taxonomy): domain Bacteria; phylum Pseudomonadota; class Alphaproteobacteria; order Rhizobiales; family Devosiaceae; genus DROE01. Next base: position 9,132 of record CAZMVQ010000045.1, read on the forward strand.
ATTGTTTGCGGAATAACCAGACAATTATTGTCAGAGCCTTTATTGCCAAGGCTATCACCCGGCATATGGGAATTTCGCCAGTCAGCCAGATGATAAACCTGCATTTTGGCCAGATCCTTAATGGGGTTAAAGCCCCCGTTCATATCGCCATAGATGGTGGCATAGCCAACCGCCATTTCAGACTTGTTGCCGGTAGTTAGCAACATGGAGCCAAGTTTGTTGGAAACCGCCATCAAAATCAGCCCACGCATGCGCGATTGAATATTTTCCTCCGTCACATCTTCTTCCATACCGGCAAATATTTCGCTCAATGCTGAATTTGCCGCTGTAACAGGCTCATCAATGGGCACAATATCATAGCGGATACCCAGGCGGGTGGCGCATTCTTTAGCATCATTCAAACTGTCTTTTGAAGTATAGCGATAGGGCAGCATAATCGCATGCACGTTTTTGGGGCCCAAGGCGTCCGCTGCCATGGCAGCAACTATGGCAGAATCTATACCACCGGAAAGCCCAAGCACCACCGAGGAAAATCCGTTTTTGTGGATATAGTCTCTTAAACCAAGCACACATGCTCGCCATGGTGCCTCATCAACCGAAACCAGATTGGTGTTTTTTCCATTTGTGCATTGCCATTTGCCGTCGGTTTTTTCCCAATCCGAAACGATCAATTCGCTTTCAAAACTCTTACCCTGAAAAACCAGTTCTTGCTGTCCGTCAAAGGCAAATGACGCGCCGTCAAACACCAACTCATCCTGTCCGCCCACCTGATTGAGATAAAGCATTGGAGCAGAGGTTTCGCTGATGCGTTTTTTGACAATTTTGAACCGAAGGGCCTGTTTATCGCGCCAATAGGGGGACCCATTGGGACATAATAAAAGCTCAGCCCCCAGCGAAGCCAATGCATTGGTGACTTTATCCGACCAGATATCTTCGCAGATCGGCAGACCGATTTTTATGCCTTTAATCTGAACAGGCGCAGGAAGCGGCCCGGAGGCAAAATATCGCTTTTCATAAAAAACATCATCATTGGGAAGTGAGTGTTTGAAACGCAACGCAACAATTTTGCCATTTTCAATCACTGCAATGGCGTTGAACAATTTGGTGTCCTGCTGCCAGATCGTTGGCATCAAAACCGTTATCTCAAAGTTTTTTGTTTTCTCAACAAACTTATGCAATGTCGCAATTGCCTCGACAACAAATTGGGGTTTTAACAACAGATCTTCGGGGAAATAGCCCGTTAAAAACAGCTCGGGGAACATAAGTATATCCGCCCGCTTTGCAACGGCCTTGCCCAGCGTATCACTGGCAAGTTGAAGATTTTGCTGTAAGGCTCCCACCGTGGGATTTAGCTGAGCCAAGAGGATTTTAAGGTTTTTTGTCAACAAGCAATGCCCGGATCAAAATGCAATTTTGCAAGCTTTATCGCGCCAAGCCGATTGGGGCAAGCACTGAGATCAGGCAATAGAATTATTGCTGCCTTTAAGGTCAGAGTCCCTAGAAAGTTCTTATCCCTAGAAAGTTCCTGCAATCTCAGCCAGTGCGCCATAGCGGAAAAATTCCAGCCCCGTAACATTGGTAATATAGGTTTGTGCATTGGCGGGAGTGCCAACCTGCCGGGCGACAAAATCCATGGTCGCCTCACCGGTTAAATACCAGCCACGGGCACCAACCCTTATGGCAAGATTTTCAGTGGGCTTGAACCCCAACATCACTTCACCACTGGCACCATAAAGCTGTCCGCTGATATTACCCGGTGACCCTTGAGTGAAATTATTCCCACCCGAAATAAAATCCGGGATATAAAGCGCTCCAAATTCGCCGGAGAGATTTGCATAGGGAATTATCGCAGCTTCCATATTCAAATCAATGCTCTCACCAATATCCGCGTTGAGCACCAATCCGATTTTTGCCGCATGAATTTCAAGAGTATTGGTAACACTATCGCCGCCGCCTGATGCGGTTACAAAATTTGCACGACCCATATCAGGGTTGTCGGCAATAAACTGGTATCCGGCAAACGCTCCGATGCCAATATTCTCGGTGCCAAATGGCATCATGCCAAAATCAACGCCGCCATAACCGATATAACCACCCGTCATGGTTTGAGCACCAACAAGCTGAGGAGTTGTATAGGTGCCGTCAATCTTGACAGCATAACCTATTTGACCCTTTAGAAAACTAGCGGTTGAATTATCATCAATACGGAAAAACGCCTCGGCGATCGAGCTGGTATCAGAGGCAGAATAAGCGCCGCCAAAAGCATTTACTCCCGATGAGCCCATAGAATACCAATATCTAAGCCCAAGTTCAAAATCCAATGGATCAGGTTCTTCAGAAAAACCCCACTCTTCGGGGTAAGAGCCGCGCAATTCATCAGGGCCAAAACCGTTTAGCTTTTCAGCACCAAGGGCGTTTGCACTAAGGCTTACAACCGCAAGAGCAGCCCCGACAAAAGAGGAAAAGCGACGCATTGGAAATCTCCAGACACAGAATTAACACTAAATAACTGCGCCGTTTATCTCCCATTAAGGTTAATGATCCGCTAAACTTGGCTAATCCGCATGCTAACACGGGGACCCAAACAATAGTTATCCGGTTAGCACCAGCTCGCCTCTTCATCGGTTGGATTGTGTAAAAGCTCCGAGATATTGGCCTGCAAAAGCCTATACCCCACATTTCCGAACAATTTTTGCCGGCCCTCATTCATAAAATAGGTGGGACTGCCGGCAATATTATTCTTCTGGGCCAGATCATAATCGGCAGCCAGCAAGGCAACCGCTTGGCCATTATGGATTTTTTCTTCAATCAACGCAGTTTTTACACCCAGATCTTCAGCTATGTGCATATGGGTTTCCCAGTTGGAAATATCTTTACCCTCAGCAAAAAATGCCAGCCTGATCTGCCATGCCGCTTTGCTTGAAAGTCTCTCCAGATAGGTCTGCTTCGCCAAATCATCGCCATATCGTTCCTGCTCAACCACTTCCATAGCTTTGAGAAAAATATGCCCGCTAGCCGATGTCAGCGGCCTGGCATCGAGCCAGAGGCGGGGGTTGATTTCCACATGGGGAAATTTTTTGGCCACCTCCAGCGTATGGCGATTAAATCCCTCATAACCACCCCTCGACTTCCAGCTTTGCTCCATTTTTGCCTCAACATCAGGAAATACCGAGCAAAAACGGGTTTCAATGTTGATCTTTTGCGCAAACTCAACACTTAACTGCTCAAGGCGACGCTGGCCCACATAGGCCCAGACACACAATATGTCCGAATAGTAGGAAATACGAACTCCGGACATATTTAACCCTCTAAATTTCAACCCTTTTACAAAATTTCAGCTTTTGTTGGGGCGCATTTCTTCCGCCACCAAAAATGCCAGCTCCAGAGCCTGCGAAGCATTAAGCCGCGGATCACAATGGGTGTGATAGCGATCGGACAGGGAAGCCTCGGTAACAGCAGAAGAGCCGCCAACGCATTCTGTCACATCATCTCCGGTCATTTCAAAATGCACGCCCCCTGCATAAGTGCCCATTTGCCGATGCACATCAAAAAAGGCTTTAACCTCGCCCAATACCTTGTCGAAGGGGCGGGTTTTATATCCTGAGGAGGCTTTTATGGTATTGCCATGCATGGGGTCACAGCACCAGACAACTGTTCGTCCGGCCTCTTTTACCACTTCAATCAGGCGGGGCAGATGGTCCTGAACCTTATCGGCACCAAAGCGGGCAATAAGGGTTAAGCGGCCCGGATCGTCATTGGGGTTTAGCTTATCCATCAATGTCAAAAGATCATCGCGCTCAAGAGACGGGCCGCACTTCAAGCCAATCGGGTTATTGATGCCGGAAAAATATTCCACATGGGCACCATCGGGCTGGCGGGTTCTGTCACCAATCCAGATCATATGACCCGAAGTTGCATACCAGTCTTCACTGATGGAATCGCGGCGGGTAAGAGCCTCCTCATAGCCCAAAAGCAATGCCTCATGGCAGGTATAAAACCTGGTGGTACGCAATGCCGAGGTATTTTCAGGGGTTATGCCAAGGGCATTCATAAAGGATATGGCATCGTCAATCTTGTTGGCGATTTCCTCATAACGAGGCGAACCATTAGCCCCTTTCATGAAGCTGGTTGTCCACTCGTGCACCCGTGTCAAATCAGCAAAACCGCCAGAAGCAAAAGCCCGCAAAAGATTTAGCGTTGCCGCAGACTGGCGATAGGCCATCAACATACGTTGAGGATCGGGAACTCTTTGCTCGGCAGTAAATTCGATGCCATTGATAATATCACCGCGATAGGATGGAAGCTCCACCCCATCCACAGTTTCCATATTGGCGGAACGGGGCTTGGCGAACTGGCCTGCAACCCGACCCACCTTGACCACCGGTTTGGAGGCACCATGGGTCATAACAACGGCCATTTGCAAAAACACCTGAAAGAAATCGCGGATATGGTCAGCCCGGTGCTCAGCAAAGCTTTCAGCACAATCTCCACCCTGAAGCAAAAAAGCGCGCCCCAATGCCACTTCTGCTAAATCGTCCTTTAATGCGCGCGCCTCACCGGCAAATACCAGCGGGGGAAAATCGGCCAGTCGGGATTCTGCCTTATCAAGAGCTTCTTTGCTCGGATATGAGGGCACCTGCAAAACCGTTTTTTGCCGCCACGAAGATGGCGACCAATTATTGTTCGAGGGCGAAATCCGGGTCTGGTTACTCATGATAAAAACTCGTTTTTTGATATTTGTGAACGCAAAAAATACTCTGGACAATGCTCTAAACATTGGCTTTAGCAAGCCCTTTGGCCAATGCCAAGCGCGTTTTGCCTGCAACCATTGTCAGGTCAGGCAAATGGTTGAGAAAACAATCCGGAAATCAGGTATTCATTTTGGGAGACCACAGGCATATAAACATCTGCAATCATCAAAGCGGGACACACCGATATGGACCATTCCCACGATCCAAAAGATATAGCCAAACGCTTGGCAAAGGGACCGAAGATCAATTATCTGCGCGACTGGATTTATGGGGGCATCGACGGGGCCGTTACCACCTTTGCCATCGTTGCCGGTGTTGTGGGGGCAGAACTTAGCGCCGGAATTGTTTTAATCCTTGGCGTGGCCAATCTGGTGGCTGACGGGTTCTCCATGGCTGCCTCCAACTATTCAGGCACCAAGGCCGAGCGCGATGACTATGCTCGCATCCGGCTGATTGAACTGCGCCATATTCGCAATAGCCCGGAAGGGGAACGCGAAGAATTGCGCCAGATCTATAAGTCCAAGGGATTTGAAGGCGACGAGTTGGAAAAAATGGTCGATCTGTTAAGCCGACATGAAGATGTGTGGGTGGAAACCATGTTGAGCGAAGAATATGGACTTTCTCGCGCCCAACGCTCGCCAAGTCTGGCGGCGCTGGCAACATTTATCGCCTTTATCATTTGCGGAGCGGTGCCGCTGATACCGTTTATTTTAGGCATGGAAGCAAGTGCTGTTGCGGCGGCCTATGCCACCGGAGTGGTGTTTTTTATTATCGGGGCGATGAAATCCAACTGGTCAACGCAAAAATGGTATTATAGCGGCATTGAAACCTTCATCATCGGCATGGGTGCTGCGGCCATGGCCTATGGAATTGGCGTATTGCTGCGCGGATTGGCAACTGGGGCCGGGATTTAGGGGGGGTTGGCCTATTTCACCCTGTGCTGCGCCAAAATTGAGCTGTCTCGCTTGCAATGACCTTTAGCCCCAATAGTTAAAGGTTGCAGAAGTTGGCAGGGATTTTTTGGGGGAAGATAGTGGCAAAGCTTCAAGAAAATTGACTAGTTTGCAATACTCTGGTTTGAGAATTCAGTGCGCAAGGCGGAAATAGTCGGCCGACCAGTTGGCGATGATGATTTCATACGAAATTTAGAAACAAAACTGGATCGTCAGTTATTCGCTCAAAAACGCAGACGGAAGAAGAAGGACGTTGATTAATTCGGTAACTGTCACCGTAATTGATTAAATGGGGGCTTTGCCAGTAACTTTAAAAATGTTGAATATGAACCTTTTATGAGCGAGCTAATTCTTCGGCTAGCAAATCAAACACTATGCGGATACGTCTGGATGTTCTAAGTTCTCGGTGCGCCACCAGCCAGATTGGAAACATGATAGGTTCAAGATCAGGAATAACCCGCTGCACGAGTGGCTCCGCATCTCCGATATTTCCATCCATTACCCCAATTCCTACGCCTTGTTTGACTAGTTCCCAAGCAACAAGCATATTTTCTGTCAGAACTGGAAAATTATCTGGAACAAGATTAAGACTAAGAGAGTTGAGCGTATTTATAAGCGCATCACCTTTATCAATATTGATAAATTCTGCTTTTTGCAGATCATGGGGAAATATCGGATTGCCAATTCGCTCCAGATATTGCGACGTAGCGTAAAGCCGACCAGGATTTTCTCTTATCTTTTTTGCAATCAAATCTGGCTCGGTAGGGCAAAAATTGCGGATTGCGATATCAGCCTCACGGCGTCTCAAATCGTTCAGTTTGTTTTGTGCAATAATTTCAACATCAATATCAGGCTCTGCCAAACGCAATTTGGCAATAATCGGAGGCAATAAAAAAGCAGCACTTACATCGCTGGTTGCAATGCATATCGTGCCTTTTATCGATTGCGATTGACCAAAGGCTGTCAATGAAACACGACCCGCAGCTTCTCCCATTGCTGTAACATGCTCTAAGAGTTCCAACCCGTCCGGCGTAAGGGTTAGCCCACGCCCGATACGTTCAAAAAGTACAATGCCTAGTTCTTTTTCTAGCGCATCGACCTGACGTCCAAGTGTTGGTTGTGCCATGCCCAAAGCTCGGGCAGCCGCAGACAGTGATCCCTCTTCTGCCGTTACCAGAAAAGCCCTCGCCCTATTCCAATCAAATTTCACTGCACGCCAATCCATGCATATATGCATATCAGTTAAGTGAATTTAGTCAATATGCATGAGAGATGTATGAGCGTACAAACCTGACATACACCAGCAACTCTACTTGTCATTTGACTGGTTGGTGCGAACAATGTGGAAATTTTTCACCATTCCCTAAGAAGGCGTGACCCTTTTTAATGGGTATGCCCCTTGAAATTCTACCTGACAGAAAGATATGAAAATGACAATAAGTATCAAAAGCAAACCACATCACCAGATGGCAGCAAGAATTTTTGGCATACTATTTGTGGTTTCATTTTTATCCTATGGATTTGGCTTTGGATTTATCGAATCTATTACAAATGCTCCAGACATTCTGGGCAGCATTTATGCCAACAAAACCCAGTTCATTATCGGCATTTTTCTGATGGCCCTCATTCATACTTTTGCTAATGTTGGTCTGTCCGTCGCAATATTTCCCATTCTTAAACCATTCAATAGCTCTTTTGCCTACGGATATTTTGGCTTCGCTTTAACAGCAACAATATTGCTTGTTTTGGGCTCAATTTTTCTGGCGTTGCTCCTGCCCTTAAGCGACACAATCACGGGCACTGCTACACAAACTACGCCTTATCTGACAGCCATTATTATGCTTTTGAAACAGGGGAATTTTTATTCCTATCAGATCGGCATGGGCATTTGGGGCGCTGGCGGATTGGCGTTGAGTTATTTGCTACTTCGTTCAAAACTCGTCCCGACCTTTATCTCAATCTGGGGATTTGCCGGATATGCCATATTTATTGCTGGAACCATTTTGGAGCTTTTTGGTTACGAGTATGGTCTTATGCTTTCAATACCTGGCGGATTGTTTGAAGTGTTCCTCAGCCTGTGGCTGATCATCAAGGGTTTTAACTTCTCAGCTGTCCAAACCCAATAAGCAATATATCAACTTAAATTACGGTGACAGTTACCGAGTTAATCAGCACGCCCCTTCTGCCCACGATTTTTCGACATCACCCAACCAAAAGAGCTGAAACTAAATCCGCTCACCATTGAGAATTTTATAGGTCGGCTCTTTCATGGTCACCAGTTCTTCAGCAGCCACCGGGTGCACAGCGATTGTGCGGTCAAAATCGGCTTTGGTCGCCCCCATGGTCACCGCAATACCAACCATCTGGATCATTTCTCCGGCCCCGGACCCCATAATATGCACTCCTAAAACCTTGTCGGTTCTGGCATCGGTAATAAGTTTCATCAGCATGCGGGTATCGGTCTCAACAAAAGAATAAATCATCGGTTTGAAGCGGGCGACATAGATATTGATTTCAGGAAATTTTGCCGCCGCGTCATTTTCCGACAAGCCCACGATACCGATTTCCGGATTGGAAAAAACCGCCGTTGGAAGAACAAAAAGATCAACTCTTGTCGGGTTATCATTAAATTCGGTCTGGGCAAAAGCGGCCCCTTCACGAATTGCCACCGGCGTTAAAGCAGCGCGTCCATTGACATCGCCAACCGCAAAAACCGAAGGACACGATGTGCGCGAAAATTCATCTACAGGAATTTCCCCGTGCTTGCCCAAAGTCACATCAATATTTTCCAGCCCCAAACCCTCAACATTGGGCACCCGGCCCGTGGCATACATAACCTGATCCACATCCATCTGCATTTCATCGGTGCAGGTTACACAAAGGCCGTTTTTAGTTTTCTCGATTGTGGCGGGCTGGGTGGCAAGACACACTTTTATACCTTTATGGGCCATTTCTTCAGCCAGACCCTCGCGAATATGGCTGTCAAAACCACGCAATATCTGCGCTCCGCGATAGGCCAGAATGGTTTCAACCCCAAGACCGTTAAAAATCGCTGCAAACTCAACAGCAATATATCCGCCCCCGACAATTACAATGGATTTGGGAAGGGTTTTAAGATCAAACGCCTCGTTAGAGGTAATCGAATGTTCAATACCGGGGATTGATGGCACAAAGGGTTTGCCGCCGGTGGCGATCAAAATTTTATCGGCAGTCAAAACCTTCCCCGAACTGCTCAAAGTTACAGAATTGGGGGAGGTTATCTGCGCCCTGTCTGCCACAATTTCAACGCCCGAACCACCGAGCAGCGAACCATAGAGTTTTTCAAGCCGGGCAATTTCCTTATCCTTGTTGGCCAGCAGAGTGGACCAGTCAAAACTGGCCTCGACCGACCAGCCAAAACTTGGGGCGATATCAAACAGGGATGAAAAACCAGAAGCGTAGGAAAACAGTTTTTTTGGCACACAGCCACGAATTACACAGGTTCCGCCCAGCCTGTATTCTTCGATAATGCATACTTTTGCACCAAATCCAGCTGCGACCCGCGCCGCGCGCACTCCGCCCGAGCCGCCGCCAATTACCAACAAATCAAAAGAGTTCGCCATATTGAAATACCTTAGAAACAGGAAGTGTCATAAATTTAGCAAATTGTGAGCCTAGTCGCGCTTGCCATAAAAAACGGCCCCGCACAAGCAGGGCCATTACATAGTTGAAATAGCAGACTTCAGATAGGCAAAAACCGAAAGGTTTTTACCGGCAGCTCGATTGCCGGCTCACTACATCTCAACTCCCTTGGCGCGCAACTCGGCACGAACCTGGGCAAAAAACTCGATATTGAGATTGGTCTGATAAATCTGCATTACCGTTGTAAGTTCAGTGTTAATAATAGAATTTGATGCTGAAAGTTTTCGTCCAACTTCAGTTTCATAAAACGCTACAATTTCACGCAATTCTTCCATGCTGAAGCGCAGGGCATAAACCCTGGCGAACTGATTAAAAAGCTCGTCCTTGCGTGTCGAATAGGCCTCGATCACTACGCCTATGGCATCGCTCACAGCATCGGCTTCTGTAGGGTTTTGAGACACAAGGGTGCGCATTGTTTCGATACCGGTGCGTATCAGCGTGGTTTCAAAAAGCTGAGCCCCATCAGTCAGGTCAACATATTGGCGAGCCATCGCAATTCGGTCCACATCAAGCTCTTGCGCACTGGCAGGGGTTTGAATGGCCATCATCGTCAAAAGGGCAATAAATACTGCACGCAACGGTTTGAAAAACCAAGAGAACATCATGTTTATCATCGTCAAAATTCCTAAATTCATTCGCTCTAGAGCATTTCCGGTTTTGAGTAGATCAAAACCCATGCTCTAAATCTTTGTTTTATCGCGTTTTCGAACCGGATAACCGGCCCCACTTATCCTGAAAACGCTCTAGGCTTTCTTTAAACCATAAGCTTGCTAACACCCTGAGGTCCCGCAAGATAGGCAGTTTGGCAAATTTCAAGAAAAAGACCGTGCTGCACAACCCCTGGCACTTCCAATAATGCGCTTGAAACGCCTCTTGCATCCAAAATGCGGCCAAAACATGCATCAATCACAAAGTGGGCGCCATCTGTCATAAACGGTTCGCCATCTTGAACCATTCTCAGGCTCATTTCAGGCTCGATATCAAATTGTTCCATCACCGCAGCAATGGCCGATTTTGTTGCCTTTAAACCAAATACGTTCACTTCAACCGGCAGGGCAAAAGCGCCCAAATGCTCAACCCGTTTGCCCTCATCGGCAATAACCACCATTTTATCAGAAGCCGCTGCGACAATTTTTTCGCGCAAAAGAGCCCCTCCCCCGCCCTTGATCAACGCCATATCCGGGGCAATTTCATCGGTTCCGTCAATCGTAATGTGTAAACGATCAATTGTATCCAGATCTGTAAGCGCAATATTTAGAGCTTTAGCCTGAGCTGCGGTTTCGTTGGATGTTGGCACACATATGCACTTGAAACCTGATGCAACTTTTTCCCCCAAAAGAACAACAAAATGACGAGCGGTGGAGCCGGTCCCGAGTCCAATGTGCAATATTTCTGAGGTTTGCAACTTATTGGCTGCAATATCGAGTTCAACCATTGCCGCTTGCGCTGCCTGTCTTTTTAAGTGGTCCATAAAAGCTGCATTCCGTTATCTGGCTGTCGGTTTTAGCATATTTGCATATTATTTGCGTGTTATATGCAATATATCGCGCAAATAAAGGGTTTTTTTGGCAATTCGAGCATTTTTGATCGCCGCGCCTGATGCGCTGATGGTTGAGCAAACCCAGATCACGAAAAATCACTTATTTATTATATGAATTGAAGGCGGTTCCATTAAACTAGGCTTTTTATTGCGTCATTTTTCTATATTCTTATTGCAAATGATGTTAGGTTCGAGGCCTAGGGTCAGGACCTATTAAATTCAT
>CAZMVQ010000046.1:0-19964 GCA_964569865.1 uncultured Devosia sp.
TTTTGGTCGGAGTAGCAGGATTTGAACCTGCGACCCCCACGTTCCGAACATGGTACGCTACCAGACTGCGCTATACTCCGTAACCAAAAGGCGTGTTAATAATATATATGGCAAATTATTTTCTTATCAAGCGCACAATCGCTCTCAAACCATGTTGATTGCTTGCAAATTTCAGTGTAGGAACGCCCCCGGATGGGGCGTGGCCAAGTGGTAAGGCACCGGTTTTTGGTATCGGTATTCGCAGGTTCGAACCCTGCCGCCCCAGCCAGTATATTTTTCTGGCTATTCTCATCCGCGCCTTTTTCGTTTTTGCTTGTTTAATCGCTTCCATTTTTTTTGGGAGGAGCAAACAATTGATCGCATTTTTATCCCCCAGCCGTTCGAGAAATCACAACAAGAATCACAGCATTGAATTTATAGCTTTACAATAAATTTTAGTGTGCTACATTACCAATACACTAACATGGTGATACAAATGGTTACATGGAACGATACACAACCTATTTTCATTCAAATCCGGCAAAGGATAATTGATCTTATCTTGAGCGGGGGCGTTGATGGTGAAAATCCCTTACCCTCAGTGCGTCAGATATCTGCTGAGCTGGCAGTAAACCCCCTTACAGTAAGCAAGTCATACCAGTCTCTGGTGGAGTTGGGGGTGGTGGAAAAGAGACGTGGTCTGGGCATGTTCCTGTCCAAAGATGCCAGAATAATTTTGCTCAAACACGAGCGCAACAAATTTTTGAACGAAGACTGGCCCCGCATTCACTCGCAAATCAAAAGCCTTGATTTGGACCTGAAGGATTTACTGCAAAGTGCCTCGAAAAAGACTTCCAAAAACGGAAAAGAAACCAAATGACAAATATTGAAACAATTGTTGAAGTTCAGGGATTGGGCAAGAAATTTGGCTCTACTCAAGTGCTTAAAGGAATTGATTTTTCCATTCCCAGCGGGCGGATATATGGCCTGATTGGTCATAATGGAGCCGGTAAAACCACAGCGATAAACGCTCTGCTTGGATTAACCGCCTATGATGGGGAGGTTAAGGTTTTGGGTAAAGAGCCCTTTGCCAATCGGGCAGATCTTATGGCCGATATTGCTTTTATTTCCGATGTTGCCAGCCTGCCAAGGTTTCTGAAGGTTTTGGAACTGCTGCAATTGATGGATGATATTCATCCCAATTTTAACCGTGAAAAAGCCGAACAGTTTTTGAGCGACACCGATATTCGCCTTTCCAGCAAAGTCAAATCTCTCTCCAAAGGTATGCTGGCCCAGCTCCACTTAGGCATTGTTATGGCCATTGATGCGAAATTGCTGGTTTTGGATGAGCCAACCCTTGGGTTGGATATTACGTTTCGTAAGAAATTTTATCGCCGCCTCGTAGAAGATTACATGAGCGAAAACCGATCCATTCTTATTACCACCCATCAGGTGGACGAAATTGAGTTTTTGCTAACTGATCTGATTTTTCTCAAGGGGGGTGAAATTGTTCTGGACGCAGGCATGGACGAAATTTCCCAGCGTTTTTGCCAGATTATTGTCGCCGCTGACATGGTGGAGCAGGCAAAGGCCCAAAACCCCATATTCTCAACGGTTCAATTGGGACAGAATATTATGATTTTTGATGGGCTGGAAAAATCCAAAGCTGAAAGTTTTGGCCCTATGACCACCCCGTCCGTCAGTGATTTGTTTGTGGCTTTGATGGAGGGAAACAACTCCAATAAGAAGAATATTCAAGGAGAAATGCAATGAGTTCATATAATTTAACTTCGGCCAAAAGCCTATTGAGAAAAGAATTCATTGAACACAAAACAGCATTTTTATATGTGCCTGGAATATTGATGGGCCTGTTGTTTATAGCTTTTTATGTCGCTGTCTGGCGCAACGGCCCGCAATTGGGGATGATGGGAAATGTGATTGACCACGGAGAAGGGTTTGATCTGTTCGCCATGCTTTATTCCGGATCGTTGGCTGTTTGGCTTGGCTATCTCACTCTGATGCTGTTTTTCTACTTTGCCGCCAGCTTCCATGTGGATAGAAAAAACAACTCTCTTTTGTTCTGGAAGTCATTGCCGGTAAGCGACCTTGAAATAATGGCGACAAAAACTCTCGCCGGCCTTACGGTTTTCCCGGCAATAATTATGTTTTGGGCGTTTTTGGGAGCAATCATTGGCTATATATCCCTAAACACCGTTGGCACAATTAGCCCTGTGATTTCAGCACTTAATTCTGGCACCAGCTTTTGGGCGTTTATCAATGTGCAGGTTTCAGCGATGGTATTTATCATAACGTCTTTGCTCTGGTATTTACCCTTGTTTGCTTTTGCCGGACTTTTGGGGGTTTTGTTGCGCAATTGGGCTGTTCCGGCATTTATATTGATCGTTGCTATGATTTCCGCTCTGGAAAGCATTATGACTTTTTCCAAACAGGGGGTTTTTGCACAAATGATTGAAGACCGATTGAGCGCGCCGTTTGAAATTATCAAAGTGATGCTCAACCAACCGGGCAACAGAGTAGGGCCTGATATGTTTGAAATCGTATCTTTGGTTGAATTTGTCCCAGGTTTTTTGTCGCAGATTGACTGGATGCAAATGGTGATTGGTTGGGCGGTAGCCGCAATATTCATCTATGGGGCCAGTGAATATCGCCGCCGCAGAATTGAATCATAACCAGTATTTTTGTTGATAAAATCAGATGCCTTGCATTTTTAGTGCGGGGCATTTTTTTTAATGAACGCCAAATGAATATCAAACTCAGGACCCGTTCAATTGAACTCCCATAAAAAGGTTTCATCAAACAAACCTCATTTAGAGCTTAGCCTCGAAGGGAAACGATCATGAACACCAATTTAAAAAACCTAATCGCTGCCACCACCGCCGGATTGGTAATTATCGGTGCTGCTGCTTTCTCCATCACCCCGAGTTTGGCCCATGGCTATAATGTTGGTGTAGCCGGGCAGGTGATCAATGTGGCTGTCTGGGACAAGCTGAACGTTCGTAAATGGCCTGCCCCCTATTCGCAAAAAGTTGGCGAACTTCCTGCTCAGACTATTGTTTATGTCGAGCGTTGCATCACCAAGCCCCATGTTTCTGATTGGTGCAAAGTAGGCCGTGACAACACCTATGGCTGGGTTAATTCCAAATTCCTGACAATTGTCCAGCAGAACTGATTTATCCTCCTCTTGTTAAAACCAGCTATCTTTTATTTCTAATTCCTTTTCTTGAGCTCCTATCCTCCCGCCTCCAAAGGGCATTGACTTTACTCCGCTTTATCTTTCCTCATTGGGAAGTGATAAAGCGGAGCTTTTTTTTATGAATTCTAACCCGGTATTGGCAGAATTAGCTCGCAACGGGTGGGTTGAAAATCGCCATCGAGGAGCGTTTTGTATCTATGATGATAAGGGAAACATCATTGCTGCAATAGGTGATATTAAGCGGGCAATTTTTCCCCGCTCGGCCATTAAATCAATGCAGGCATTGGCATTGTTTTCTTCTGGTGCGGTTGAAAAATTTGGACTGAATGAAACAGATATCGCCATTGCTGTCGCTTCCCACCATGGGGAAACAGAACATATTGCTGCGGTCAGTTCATTATTGAAAAAAATCGGCAGTACCGAAAATGATTTGCAATGTGGCGCTCACGTTCCAACCAATCGCAAGGCTCGCAATCAGCTATTTTCAACTGGCGCCAAACCGGGGGCAATTCATAATAATTGCTCGGGAAAACATGCGGGCATGTTAGCTGTGGCCAAAGCGCTGGGTGTTTCTAGCGATGATTATTGGCTTTTGGACCATCCGGTGCAAAAACTGGTTAAAACCTCTATCGAAGAAGTTCTGGGCGAAAAACTTTCCAGCAATCATTGCGGCACCGATGGCTGTTCGATCCCCACCTTTGCCGCCCCCTTAAAAAGTTTTGGCATCGGTTTTGCCCGCATGGCTACGGGAAAAGGGTTTGATGATTTAACCAAAGGCTCAATCAAAACCATATTTGATGCTGCAAGCAATCATCCGTTTCTCATTGGCGGAACAGGAGTTTTCGATAGTGAGGTTATGCAGGTTTTTGAGGGTAATCTGGTTTGTAAAATCGGTGCCGAGGGTGTGTTTTGTGGAGCCATTAGAAATCTTGGCTTGGGGTTTGCCCTGAAATGTGATGATGGAAATATGCTGGCCGCAGAAATTATGATCGCTGCGATATTGCTCAAATATGCTTCCCCAGACGCTGTTCAGCGGGATTTCTTGTTAAAGCGGAGTGAGAAAACTCTGCAAAACTGGCGTGGGTTGGAAGTTGCAACCATGCGCTCGGTTGTTAGCGCTCTGGGGAATTAAATTTTAACTCACCAGATTATCAGACAGTGAAATATTGGGGAAGCGTGCGGCATCTTTGACTAGATCACCGCTGACAATTTTGCGCCATGCCATGCCAACAATTGCTGCCTCTGACGCTTCAATAATCATATTGTCATTGATCTTTGCCAATCCGGCTCCAGGCGCTACGCTGGCCGCAATGCCAATATTAATTTGGCGGATAATATTGTTTGAAACCATCACATTGCGCAAAAACGGGCCCCAACCGGCGACAATTCCGGCACCGGGAACATTCTCGATTATGTTAGAAACGATCGCAGTATCAGCTTCAGCAAAAATCCCCACCGGAGATGTATCGGGATTAGTTACGGAAAACTCAGAAATATTGCGAACGATATTGTTGGAGCAAATGGCCAAACGTCCACCCACATCAAGATTGGCGATGGAAATTCCGGCCGCAGCACCAGCGACAATATTTTGTGAAATTATTGATCCGGAAAATGCAAATTCGCAGAAAATAGCAACCTCGGCGCTATCACTGCACTGATTGCCCGTGATGATTGTATTATTTGTTGAATTGGCTCTAATGGCCGAGAATGCGCAATTGGCAATAACGTTATTAGCCACAATTACTTCGTCAGCTTGAAAGATATTTATGCCATTTCCGTTCTGTCCGTTTCCTGTATCTGAGCCAATGTTGGCGACCTGATTATTGGTGACAATGGTGCCGTCATTGCCGTTTTTATCGCGCCAGACACGAATGCCCCCATTGGAACAATCAAAAATTTTGTTAAAGGAAATCTGTAAATTTGCGCTGTTCTGGGCATGAATGGCGCTTAGTCCCAGCCCCTTAAAATCATTCCCTGTTATTTGTCCCGAACATGAGCGCAACCAAATTCCATTGCCGCCATGATTTTCAACCCGGCAGTTTGATATTTTGATATTTTCACAGGATTCAAAAGCCAGCAGATCGCCATTCTGCCCGCCTGTATTCATCCCACCGCCAACAAAACCTAGGTCTTTAAGGGAAATGTTGGCCTTGTTTGAGGCACCTAAAAGCCTACCTGCACCTGCCGAAATAATCTTGGTCGCTTTGCCAACGCCCTGAATGGCGCAATTTGCCGGTAGGTTTATTTGATCGACAACATATTGTCCGGCAGGTAGATTAAGCACTGACCCTGACACTGTTGCCAAGTCTAAAGCTGATTGAAAGATGCCAGTTTGATCTTGTGGACTGTTCGGAATAATCCCAAGCGAGGTGGCTTCAATTGTACGGTTTATAGTCTGGGCCAGAGCTGCCACTGGCATTGCTGCTCCGCCAGCTCCTAAAACTTCTAAAAACCTTCGCCGCCGCATGAATTTTCCTAATTTTCAACTATTTGCATCAGTTTTAGCAAATATTTAGTCCGGTAGCGACAATTGCTGGGATAACTGGTAAATTATTTTTTTGAAATTCTAACCGCCGTACCGGTTGCTGTGACCAAAAGCATCGATCCGCGCGCACCGATGGTTTCATAATCGAACGAAATTCCAATCACTGCGTTAGCTCCAAGAATTTGCGCCCGGTCAGATATTTCTGCCAATGTGCTTTGTCTTGCGTCGCCAAGAACTTCTTCATAGGTTCCAGATCTTCCCCCCACATAATCGGTGACGGTGGCCATTATATCGCGTACTACATTGGCCCCCGAAATTGTTTCTCCGGTTACAATCCCCAAATATTCTTCTATTTTGTATCCATCCAGATTATCCGTTGTGCACAAAAGCATATGGCTTCTTCCCATTTATTATTATTTTCGGTCCTGACCCTAAATAGGGTGCGTTATTGAAGCTGCCAAGGGCGTCGTTGCGATTGCATTGATATTCTGGAAAATTGAAATGTGGGATTAGCCTTGTGACATTGAATATGAAAAAGCTATAAGCGTAAAATAAGTTTGGAGAATTTATATATGTTGCAAAATGACAGCGTCTATCTTGGCACCAGCACTCAAGCGGAATATCTGGCGCTTAAATACGCTAACCGGCACGGGTTAATCACCGGAGCCACCGGAACCGGCAAGACCGTTAGTCTGCAAATTATGGCAGAAGGCTTTTCCCGCGCTGGTGTTCCGGTTTTTTGTGCCGATGTTAAGGGCGATTTGTCCGGCCTTGCGATCAAGGGAGAACCTAAGGATTTTTTGGCCAAACGCGCCGATCTAATTGGTTTTTCCGATTATGAGTATGAGAGTTTTCCAACCATTTTCTGGGACCTGTTTGGCAGGCAGGGGCACCCGATCCGCACCACGGTTTCAGAAATGGGGCCATTGTTGTTTTCGCGAATGCTTGACCTGAATTCAACGCAGGAGGGAGTGTTGAACATTGCCTTCAAGATTGCCGATGATGAAGGCCTGTTATTGCTGGATTTGAAGGATCTTCGCGCCTTGCTTGTCGAGGTTGGCACCAGGGCCAAAGAGATTTCTTTGACCTATGGCAATGTTTCCAATGCCTCGATTGGTGCTATTCAGCGTTCGCTTCTTGTGCTTGAACAGCAGGACGGGGATTTGTTTTTTGGTGAACAGGCGCTCGATATTAAAGATCTAATGCGTACTGATCGCGATGGGCGCGGATATATTTCTATTCTGGCGGCGAACGAATTGATGATGTCACCTCAGCTTTATTCAACTTTTTTGCTCTGGCTGCTTTCTGAATTGTTTGAAGAACTTCCAGAAGTTGGAAATCCTGATAAACCAAAGCTGGTGTTCTTTTTTGATGAGGCGCATTTATTGTTTAACGATGCACCAAAAATCCTGCTGCGCAAGGTTGAGCAGGTCGTAAAGCTGGTACGCTCCAAAGGCGTTGGTGTGTATTTTGTTACTCAAAATCCAGCCGATATGCCCGAGCCGGTTTTGGCCCAGCTTGGTAATCGTGTGCAACACGCCTTGCGCGCCTATACCCCGCGCGAGCAAAAGGCCGTGCGCGCCGCTGCTGAAACTTTTCGCCCCAATCCCGCCTTTGATACCAGAGAAGTTATCACTCAATTGGGAGTTGGGGAGGCGTTGGTATCGACTTTGGAATCAAAGGGAGTTCCCTCGATAGTTGGCAAAACCATGATGCGGCCCCCGTCTTCGCGCATGGGACCAATATTGCCTGCCGAACGCAAAAAAATCATGGCCAACAGTCCCGTATATGGCATTTATGATGATATTATAGATCGTCAATCTGCCTTTGAGGTTTTGAAACAAAGGGCTCGCGAGCAAAGTATTACCGAGCAAAAAGCGCGTCCTACCCCATCCAATAATCGCCGCTCAAGACGGCAAAGCGTCACCGAAACCGCCGTCAAGCAATTGGCTAGAACCATGGCGCGTCAGTTGGGTAATAATCTGGTACGTGGAATTTTGGGAAGCCTGCGCCGTGGTCGTTGAAAATCAAGACCAATCGGTTGCCAGCCCAGCCACCAAGCAGATTACTGTGGTGGTATTTGCCAGCGATCAGGGCCCCGGCGATGCCGAGCGCACCGCGATTATGTCCCAGACCGGCAATATTCTGGCAAAGCAAAAGGCACGGATTATCTGTCTGGTTCAAGATGATTTATTGCCCCTGCCATTGCTTACCAGCGCCCGTTTGGCCGGTGCTGATATCGAGTTGATTTGTGATAAAGAAATCGATTTGCCAACTGCCTTAAAAGACATCGACAAAACAATAATTGAGGACGCAGCAGAACGTCACAAGGCGCTTGCGCAGGTGGCAGATTGCTTTGTTGGACTGCCCGGATCATTAGCCAGCGCCACCAGTTTTTTCTTAACTATTGTTGATCTAGGTGCCAGCAAGCCAATGGTTTTTTTGAATAAAAACCGGGCTTTTGAAATTTTGCGGGGTATTTCCGTAGACGTATTTGCCCATAGTTTCCATAAAGCCCATCGCAATATTCAATTTGTCGAAACTGTCGATGAGATATGGCCAAAAGTTGAAAAACTTACCGGCGCGCAATAAGACCTGCCCTGATAATGCTGATTATAAATTATTGTGGATGAACCCCGTCACCCGATCTGGGAGTTTTGTTTGCAAATAAATTAATTACATTATTGCTTTCATTATTGGGTTTTTGGCCAAAAAAATCACTTGCCGGGGTGAACATTTGCTTACGTTCGATTTTTTGGCTTTTTTCGCCATTATCGAGGTGTGACAAAACCCTGTCGCGAACAAATATCGGCGACATGGGTTTGACGATTACCTCGTCAATTGCAGAAAATTTGCAGGCCTGGCGGGTTTGAGCCGATATAGTTTCAGCCAGAACAATAATTTTGAAATCGCGCCGCAGTTCAGTGGCGCGAAGATTAATCGCAAGTTTTGGGGCGCTGGAATTCCCGATATCATAATCGCAAATAATCAAATCAACTGGAACGATGCGCATATGTTGTTTTAGATTGTGAGCACTGGAAAAAATCTGCACAACCAGATGTTCTTCACAGTCAAGAACCATAGCTAAAATCGAGCCTAGCGCCGGACTTGAAGTTAAAATACCCACGTATTTTTTTTCTGCGATCATTACCCGCCTCATCTTGGTTAACAAATAGTTAACACAAGGAAGGGAGGCAAACAATTCTTTGGTAGATTTTTTTTGACTGATTTCAACCGCATATAAACAAAACCGGCTGCCTTTCAGCAACCGGTTTTTATTTATTGCAGTTAAGCAGTTCCGCTCTAAGAGGCAGTTTCGAACAATTGCTCCACATATTCCCAATTGATCATATCGTCAAAAAACGCTTCCAGATATTTCGGGCGCGCATTGCGATAATCAATATAATACGAATGTTCCCAAACGTCGACGCCAAGCAGTGGTACGCCACCATGCACAAGCGGATTTTCACCATTGGCGGTTTTTGTGACCGATAATTTGCCCTCGCTAAGGGTGAGCCATGCCCAGCCAGAACCAAATTGTGTCATACCGGCATTGATGAAATCAGTGCGGAATTTTTCAACTGATCCCAGATCAGAAATGATTTTGCGCTCCAGTGCACCGGGAATGTTGCCGCCGCCATTGGGCTTCATCCAGTTCCAGAAATGTAAGTGATTATAATGCTGGGCCGCATTGTTGAACAGACCGGCATTATTGCCAAAAGACCCTTTGACAATTTCTTCAAGGCTTTTGCCCTCAAGGCCGGAACCTTCGAGCAGTTTATTGCCGTTGGTCACATAGGCCTGATGATGCTTGTCATGGTGATATTCAAAGGTTTCAGCTGACATGTAAGGGGCCAGAGCATCATAGGAATAGGGTAGGTCTAAAAGTTCAAAAGCCATTGTTGGCCTCCTTGGGTTTTGTATTGGAATTGAAATACCGCGTATTTGCTTTTCTAATAGGCGAATATGAAATTGGCGGCAAGCCAACACTTGATCACGAAAAACTTTTCCCGGCTGTTCGAAGGGCAAATGCCTGCACCAGCGCACTTTCTTTAATGCGCTCAAACCGGCCCGATGCACCCCCATGCCCGGCCTCCATATTGGTCTTCAGGAAAAGTGGATTGTTGTCGGTTTTTTTCTCCCGCAATAGAGCAACCCATTTTGCCGGCTCCCAATATGTTACTCGCGGGTCAGTCAGACCGGCTAGAACCAGCATGCTCGGATAGGCTTTTTGCTCCACATTATCATAAGGTGAATAGCTTTTTATCATCTCAAAATCCGCCTTTGATGTAATGGGGTTCCCCCATTCCGGCCATTCTGGCGGTGTCAGCGGCAAAGTGTCATCAAGCATGGTGTTGAGCACATCAACGAAGGGAACCTGAGCAATAATCCCCGCAAACATATCCGGTTGCAGATTGGCGATGGCTCCCATCAGCATGCCCCCGGCCGAGCCGCCATGGGCAATAATTTTGTCTTTGGCGACAATTTTTTGCTCTCCCAGATGTTGGGTAACCGCAATAAAATCGTCAAAAGTGTTGGTTTTTAAGTCGCGACGGCCATTCTCATACCATTGATACCCCTTTTCCATTCCCCCACGCACATGGGCAATCGCATAGACAAATCCACGATCAATCAGCGACAGATTGCTGATTGAAAAACCCGCCGGAATAGAAAGCCCATAGGATCCATAGCCATAAAGCAAACACGGGGCAGAGCCATCAAGAGCAGTATCCTTGTGGTGCAGCAGTGTTATGGGAACTTTTTGATCACCTGATGGGGCAAAAATCCTTGAAGTCACATAATCATCACTATTGTGTCCGCTTGGAATTTCCTGTTGTTTTCTCAAAACTCTTTCACCAGTGGCAATATCATAATCATACGTCTGGGATGGGGTGGTTGGCGAAGAATAGTTGAAGCGGATGCTTGTCGTATCAAATTCATAGCCGGGCCAGACCCCAAGGGCGTATGCTTCTTCTTCAAAACCGATGGTTTTTTCTTCCCCGTTCAACAGATCGCGAATAATTATCCGGGGCAACCCTTCGAAGCGTTCCAGCCTGATCAGGTGATTTTTTATTACAAAACAATTCACAATCAGAGTGCCCGGATTATGGGCAATTTCATCTTTCCAGTTTGCCTGTTCCGGATTTTTTGCATCAACCCGAACGATTTTGAAATCCTTGGCATTGTCGCAATTGGTGAGAATGAACAATTCCCCATTGCGCTCGTCAACACTATATTCATGCCCCGTTTGCCGAGGGGAAACTATGCTCATTTCCCCGTTGTTCATGGTGTCGATCAGGTGAATTTCCCCGGTTTGATGATCATGGGAAGAAATCATTATAAACCTTGAAGACAAGGTTTTGGCCAAGCCGACAAAAAACCCGGCATCGCTTTCCTCATAAATGATTTTATCATTGGATTGCTTGTTGCCAACCCTGTGCTCCATGACCCGATAAGGGCGATGGTTTTGATCAAGCGCCGTATAAAAAATGCATTTACTGTCATTGGCCCAAACAATGGCGCCGGAAGTTTTTTCTAACTCGTCGTCAATGTCTTGTCCGCTTTCAATGTTGCGAATTTTTATGGTGTAATATTCAGAACCGGCTCTGTCGGCTGACCAGGCAAGAAACTTATGGTTCGGATCATGGAATGCCCCCCCGAAACCGAAATATCCCTCTGCTGCTTCTTTGTTACAATCCAGCAGAATTGTCTCATCGCCTCCATCTCTCATCGTGCGAACCATCAAAGGATATTGTTTGCCTGTCTCCATTTTGGAATAATAGGCGAACGGGCCGTGAGGGGTGGGAACACCTGTTTCATCTTCCTTCATTCGTGCGCGGATTTCGTCATATATTTCTTTTTGCAGCTCGGTGGTGTTATTGTCGAACGCATCCTTGAAATATTGATTTTCAGCCTCCAGATACTCCCGAATTTCCCCGTTTAACAAATCCGGGTCCACCATCACCTTTTGCCAGTTTTCATCCCGCAACCAATGATAGGGGTCATTGCGCTTTATGCCGTGGGTGCTTGTTTTGCGATTTTTTTTAGCCGCAACCGGTGGCCGGGCTGCTTTTTGGTCTGACTTGGTTTGTGCTGTTTTGGATTGAACGGTCATTTTAGTATTTCTCATTTGATATTTTTTGGGTTGCTTTGCTGATGTAAAAATCGATCCGCCGGCTATTCTTTATTTGCAGCGACGAAATTTAAGGCAACGCCATTCATGCAATAGCGCAGACCGGTTGGTTGGGGCCCATCATCAAAAACATGGCCTAGATGTGCATCGCAATTGGTGCAAACAATTTCGGTTCTTTTTCTAAAAAATGAATTGTCCGATTTTTCTGATACGGCATTTTTTGCAACCGGCTTGAAAAAACTTGGCCATCCGGTTCCGGAATCAAATTTAGTTTCAGCGTCAAAAAGAGGCTGCCCACAGCAGACACAATGAAATTCTCCATGGCGTTTTTCACCATTTAGAGGGCTTGAACCGGCTCTTTCGGTGCCGCTCTTTCTGGTTACACGGAATTGCTCAGGGGTTAATTCTTGTTGCCATTCTTCTTTTGATTTAATTATTTTTGACATTTTGGCTCCTGTTTCCGTTTTTATTTAGGCATTGATGGTGCCGGTTACGAACTTTTTTGACACATATTGCAAAAATTCAAGCAATCCATAGTTCCACTTGCTTGCTCTGATGTTGATAAGCGTTAAGTTGTATAGCAATGATTCGTAACAGGGTGGGTTTGTGCTGCGCGTTTAGTATGCCACGCATTTAGTATGCCACGCATTGAAAGTGCTGCACATTTAAGGTGTTGAAGTTTTGTTCACTTGATTTCTAAACATCAGGATATCCGAGCCGATACAAATAATCTGACGTAAATCTGTTGCACCATTTATTTTGGTATTGGTTTTTAGTTTAAGAGGTAAAATTGATTTCCGATCTGGATTTAGGCATAACTTTAATTGCAATTGCGCCATTTCTTGCCGCAGCCCTTGCCCCTTTTATTCATCACTTTACAAAGGGCCATTCCGGCTGGGTTCTGGCAATAATTCCCGCCAGTATTTTTATCTATTTGCTTGGTTTTGTCGAGCAGATAGCCAGCGGCGAGGTGGTGAATGCCGGTTTTGACTGGGTTCCCTCCTATGGTCTTAGATTGTCATTTTATCTGGATGGCCTAAGCGTTACTTTTGCCTTGCTGATTTCTGGCATTGGCACGTTTATAGTCCTTTATTCCGGGGCTTATCTTAAGGGGCATATTCATCAGGGGCGTTTCCTTGCTTTTATGCTGATGTTTATGGGGTCGATGCTTGGGCTTGTATTGTCCAATAATCTGGTTTCATTGTTTGTTTTTTGGGAACTCACCGCAATAACCTCCTTCCTGCTTATCGGGTTTGATCACGTGCGCGAGGCCTCAAGGCGCGCTGCCATTCAGGCCCTGGTTATCACCGGGCTTGGTGGTCTGGCTCTGTTGGCGGCCATAGTTTTGTTGCGCCAGTTTACGGGCGAGTGGGATATGACCTCGATGTTTGGCTGGAGCGAAGCCATTAAAGAGGGGGATATGTATCTGCCAATTCTTTTGCTGGTTATATTCGCAGCCTTTACAAAATCGGCCCAGTTTCCCTTTCATTTCTGGCTTCCCAACGCCATGGAAGCTCCAACTCCGGTATCGGCTTATCTGCATTCAGCGACGATGGTTAAAGCCGGAGTTTATTTGTTAGCCAGATTTAACCCGGTTTTGGGCGATACTTTTGAATGGGGCCTGATTTTGCAGGTTTTTGGTGGCTTTACCCTGCTTTGGGGCGCTGCAATGGCCATGAAGCAAACTGACCTTAAACAAATGCTGGCCCAGACTACGGTTGCCTCACTTGGTCTTTTGGTATTGCTGATTGGCATCGGCACCGAGGTAGCCATAACCGCTGCTGTTTTATACCTGTTGAGCCATGCTTTTTATAAAGGCGCTTTGTTTATGGTTGCTGGCTCTGTTGATCATTCAACCGGCACCAGAGACATAAGAGAACTTGGCGGCCTGTGGCGTGCCATGCCGCTAACCTTTGCCGCCGCCGCCATCGGAGTTGCGGGAATGGCGGGAGTTCCAGCCACCGTGGCTTTTATGGCCAAAGAAGAAATGTACGCCATTCTTGAATTGAGTAGCATATCTGATCTGTTCACCAACTGGACCACAACCCTTGCCATCGCTGTGATGATATTGGGCAACGCCATGATGATGGCGGTTGGCTTGTCAATATTATTCAAGGCGTTTTTTGGCGAAATGAAAACTACCCCGCTTAAACCCCATGAAGGATCTTTATCCATATGGATAGGAGCGCTTGTCCTTGGTGGATTTTCCCTTTGGGCAGGAACCCAGCTCTATTATTTCACCAACACAATTCTAATTCCCGTGGCCTCGTCCATTGCCGGATACGGGGTTGAGGCAAGCCTGTATATTAAGTTTTCGATGCTCACCACATTGCCATTTGCCCTTTCTACACTGACATGGATTCTGGGTGTGGTGATTTTTCTGGCTATTCCCGATATCAGGGCAATTATGCGTTCGTTTGCTAAAAATCTTGGATGGTCGTTTGATAAAATATTCGATTGGCTGATCTTTGGCCTGATAAAATTGTCGGCCCGACTAACCGATTTCTTGCACCATGGCCGTCTGGAAATTTACCTGTATGTGGTGTTTGTAGGATTTGCCCTGGCGCTAATATTGCCATTCTTTGGTAGTTTTTCCCTGCCATCCATGCCCCCGATTCAAACCATATCATTTTATGAGGGGGGAATATTTGTCATGGCCCTGATTGGTCTGGCGGCAGTTGTGATGGCAAAAACCCGCCTTGTGGCCATTGTTTCTCTTGGGATACAAGGGTTTGCCGTGGCATTGATATTTATGCTTTTTGGTGCACCGGATCTGGGCTTTACCCAGTTGATGGTCGAAACCCTGTCAGTGGTTATTCTGGCCCTTGTCATGACAAGGCTGCATTTGGATCAGCGTGATTTCCGTGAGCCAATGGAAATCATCCGTGATGGCGGGCTGGCATTAATTGTTGGTGTGGGTGTGACTTTTGCCATGTTCTCTGTTTTGCAAACAACACTTGATACAAGACTTTCTGACTTTTTCACCCTGACCAGCGTTCCGCTTGCCCATGGCAGCAATATTGTAAATGTGATTTTGGTTGACTATCGCGGATTGGATACCTTGGGTGAGATATCTGTGGTGTTGGCGGCGGGTATTGCTATCATCGCCCTGATAAGAATTCGTGCTGGCGGGCCACAAACTGGCTCCGGGATTTTAAAGAAAATAACTGGAGGACGTCGCAAGAAAATCGCAGCGGCGAGCAAGACTTCCAAAGCCTCCAAAACATCTAAGGGCGCAAAAACTTCCAAATCCGCGCGAGCTGTAACCCCTCGCAAAGGCACATCTGCAACAAGCAAAACCCCTATTGCACAAGGGAGGAAACCCGCATGAAAACGGTAATCTTTAAAACCATTGCACCTGCCCTGACAGCGATAATGATTGTATTTTCCATATTTGTTTTGTTGCGTGGCCACAATGAACCCGGAGGCGGATTTATCGGCGGGCTGATAGCGGCCTCGGCAATTGCCATTTATGGAATTGCGGTTGGTGTCGATGAGGTACGCAAGGCTCTAAAGTTTGACCCAATTTCCATGGCTGGTTTTGGAGTTTTTATTGCCGCTTTTGCAGGATTGCTTTCCCTTGGCCAATCGCTTCCGTTTTTAACCGGGTTGTGGGGATATATTCCTTTTGGCGAAACTCAAATCACAGTTTCAACACCGATGCTTTTTGATATCGGAGTGTATTTTGCAGTGGTTGGAACGATCGGTGCTGTGGCGCTGGCATTGGAAGAAGAGGATGATGCTAAATGATTGAATTTTATATGGCACCTCTGATCGGAGTGTTTTTTACCGTTGCAGTCTATCTGATCCTTTCAAGGGCGGTAATCCAGATGTTGTTGGGGATCACAATATTGGGCAACGGGGTGAATTTACTTATTTTTACGCTGGGCAGAATTACCCGTGAAGTTCCCCCCATTGTGCCCCAAGGACTTAAACAACCGCTTCAGGATATTGCTAATCCACTTCCTCAGGCCCTAATTCTCACGGCGATTGTTATCGGGTTCGCTCTGTTTACGTTTTTATTGATTCTTGGCTATCGCGCTTATCAGGAACTGGATGCTGACAATACCAACAATATGCGGCTGGCCGAACCAATCGGCAAAACCAAACCCCCACTAAGCTACTAGGTTGATTTTTTATGGCATCTCATAGCGTTGCTCAAGCTGAAATAGAACTTCCCCAGGCAATGCTGGAACTACCAACCAGTGTGGCGGATTGGAGTATTGTTTTTCCTGTGGTTATTGCGCTTATGGCCGGTGCGCTGCTTGCCATGGTTCGTCATTCGCGCGGTTCTCAGGTCGGGTTTGCAATTTTAGCCGTCGTCGCCATTATCGCCATTGAAATCGATCTGTTTTTCCGTGTGCTGGAAACCGGTCCAGTAGCGATGACAATGGGAAACTGGTTGCCCCCGTTCGGCATTAGTTTTGTTGCTGACGTGATGAGCGTTGGTTTTGCTTTGTCTGCTGCTGTGGTTACTCTTGTGGTGTTGGTGTATTTTCAGGCCGAGATTGTTCCCCGGGAATCCCGCCACGGGTTTTATCCTCTGGTTATGCTTTTGCTGGCCGGTGTTACCGGAGCGTTTATGACCGGCGATCTTTTTAATCTTTATGTATGGTTTGAGGTGATGCTCATTTCATCATTTGGCTTGCTGATTATTGGCGGTAAAAAAATTCAACTTGATGGTGCCATAAAATATGGTTTTTTGAATTTTCTTGCCACGACGTTTTTCCTTGTCGGTCTAGGCTATCTTTATGGGCTTATCGGCACCTTAAATATGGCAGATATTGCGCTGGTTGCCCCTGCCGCTGAACCGGCTGCAATGACAGCGATCGCGGCAATATTCTTTCTTGCTTTTGCCATGAAGGCCGCCGCTTTTCCGGTAAACGCCTGGTTGCCAGCCTCTTACCACACTCCCGATGCTGCCGTATCGGCTCTGTTCGCTGGGCTTTTGACCAAGGTTGGAGCCTATGTGCTGCTGCGAATTCTTATCGCTCTGCTGCCCGAACAACGCGAAGTGTTTGACCCACTTATTACCGCAATTGCCATTCTTACGCTGATAAGCGCCCCCCTTGGCGCAATTGCCCAGACCAATTTACGCCGGGCTTTAGGGTTTTTTGTAATTGGTGGGATTGGTGCAATTCTTGCCGGCATCGCAGCGCCGTCAATTCTTGGAGTGGCTGGGGCAACATTTTATGTGTTCCATGCCATGTTGACTATGTCAGCATTTTTTCTGGTTGCAGGTCTTGTCGAACGAGTTACTCAGGCGACCGATACCCGTCAGATGGGCGGGGTATATGCCTCCAATTCATTGATTTCCATTATGTTCTTAATATTGGTTTTTGCCGCCGCCGGACTTCCCCCGTTCCTTGGCTTCTGGCCAAAATTATTGCTAACCGAAGCGGCGCTTCAGGATGCGGACTGGTGGCTGGCCGCAGCAATTCTTATAAATTCCATTCTTACAACAATTGCGGGAACCCGGCTTTGGGCTCATATTTTTTGGCGAAGCGGCCGAGAGGGTAAAAAATCAGAGTTAAGCAATGACCGATTGCGAGAACTTAAAACCCCTGAAAAAACTTTTGCCCTGGGAGCAAGCGTTGCTCTTGTTTTGGTTATCATTGTGATCGGCCTGAGGCCAAATCTGATATTTGAGAGCAGCATGGCCGCAGCCTCAGACCTGTTGCAGACTAAAAATTATATAGAAGCTGTCGGGATTGAATTACCAACACAGGCCAATCCAACTACAGGAGCACCCCAATGAGCAGAGTAGCACTGGCAATTGTTTTGGCAGTAATTTGGGCTGCAATTACAGGGAATTTCTCAGCTCCAAATCTTTTTCTGGGGGGTAGTGTGGCCATATTGGCTCTTTTAGTAATCCGCAAAGAGTTTGCACCACCCATATATCTTCAAAAAATCAAGCGGGCTATCTCGCTTGCTGGTTTGTTTTTATACGAATTGGCGCTTAGTGCCTATCGGGTATCGGTGCTTATTCTTTCTCCGAATATGAAATCAAAACTAAAGCCGGGAATTATTGCCTTCCCCTTAAGTGTGACCAGCGATGTTGAAATAACATTGTTGGCTAATTTGATTACACTAACCCCTGGCACCTTGAGCGTTGATGTGTCTGAAGATCGCAAAACTCTTTATGTGCATGCTTTGTCTGTTCCCGACAAAAAGGCGCTGATCAAGGAAATCGCAGATGGTTTTGAAGCAAAAATTATTGAGGTATTTAAATGAGCGGTTTTCAGTTTTTACAGCTTAGTGCCACCATTGCCCTTGGTCTTTTAACCTTTGCTTTTGTGCTCACCATAATCCGCATTGTACGTGGTCCAAGCCTTCCGGATCGTGTTTTAGCCCTTGAAATGCTGGTATCAACGGGAATAGCCTATACTGCCGTTCTTGCCATAAAAACCAGCTTTTTTCTTTATCTTGATGTGGCGATTTCGCTTGGACTTGTCGGTTTTTTAGCAACTGTTGCATTTGCCCGCTATGTGCTTCAACGCGGTTTACGGCGCAAGGAGCGCGAAAATGCCAATCAGGCAACTTCTGCCGGGGAGTTGAAGCAATGATCATGGAAATCGCCTTTTACATCGGTGGGATATTATTGCTGATTGGAGCATTGTTCAGCGTTGTCGCTTCTATTGGCATTTTGCGTCTTCCAGATCTTTATACCCGCATGCATGCCGCCTCAAAAACCGGCACCATGGGTGCAGGATTGAGCTTTGTTGCAATTGCAGTGGTCGCCTTTGACGGCCCTGTGATACTTCGGGCACTGGTGGGCTTTATATTCCTGATATTGACAGCACCGGTTGGCGCCCATCTGCTGGCAAGAGCGGCATGCCTTGCCGGTTATAAACCTTCAGAGCTGACCAAAATAAACGAATATGAAGAAAAAATGAAATAACTTTATTTGCATAGCTATTAATAAAAACTTCACCATCTAATTTCATTTTTTTCAGTTTACTGTGTTGATTTGCATGGGGGGAGACGATAGAAAATTGTTACTGGCCAAAGCAACTAAATTCAGGGCCAGACGTTCCAAGGAAAAATATATGAATGAGCAGAACAACATCCCGACCAGTGTTGATATCGAATTGGTTGAACTAACTTCAGAAATTGTTAGTGCCTATGTAAGTCACAATGCGCTCAGCCCTTCCGATGTCGCAAAATTCATCACTGAAGTCCATGCAACTTTACTGACATTAAAATCCAGCGAGACGACAAAGCCCGATGTGGAATTAAAACCTGCTGTGTCAATCAAGAAGTCAATTGGCTCGGATTATATTATCTGCCTGGAAGATGGTAAGAAATTTAAATCCCTTAAGCGGCATATTCGTACTCACTTTGATCTTTCTCCAGAAGAATATCGAGAGAAATGGGGCCTACCTTCCAATTATCCGATGGTTGCCCCCAATTATTCACAGGTTCGTTCACGTTTAGCCAAAGCGAATGGATTGGGTAAAAAATCGGACTAACCTATTGTAATTGCGTATTCAAATTTAGCGGCTGCTAGAATATAGTGGCCGTTTTTTATATTTAATAATCAAATTTATCCCCGTGACCAATTTTCAACATAGGAATATGATCCTATTTAGTTGAAAGGTTGTCCCATGCACAAGATAAATTTAGTCAGCTCTAAACCTTTAGAACTTGATCAGTCCGCCTATCCGCCCTCGCGTGCCGCTATAGCTATGGCCGATGCGGACCGGATCGGGGATGCAAGAGCGTCAGTTCTTGTTAGAATAGTTGCACGCTCGTTTGGTGTAACTCCCTGTGAAATGTTTCATCATTCGCGCAGCCGTGCTCCCATCGCGGCCACACGGCAATTAGCCATGTATATGATGCATGTGGTGTTGGGTCGTAACCTGACTGAGGTGGGCAAATTCTTCGGGCGAGATAGAACTACCGTTTCCCATGCCTGCATTCGGATAGAGGATATGCGCGATGATTTGGAATTTGATGAGCGCATCAATCAGCTTGAGCATGCTTTTGAGCAGGCCACCTTCAAGATTAGTTCTCAAAAATCTCAGATCGACGAAAGTACGTTTCAATGATTGAAAAGCGCAGGTTAAAGTTTGTTCGCTCGATTCTGGGTGGTAATGTTGCATTTAAGTCTTGTAGTGAGCTTTATCGGTTGCAAATTAAAGACGGCAATG
>CAZMVQ010000047.1:0-3491 GCA_964569865.1 uncultured Devosia sp.
AAAACTATTCCTGTTCTGAAACCTGTTCCATAAAATCAGGTGCGGACATAATGATATTTTTATCAATATCACCAACCAGCTTTTTGTCTTTGCCGGCATAATCCATTTTATTCAAAACCGTAGCAATGGCACCCAATCTGGCTCGCCGCTTGTCGTTGGCCCTTATGATTGTCCATGGAGCAAAATCAGTGTGGGAGCGTTCAAACATCTGATTGCGGGCCTTTGTATATTCATCCCATTTTCCAAGGGCGCGCAGATCAACGGGGGATAGTTTCCAATGTTTTAGCTGGCTGTGCCGCCGATCATGAAAGCGCTTAATCTGCATGGGGCGTGAAATATTGAGCCAGAATTTGAACAGTTTAATCCCGTCCTGCACCAGCATCTTTTCATAAGAGGGCACCTCCTGAAAAAAAAGCTCGGTTTGTTGTGGGGTGCAAAACCCCATAACCGGCTCGACTACCGCCCGATTATACCATGAGCGATCAAACAACATGGTTTCACTTGCCGCTGGCATATGGCAGGTATAGCGTTGAAAATACCATTGCACCTGCTCACGATCAGATGGGGCGGGCAGGGCCACAACTTTTGTATGCCGTGGGTTGAGATTTTCCCGATAGCGTTTGACAACCCCGCCTTTTCCGGCGGCGTCACGTCCCTCAAAAACCGCAACAATGCGTTCGCCACTCTGACGTAGATGAGTTTGCAGCTTTACCAGCTCGATCTGCAACAGAAGCAGCTTTTGTTCATATCGGGAATTTTTGAGTTTTTTCTCGTAAGGATAATTGCCGGAAACCAGTGCCTCTTCCTCAATTATTTGAGGAAGAGAAGGATTATCAAGATCAAACCCATCAATAGCGCTTGCAAGCTTTTTGCTTTCGAAGCCCATAACTAGATCCCAATCATTTGTACTGGCGCAAAACCTCAGGCTGCAAAGCCTTGGGTGACGACCTAATTTGGTTTCTTTTTACGATCCATGGTGTGATAGGCGCGCTTGGCATGAAACTTACAATAGGGCGCGCTATCATCGGCATCGTGACCGCAAAAATGAAAATCTTCCAGCAAAGGGTCACCAATGGGCCATTTGCATCTTTTTTCGCTCAATTCCAAAAGCCCGATGCGCTCGGCAGGAGGAATAAACAATTCCGGTGCCATACGGGCAGCAAGGCGTGGATTTTGCTGCTCGGCAATTACCGGACTTAAGGCATTAGCGCCTGAAACGGGCATGGAAACCGTGCGCCGTTTACCGCCGCCGCCGCCCCCTGTACTACCACGAGTTCCAGCATGGCGGTTCACCCGGCTGGCCGTGCGTGCCCTTTGAGTTGAATTGGCAGGTTTTGCCCGTCCGGATAGTTTAAGCCGATGCACTTTGCCAATGACCGCATTGCGCGTCACCCCTTCACCAAGCTGCAAAGCAATCTGGGCCGCACTAAGCCCTTCCATCCAAAGTTTTTTTAGTATGCTAACACGTTCGTCAGTCCAGCCCATTTACAGAATCCTCTATCGCGCTGCTAATTAACTATTGCAGCTAAATTTATCTACAGGTCGTATGTTTTGATGGACGAATGCACGATATATCGTGGCCCCACAGGATGATATTAACCAATTGGATGAATCCGTGACAAGGGAAATTGCTGGATTTCCACTTAAAAAATCAATTGGATATTTGTTTGCCCAAATTTAATGGCTCTGCAAAATATTCAATCACAACTAATGCTGAGTCGCGCCAAGCACTTAAGAGCATGCAGCAGCGTTGCAATTGACAAAATCTAAGCTTGTGGATTAAATTCACTTAATCGACGTGCCCCAGCTCTGGGAGCACGTTTTTTGCTTCTGATAAAGATTTTGTGGCCCGTTTGAGGCAAGTCGAGGGCAAAAAATAAGTCTGGCCTAAAATCACCTGAGCATTTAGAAACCTCGTTCTTTAACAAAATAAAAAAGGCAAAAGCCCATGTCGGCACCTAAAAATCCCGATTCTGAAAAGTCAGCAATGTTTGGCACCTATGCCCGCACGCCACTGGCATTTGAGCGCGGTGACGGGGTGCGACTATATTCAAACGAGGGTGGCGAGTATCTGGATTTCATGTCCGGTATCGGTGTCAATGCTTTGGGGCATTCTGATCCGGGTATAAAAAAAGCTTTGCTGGAGCAAAGCGAAAAGCTTTGGCATGTCTCCAATATTTATACGATCCCCCAAGCTGAAAATCTGGCGCAAAAACTGGTGGAAGCCACTTTTGCCGATGCGGTGTTTTTTACCAATTCAGGAGCTGAGGCCGTGGAATGTGCGATTAAAACCGCTCGCCATTATTTCTTTGACCTGGGGCAGCCGGAAAAATATGAAATCATTGCATTTAATGGCTCGTTTCATGGGCGCACCCTTGGCACAATCGCTGCTGGTGGCAATCCGGCCTATGTGGAGGGTTTTGGCCCTACCCTGCCCGGTTTTACCCATCTTGCTCCCGGCGACCTCAAAGCGGTGGAAAATGCAATAGGTGATGCCACTTGCGCTATTTTAATTGAACCGGTGCAGGGCGAGGGCGGCTTAACTGCCATGGACAAAGGTTTTATGGCCGGCTTGCGCAAACTTTGTGATCGCCATGATTTATTGCTGATCCTTGATGAGGTGCAATGTGGATATGGACGCACGGGCAAGTTTTTTGCCTATGAATGGTCAGGAATTGAGCCTGATATAATGGCTGTAGCCAAGGGAATTGGGGCCGGTTTTCCCCTTGGTGCCTGTCTGGCAACCAAAAAAGTGGCATCATCTATGGTGCCGGGCACCCATGGATCGACCTATGGGGGCAATCCTTTGGCCTGTGCCGTGGGCAATGCGGTGATTGATCATGTTCTGGAAGATGGGTTTTTAGCCCATGTGGAAAAAATGGGTCAGGTGTTAAATCGCCATATGCAGCAGCTAATGCAAAAATATCCTGATCTGGTTGTCGATGTTCGGGGCAAGGGATTGATGGCGGGGATGAAAATCAAACCACCAATTCGCGACTTTGTTGCAAACCTGCGTAACCACAAATTGTTATGTGTGGGAGCGGGTGACAATGTTTTAAGGTTTTTGCCCCCCCTGATCATAGATGAAGATGATATTGAAGAAGCATTTGAAAAAATAAGCGCCGCGCTGGATGATTATCAAAGCGAGACGCACTAGGATCAGCGCCTCAGGTTTTAAGGATTTTATTTATGAACAAGCAGAACATTGTGCCAGCGCAGCAATCCGGCAAACCCTTGCGTCATTTTCTTGATCTGAAAGGTTTCTCTAAAGAAACCCTTCGTAAAATACTGGATCTGTCAAAACATCTTAAAAAACTAATGGCAGAGGGAGAGCGTCCGCCAATCCTTCAGGATCAGATGTTAGCCATGGTGTTTGAGCGTGAAAGTACGCGCACAAGGGTGTCTTTTGATGTGGGCATGCGCCAGCTTGGTGGTCAGACATTAATGCTGACGGGTCGCGAAATGCAATTATCCCGCGAAGAAACCATCGC
>CAZMVQ010000047.1:3591-5070 GCA_964569865.1 uncultured Devosia sp.
TCCTGCCCTGATGAATATGCTCCCTCTCAGGGTATGCTGGCCGATATTGCAGCAGCTGGTGATAAAATAAACCTGATTAAAGACCCAAAGGAAGCTGCGAAAAGTTCTGATGTGATTATTGCTGATACCTGGGTTTCCATGGGCGACAAAGATGCCAGTGAACGCCGTCGGATTTTGTCGCCATATCGGGTAGATAAAAACCTTATGAACATGGCCAATTCCAAGGCCCTGTTTATGCATTGCCTTCCCGCCCATCGCGGGGACGAGGTGAGCGCACAAGTTATGGATGGTCCGCAATCGGTGGTGTTTGACGAGGCAGAAAACCGGCTGCACATACAAAAGGCCATTCTGGCCTATGTATTTGGTATCGAGGAATTATCGTGAATAAAACACCGGCAAATGATCCTGTTTCCATGGCAAAATATGGCCTTGATCGCCCTGAAAGCGGTGATGATATTTATGTGCCGTTTACCCTTGAGAAACTCAATTGCCGCGGGCGCTCCATAAGGCTGGCCGATGCATTGCACAAAATAATCAGCGCCCATGATTATCCGGCCCCGGTCGCCCGTGTATTGGGGGAGGCAATAGTTTTAACCGCCCTTATGGGATCTTCCATGAAGTTTGCCGGGCGCTTTATTTTACAATCTCAAACCGATGGTCCGGTAAACCTGATTGTTGTTGATCTGGATGCACCTGATGGACTTCGTGCCTATGCCCGTTTTGATAAAGATGCGCTAGAAGCAATGGAGGAAAACAACCAGTCAAATTCTGCCCTTCTATTAGGCAAGGGGCATTTGGCAATGACTGTGGATCAGGGGGCCCATACCGAGCGCTATCAGGGAATAGTGGAAGTTGACGGCTCTGGCCTTGAAGTGGCAGCCGAACATTATTTTGCCCAGTCAGAACAAATCCCTACCAAGGTGCGTCTTGCTGTCGGCAGTCATCAAACCAAAGGTGACAAAAATTCCGGCTGGCGGGCCGGTGGTATGATGGTGCAATATTTGCCAAAATCTAAACAACAGGAAAATGAAGAGCCGGAAATTATTGACCTGCCCGGCGACGGTGTCTTTGAAGATGCAGCAATAGATGGCGATGGAGACAATTGGGATGAAGCTAAGGCTTTATTTGCCACCATTAGCGATGACGAGCTGCTTGATCCGCAGATTTCAATCGAGAGATTATTGCTGCGCCTGTTCCATGAAAAAGGGGTGACAATATTTGACCCCGAACCATTGGTGGCCCGTTGCACATGCTCGCCCGAGCGAACCGAAGCCATGTTGCAGACAAATTTCTCAGCCAAAGAGCGCAAAGATATGGCGGTGGATGGGGAAATAGAGATTACCTGCGAGTTCTGCTCAACCACCTATCAGTTCAATCCCAATCAGTTTGTTATTGCAGACTAATTTTTGCCCTTAGGTTCTGGAGTTCATTAGCAGGGTCAATATCCACTGTTTATGCCTGCCAGATTCATGCTTGCCA
>CAZMVQ010000047.1:5170-18259 GCA_964569865.1 uncultured Devosia sp.
ATGCTTGCCAAGTTTATGCTTGCCAAGTTTATGCCTGCCAAAAGCGAGGGGTGAATAACACTAAAATAATCAGAATTTCCAGTCGCCCCACCAACATGCCAATGATCAAAAGCCATTTGGAGATGTCTTTTAAGGGGGCAAAAGTGCCGCTTGGCCCAATAATGTCCCCAAGGCCCGGTCCCACATTGGAAATAGCGGTAGCAGCCCCACTAAGGGCGCTAACACTATCCATCCCCGTGGCGCTCAATAAAACCGCCAATACGAAAAAGCTCGAAATATATAAAAATACAAAACTTTGCACTGAAGTTGAAACATTTTCAGGCAGCGGGGCGCCATTATAGCGTTTGATATAGACCCTTGAGGGGGTAAGAATCTGGCGCACATGCTGATAAAGATCGCGAGCCAGCACCTGAAATCTAAAAATCTTGATGCCACATGAGGTCGAGCCGGTGCAACCACCTACAAACATCAAAACAAAGAATACTGCCGTGGCCAGCGGACCCCATGCCCCATAGTCAACGGTTGCATATCCGGTGCCGGTAATAACCGAAGTGACCGAAAACAGGGCATGGCGAAAAGCCTCTTCGCCCTGATAGATGCTGATATTTATCTGCACCATCATGATTATTATAGTCACCGACACCAGCAATAACAGAAAAGTGCGCACCTGAGAATC
Source organism: uncultured Devosia sp. (assembly GCA_964569865.1). GTDB lineage: Bacteria > Pseudomonadota > Alphaproteobacteria > Rhizobiales > Devosiaceae > DROE01. The sequence goes on from CAZMVQ010000047.1 coordinate 5,847, forward strand.
TAAGAACAGGCGCTTCCATTGCCCATATTGAACAGCACCCAGATAAAGGGCAAACGGCAACGCCCCCAAAATCATGAACACAATGGAGGTATAATCTATGGCGATGGAATTAAAACTTTCAATTGATCCATCACGGGTTGAAAAACCGCCCGTCGCCACCGTGGTCATGGCATGTACTATGGCCTCGAAAAAATTCATGCCGAAAAACCAGTAGATGGCAGCGCAAGCTATGGTCAGGCCCAGATAAATAATTGTCATACCACCGGCTATCTGGGTGGCGCGCGGCAAAATCTTATCGGGGGTTTCGAAGGCCTCAGCCTTGAACATCTGCATGCCACCAACCTGCAACATGGGCAAAACGGCAATAGCCATCACGACAATTCCCAGACCGCCAAACCATTGCAACAGTCCGCGCCAGAGCAATATGCCCTCAGATACATTATCAAGGCCAACCATGATGGTGGCACCGGTTGTGGTAATTCCCGACATGGCCTCGAACACAGAATCGGTAAAACTCAAACCAAGATCGGACCAGAAGAACGGCAGCGCTCCAAAAAATGTCAACACAATCCAGATCAGCGCCGTGAGCAAAAACGCCTGCCGCATGGTTAAGGTTTCAATGCGACCGGAGGTCGAGGCCCAAAGCCCGCCACCGCTTAGAGTAGTGACAAGAGATGCGCCAAGAAACACCCGCCAATCATCATTACCTGCGATAGCATCGGCAAAGGCAGGCAACAGCATGGCAAGGCCAAGACTGGCAACCAGCGCTCCGATAATCGTCAATAAGGTTCTTAGCTCCACAAAAAGCCCGTTATGTTAAAAATAAAAGGATAAATATGCCCAGTATAACCAGTATCAGCTTCCCCCTCGCTTTCAACCCCGCAGATTACATCAACAGGATATGCCGCCAAATTGATGGGACTTTTTTTGTAAAAGATTTTAGAAAGAGAGCCTATTAAATTAGTACGACCACAGACCCCTTTTACCAAGAGAACTTAAAAATCATGCTTGATGGCTTCATGCGAAAAATCATTGATCCCCCCCTCAATGGAGCGGGAAAAAAGCTGGCCCAAATGGGAGCCAGTGCCAATGGGGTTACGGCTGCCGGATTAGTTCTTGGTCTGTTGGCAGCCTTGCTTATCGCTTTTGGGAATTTTTCCGCCGGTTTGTTTTTTTTGTTATTGTCCCGCATCGCCGATGGTCTTGATGGAGCTGTGGCTCGTGCCACTCAAAAAACCGACTTTGGCGGGTATTTTGATATCGTTGCGGATTTTTTGTTTTACGGGACCATTGTTCTGGCATTTATTATTTACGACCAAGAGAGCAACGGACTGGCGGGAGCGGTTTTATTGCTGTCGTTTTATTTCAACGGAGCCACGTTTCTTGGATATTCCATTCTGGCTGAGCGCAATAAATTATCCTCGGATTCAAGGGGAGAAAAAAACCTTTATTTCACCGATGGATTGCTGGAGGGAACCGAAACCATTGCTTTTTTTGTGGTGATTTGCATCTGGCCAAACCTGTTTGCGCTTTTGGCCTCTATTTTTGCTGCCGCAACATTTTATACCGCGATTATGCGAATTTGGCGGGCTAAAAAGAACTTTGCGCCAAATTCCATATCTTAACTGCGCCCTATATCTGATCCAGCCCAAAGGCCAGATCAGCAATCAAATCATCTGCACTTTCAAGCCCAACCGACAAGCGCAACAGATTATCCTTGATGCCAAGTTCTGCTCGAACATCTTCTGACAGGCGTTGATGGGTCGTGGTGGCGGGGTGGGAAATAATTGACTTTGCATCCCCAAGATTATTGGAAATCAAAAATATACTCAATCCGTCAGCGCACTTAAAGGAGGCAGGTTTGCCGCCCTTGATTTCCATGGCAACCATGTTTGATCCGCCGCTCATCTGGTTTTGGGCCAAATCATATTGGGGGTGATTTTTATCGCCGGGATAAAAAACCCGTTCCACTTTCTCATGATTTGAAAGAAAAGTGGCAATTTTTGTAGCCGAACGGGTCATTTCCCTGACCCGTAAATCCAGTGTCTCCAAGCCTTTTACCATCACCCAGGCGTTAAACGGGCTTATGGATGGGCCGGTCTGGCGAATAATGGTGTGAATATCCCCCTCGATCAGCTCTTTGGAGCCTAAAATTATTCCACCCAGCGCCCGGCCCTGTCCATCAATATGTTTGGTTGCCGAATAGACCACCAGATCAGCCCCCAGTTGCAGGGGCTTTTGCCAGATGGGGGTGGCGAATACATTGTCCACCACCAAAACGGCGTTATTGGCGTGGGCAATATCGGCCACAGCTTTTATATCCACCAGCTCCAGAGTCGGATTGGTCGGGGTTTCGATAAAAATCGCTTTGGTATTTTTTTGCATGGCCTTGGCGAAATTTTGCGGATCACGCCCGTCAACAAGGGTGGTTTTTACTCCCCAGCGCGGAAGATAATCCTCGATGACAAATCGGCAGCCACCAAATAATGCACGGGATGCCACCACATGGTCGCCTCCCTTAACCTGAGCCATCATCGCAGTTGTTACAGCTGCCATGCCGGTGGCTGTTGCTCTGGCTGCCTCTGCGCCCTCCAGCAATTTCATCCGGTCTTGAAACATATCAACACTGGGATTGGTAAATCGCGAATATATGTGGCCGGGGGAATTCCCCTTAAATCTTTCTTCGGCAGCGGCAGAAGAAGCATATGTAAAGCCCGAATTCATAAATATTGCTTCAGAAGTTTCTCCAAACTGACTTCTTTGAGTGCCCCCATGCACCAGAGAAGTCTGCGCCGAGCGGTTTTTATTCTCGCTCAAAGGGTTTTTATGGTTGGACATGCCTTCTACTCCAAAACAAAAAAACCGACCAAACGGCCGGTTAACGGGGCTAGCCCCAGGTCCTTTAGTATTTATTTTTATAGTGGTTGCAATCAGACCGGCTTCATCACCACTTGTAAAAACGATCTATAACTTTTTTGCGCTTGGCGTCAATGATCTGGATTGCTATGCAATCATGGATCTGGATTGCATGGCAATCAGAGTCTTAACCCAACTAACCAGTAACGAAAGACTAAATAAATGCCCCCATGGCCAAACGGCATATTCTCAGCACAAATGATAGGGCAATTGCTGGACGAAAAATCCGTTCATATTGAGCGCCCTTTGGATGACGATCAAATCCAGCCTGCTTCCCTTGATATGCGTCTTGGGGAAAAGGCTTTTCGGGTACGTTCCAGTTTTTTGCCGGGTCCTGACAATAAGGTGGATGATCGCATAAGAGAATTAATGCTGCACGAGATCGACCTTAAAGAGGGCGCGGTTTTGGAGCGGGGTTGCGTTTATCTGGTGCCATTGCTGGAATCCATGAACCTGCCCCCGGATATCAGTGCTTCGGCCAATCCTAAAAGCTCCACCGGGCGGCTGGATATTTTTACCCGGGTGATTTGTGATTATGCCCGTCAATTCGATCAGGTGAAAAAGGGATATAGCGGACCGTTATATCTGGAAGTTTCCCCGCGCACTTTCCCCATTCTGGCCCGTACCGGATCAAGGCTTACTCAAGTACGCTTTAGAAAAGGCGATACGAGATTAAATATCGAAGAACACAAAAAGCTGCATGCCGAGCAGGTTCTGGTTTTTAACCCCAATGTTGAAGTGGGGAACGGGGTTTCCTTGTCGATTGATCTGCTGGGCGAGAAACGCGGCGGATTGGTTGGATTTCGCTCAAAACATCATACGGCGGTTGTTGATGTGGATAAAAAAGATGCCCTTGATGTATTGGATTTTTGGGAGCCGCTGCATAATCGCGGCCGAGATGAGCTTATTCTTGACCCGGATGAATTTTATATTCTGGTCAGTCGTGAAAGCGTGCATGTACCACCGGATTTTGCTGCCGAGATGATGCCGTTTGATCACACGGTTGGAGAATTTCGTGTGCATTATGCGGGATTTTTTGATCCCGGATTTGGTCATGATGCAGCAGGGGGTGCTGGTTCAAGGGCCGTTTTAGAGGTAAGAAGCCATGAGGTTCCCTTTATGCTTGACCATGGGCAAACCATCGGGCGGCTTATTTATGAGCGCATGGCCAAACGGCCCAAAATGCTCTACGGCTCCGATCTAGGCTCAAACTATCAGGCTCAAAGCCTGAAATTATCCAAGCATTTTCGCCCTTTTTCAAAAACCCGAGCGCATTAAACATCATTTGCTTTCAGTACAGTCTTGTTCTTTGGGTCGCGCATACATATGTCATAGCCCACAAGCTAATGCCAATGGAGAGGGACCATGGTCAGGACCAATGGTTCTTGATTTGGATTTTGGATTATGATCGACAAGGAAAACTCCAGCATTGATGACGCAGAACTTTCGAAAAATTCAAGCTCTGCGAATTTATCCCCTGAAAATTTTACCCCAGAACAAAAGCCAAAAAAGCTTTTTGGCATTTTTAGTGTACTGATCCGACTGATATTGGCGCTCGCAATAGTTGGCGGGGCAGTATTTTTAGCTCAGGACATGATAAACAATCGTCCTGAAGTGGTAAAAAGAGCAGAATTCGAGCGCAGCTTTACAGTCGCCACAATTACTGCTCAACCGGAAACCTTCAGGCAGGAAATTTTAGCCTTTGGAGAAGTGGTCGCTGCCTTGAATCTAAATATTCGCGCTCCGGCAGCGGGTGAGGTGATTTTTGTTGCTCCAAACTTGCGTCCCGGCGGGTTTTTGGAAGCCGGGCAGGTATTGGTAAAAGTTGACCCGTTTGATTACGAACTGGCCCGATCTGATGCACAAACAGCTTTAGCTGATGCCCGCTCGTCGCTGGCAGAAGAAGAAGAACAGTTACGCATCCAGATATTGAACATTAAATTTGCTGAAGATTCTATGGAGTTGGCATCAGCTGATCTGGAACGGGCCAAAACCCTGTTTGCAAGTGGCTCTGTGACCAGTCAACAATTGGAAAGTCGCGAGCTGTTACTCTTTCAGCGTGATCAGGCCCTGCGGCAGGCCCAAAGCGAAACCATATTGCGCAATCAGGGGGTTTTGCGGCGTCAAAGCGCCATTGAAAACGCTTTGCGCTCTCTTGAAAGGGCCGACAGGGCGCTGGCTGAAACCACAATTATCACCCCCTTTGATGCGGTTGTTGTTTCATCAAATGTCGTGCCCGGCGCTACTTTTGGGCAAGGGGAAGAGGTGGCAAGCGTATATCAGGCCAATGCATTAGAGGTACGATTTACCCTCTCGCAAAATCAGTATGGGGAGCTTTTGTCCGAGGGGCTTATCGGGCGAAAGCTGGAAGTTATCTGGGATGTCAAACCTGAAATAATTTCTGCAAGCGGAACAATATCTCGCATAGGAGCCCAGATAAACGCGGCCGATGGCGGTGTTGAATTGTTCGCGGTGCTTGATAGCGAAGTACAAACTTCAATATTACCCGGCGCTTTTGTTTCAGTAAATCTCACCGGCAGATCATTTGAGAATGTTTTGTCAATTCCTGAAACCTCGCTTTATTCCGACGGGCAGTTTTATGTGATTGAAGATGGCCGAATGAGAAGTGTTCAAGCTAAGGTATTGGCCCGAAACGGAGAAAACCTGATAGTTGATGCGGATGTTGAAGCCGGTGCGCAAATTATTGTCACCCGGATTACTCAGGCCGGTGACGGGGTGCTGGTGACGATTGAGGGTCAAGAGGGCCGCAATCAAGAAAACAACAATGGTGCGCAGGATATCGAGCAACAGGGTGACGGAGCGCCAATTGCCCGTCCCGGTGGTCGATAAAAATGGCGGCGACAAATCCAGATAAAACAATCAGGCATGATAAAATAATTAGAACTGGGGCGCAAAAACGCATCAAGGGATTGCTGGCTTCTTTTGTTCAACACAGGAATGCGGCAAACCTGTTAATGCTGCTTTTGGTATTGTTTGGCCTATGGGGTGCAAGCAATCTGCAGCGCCAATTATTGCCAACCATAGACATCAGAGAAGTAACAATAATGGTGCCATGGGCAGGTGCCAGTGCTCAGGACATTGAAAAAAACATTCTTCAGCTTATCGAGCCTGCCGTGCGATTTGAAGATGGGGTAACCGCCCTGTTTTCTACTGCTCGCGAGGGCATTGGCAGTGTTGTGGTTTCGTTTGGCCAAGGCACCGATATGCAGGCCGCAGAAGATAACATAAAGGCTGCGGTGGATGCCGTTGCCAACCTGCCCCAAAGCTCTAGCGAGCCTGAAATCACCCAGTTAAAGTTTTTTGACCCCGTGGCCAGCATTGGCTTATCGGGGCCGTTTCCCGAGCAGACATTGCGCGAGTTTGCCCGGGAAATCCGTGATGGACTTTTAGATGCGGGATTGGACAAGGTCAGCTTTGAGGGATATCGGGAAAGAGAAATCCAGATCAATGTCGATGATGCAAAACTGCGTCAGTTTGATCTAACTCTTGATGATTTATCCCGGGCTTTAACTCCCGGTTTTTTTGACCGCCCTGCCGGGTCCCTTCCCGGCAATTTTCAGGCCCAGATTCGAGCTGTCGCCAATGACTTAAGCGTTTCACAAATCGAGGCAACCAGGATACGAAGCCTGCCCACAGGGGAAGATCTGACCTTTGGTGATATCGCAACCATCAGTGAGGGATTTAATGATGATATCTCGCTGGGATTCATGCGCGGGCAACCGGCAATCGTTTTGAATGTGGCGCGATCCGTAACCTCTGATACTGTAATTTCCTACAATAAGATTTTAGCATATGTGGAAGAGTTAAGACCCACATTGCCGGCAACCTTAAACGTTCAGGTGTTTGATGCGGCTGCCGAATTGGTTGATGACAGGCTTTCACTATTAATTACCAACGGCATAACCGGACTTGTTCTGGTGCTGATCATTTTATTTATTTTTCTTGAGGCCCGCATTGCATTTTGGGTGGCCCTTGGCATACCGGTTTCAATTATTGCCACCCTTGGCCTGATGTATTTTAGCGGCCAGTCCTTAAATATGATTTCCATGTTCGCCCTGTTGATGACTTTGGGAATAATTGTTGATGATGCCATTGTCGTTGGCGAACATACGGCAACCAGATACGCTTTGGGAGATAGCCGCGCCCAAGCAGCGGTGACCGGGGCCGGACGCATGGCAATTCCTGTGATTGCGGCCAGTTTGACCACCATTGCCGCCTTTGGTCCCATATTATTGGTCGGAGATGTTATCGGGCAGATTATGTCGGCGCTGCCACTGGTGGTTATTGCAGTATTGGTGGCCAGCAGCATTGAATGTTTTTTAATTCTACCGGGGCATCTGGCCCATTCATTGCCTAAGGAACGAAAACCCCCAAGTGGCTTTCGCAAGGGTTTTGATCAAGGGTTTGATTTTTTCAAAAACAATGTTTTTGGCAAATTATCAGCCCTGTCCTATAGCTGGCGCTATGCAACCGTTGCCATTGCGTTGGCGGTAACAATTTTAGGCTTTGCCCTTATCAGTTCCGGAAAGTTGGGATTTGAATTTTTTCCTACCGCCGAGGGAGAAGAGTTTACTGTTTCGGCAACCTTTCAACCCGGAACCCCAAAAGAGCAGATGCAGGCTATATTCGAAGATATCGAAAAAGCCATTAGTGAAGCTGAGATTTCTCTGGCCCCGGATGGTGAGCAACTGATAATCACCACCTATGCCGAACTTGACGCCAATAATTCCAACGCCGCAATAAATGTTTTTCTCACTTCATCGGAGACCAGAACCGTTCGCACGTCCCTGATAACTCAAGCGGTTCGCGAACGCTTGCCAATGATCGCCGGGGTGCAAAATATCGGAGTGCGTGAAGCCAATAACGGACCGGGCGGACGGGCCATTGAAGTGCAATTTTCAGGTGCCGATACAAATACCCTGAAACAGGCCTCTGAGGAGTTGCAGTCAATCCTTGCAGGATTTACCGGCGTAACGGCAATTTCTGACAGTTTGAATTATGGCGACCCGGAACTAACCATGCATCTGAGCGCTCGGGGTGTTTCACTTGGTTTTACCCTTGAAATGCTGGGCACACAAATCAGAGACGCCTTTGAAGGGCGAGAGGTGGCAACCATTGCCACCCAGAATGAAGAAATTACCGTGCGCCTGCAACGAAGCCTCAACAATGTTGGTTCGGCGGCATTACGCGATTTATGGGTGCGCTCAAATGAGGGAGGGTTTGTGCCTCTCTCCTCCATTGTGACTTTTGCCGAACAGAGGGGATTTTCGCGCATCATTCGCGAAGAGGGAAAATCAACAGTCACCGTGCGTGCCGATGTGGAAGATGAAACCATCACAGGATCAGAAGTCATCGAGAGATTGAGGGAGGAATATTTTGCATCCATTGCCTCCAAATATGCAGTAGCCATCAATGTCGAGGGCACCGAAGCGGAACGCGATGCGGCATTTGGCGACCTGCAACTGGGTGCATTTGTGGCCCTTGGGGTGATGTATATAATTATCGCGTGGACATTTGCATCGTATTTTGCGCCCTTGGCGGTAATGCTGATAATTCCCTTTGGCATTGTGGGGGCCATATGGGGGCATTATTTTTTAGGGTTTGATTTAACGATCATCTCCCTAATGGGATTATTGGGGCTGGCTGGAATTTTAGTCAATGATTCCATTGTTTTCATATCACGATTAAAGGAACGTCAGGCGATGGGTGAAAGCCTGCGTTTAGCTTCAAATGGGGCGGCCAAGGACCGATTGCGGGCGGTGTTATTAACTTCGCTGACCACCATTGGCGGTCTTATTCCATTATTATTTGAGAAAAGCCTGCAAGCCCAGTTTCTAATCCCCATGGCAGTCACTATGATTTTTGGATTGGGGCTGGCCACTTTACTGGTGTTGTTTTTGGTCCCCGCATTTATGGCAATTGGCACCGACATCGGCGCGCTGCTGCGCTGGTTGTTCATGACACCCAACGCAGCTTCGTTTTCTGATTTGCTGGCCGGTCGTCATCATGATCAACCCGGCCTGATTGAACCCGTGGAAAGTGAAGAGATAATTAAAGAATAGGGGTCGGGCCTATTGGGGCTGGGCATCAAGTTCATCATGGCGCTTTTGAATTTCTTGTGGCCATGTGGATTTGATATAGGAAAGAACGGCAATTATATCTTCATCGCTCAACAGGCCCTCAAACTGGGGCATGCGGGATTTGAAATTTTCTCCGGCAAAAGCTGCCGAGCCGAATTTGGTCAGGTCGAACAATAACTCGTCCCTATGATGCCAGGTATGCCCACTTTCATCATGGGGGGGAGCAGGCAAAAACCCTTCCTCATCCGGGGAGCGCCAATTGTTTTGCCCCTCAAGATTTACCCCGTGGCATGCCGCGCAGCTTTGTTTATAAATCAGCTCTCCCTGGGCAACCAGCTCCAAATTACCCGGTTTTAGAAATCCAGTGGTCGAGGGCTGATATTTTGGGGGCTGCATTATAAAATACGCCCCCATGCCACCGAGTAAAATTATGCCAGATAATATCAAAACAAGAGATTTATTCATTTTTTAATCCAGTAATATTGCTGATTTTTTTGGGCCTGCCCCAAAAAATTATTCTATTCCATTTTCCCGCTGTATGGCGCGAATATAGGCGATGATGGTTGCCACATCTTCACGCTCTACCCCTTCGATTGCAGGCATGGAACCAAAGCCATAATGATGGGCGCGCACTCCGCTTTGCACAGCTATATAAAACGCCCCGTCGGCATGGAATTTGGGCTGGTAAATTGTGTTTACGAATGAAGGGGCAATCCCTTCTTTACCTCTGACATCAACCCCGTGGCAGGCCGCGCAACTTAGGTTATAAAGCTCCTCACCGGCCTTTTCCAATGCAGAAAACTGGGGTAGATCTAACGCAACCATAGGCTTCCCGTCTCCGGGTTGCGATATGGAGGGTTGCAAATTATAAGAAACTATCGCTCCACCAGCTACCAATACTGCAATAATTGCTATGGCTTTAGGGTTCATTTTTATCAGTTCTCATTGCCAAATCATTTGGACTTGTACGACAAAAGCCGCAATGCATTGCCCACCACCAATATTGTCGATCCTTCGTGAATAACCACTGCAATTCCAATGCTTGCCCAGCCAATTATTGCCGATGGAATTAAAATGGCAACAATACCAAGGCTCAGCCAAAGGTTCTGCTGGATAATCGCTTTGGATTTTCTGCTCAGACCAATGGCAAAGGGCAGATTTTCCAACTTATCGGCCATCAGGGCAATATCGGCGGTTTCCAGCGCCACATCAGACCCTGCCGCGCCCATGGCGATGCCCACGGTGCTTTTTGCCATAGCCGGAGCATCATTGACCCCGTCACCAACCATGGCCACTTTGCCCTCTTCGGCTTTTAATTTTTCGATCGCTGTTACTTTGTCTTCGGGCAACAAGCCCCCCATCGGGTCGGTTATGCCAATGGTTGCGGCAACAGCATCGGCAACCCTTTGATTATCCCCTGTCAGCATAATCATGCGACGAATGCCGATCTCCTTTAGCCGCGCCAGTGTATTGGCTGCTTCTTTGCGGGCCACATCCATCACTGAAATCAGGCCAAGATATTGCCCGTCCATATGAACAATCATCACCGTATGACCCTGAGTTTCAAGGGAGATCATCTGCTCTGTTAAAACCTTGGGGACCTCTTGACCGGTAAGTTCCAAGAACAAACGCCGGTTACCGATGTGAACGGTTTTACCCTCATAATTGGCTTTGATACCCCGTGCCATCAGAGCCTCAATATCGCTGGCCCCTTTTACAAAATCAGTTTTGAGGATTTCTCGCCCCCCCGTAACGATGGCTCTGGCAAGAGGGTGGTCACTCAATTGCTCAACCGCCACCGCAACCTTTATAAGCTGGCGTTTAGAAATATCGCCGTGGGGAATGATATTGGTGAGTTTTGGGTGCCCTTCGGTCAGGGTTCCGGTTTTATCAAAAGCCACGGCGGTCAACGACCCTAAATCCTCCAGCGGTCGCCCCCCTTTAATCAGCACCCCTTGTTTTGCCCCCCTTGCCACCCCGGCCAAAACGGCGCTGGGGGTGGAAATTGCCAAAGCACATGGAGAAGCGGCAACCAGAACCACCATGGAGCGATAAAAAGTTTCGGCAAAAGTTTCGCTGGTAACCAGATAAGAAAACATCAGCGCAATGACCAGAACCAGAACGAAGGGTACAAAATATTTTTCAAACTTATCGGTAAGCTGCTGGGTCGGGGATTTTTGGGATTCGGTTTCTTTAACCAGTTCCACCAATCGGGCCAAGGTGCTGTCCCTGGCGATTTTTAACACCTTGATTTCCAACACACTGGCACCGTTGATAGTGCCGGCAAAGGCCCGGTTTTCATCAGGCAGGGTGCTTAGATCATGCTCAACTGCAGGATTTGCAACCGGGTTTTTGTCAACCGGCATGCTTTCTCCGGTGATGGGGGCCTGATCGACAAAACCGTTTCCGGCGACAATAACACCATCGGCTGCGATTTTTGAATTAGGCTTGATGATAATAATATCTCCGACTATCAACTCATCAATATCCACCTCAACCTGTTGACCATCGCGCTTTATCAGTGCCGTTGAAGGGGCCAGCTCTGACAGGGCTTCAATAGATTTTTTTGCCTTGTTCATGGCGTAGTTTTCAAGGGCGTGACCAAGGCTGAACAGGAATAATAACAATGCCCCTTCTTCCCACTTACCAAGGGAAGCAGCGCCAGCGGCGGCAACCAGCATTAAAAAATCAATTTTGAACTGACCTTTTCTGGTGCTAACCACCGCCTCGATCAGGGTGAAATATCCCCCAAGAAAAAAGGCAATGACAAAAAGCACAAAAGGCAATAGCGCAGGAACCGCCGAAATAAACGACAGAATAAGGCCGGTTACCCAGAAAATGCCACTGCCAATGGCAAAATAAAGTTCGGTATTTGGGCCAAGAAAACCATCATGGTCATGATCTTGATCGTGATTTTGGTGCTTATCGCCGGTGGCTTCCATTTTTATGCCTCTTCTTTCAGATCAGATTGATTAATCGTCAGCTGCCAAAACCAGAGTCTTGACCCTAAGCAGTACATAAACTTTTGGGGTGTGCCAACAGATGAATTGTGGCTCACGCTATAGTTATTATGTGAAACGCCACCAAACGGCATAGGTGCTGTCGGCCAACAATTTGGCCACCCCGTCGGAGAGTGAGCAAGCGGTTGAGCCTCAAAAAAACGGGCACCGGTTTTTGGATAAGACGGCGCAAAAATAAATACGAATTAGCGCGAAATACAATAATGGTGGAGGTAAGAGGTGAAACCTCGAACCGAAACCAAGCGGCACAAGTGCCGCCGGCCAACAATTTGGCCACTCCCGCGAAGCCGTGCGCACAGCGCACTGGCGCGAGCGAATTATTGGTGGAGCCAGACGGAATCGAACCGACGACCTCTTGCATGCCATGCAAGCGCTC
>CAZMVQ010000048.1:0-18227 GCA_964569865.1 uncultured Devosia sp.
TCAGGGCTTTGTTTTTTCCAATTGCAAAGAAGCAGTTTACACCGGTACTGATTGATCTTGCTAACGCATGGGCCATGCGGATGGAGCGTCATGCTTAAGAATTTATAATTTTCTGGTCTGTTTGTTTTAGTTGCACCAAGAGCTGCAAAAGCTGTTCTTTATCCTCATGACAAAGATTGTTGCCAATGGCCTGTTGTAAAGCCTTGCCATAAACAGACCAAATTTTTTTGCGGATGATTATACTTGATTTGGTGATGAGGAGAATTTGGCCACGACCATCATCGGTGCAGGATTGCCGTTGAAAATAACCTGCCTTTTCTATCAATCAGGCGAGACAAAGCATATTGAGGGAGCAGCAATTCCATATGATTGACGGGGTTTGGGGAACGGTTTTTCGCTATCTGGATAGTCTTGATAAAATTGCAAATTTTGCATTGCTTGACGATTTAAAGGCCATAAAAGTCTGGCGGCAGGCAATAATGAAGCGCGCTTCGGTTATTGGTGCTGTTCCAAAAGATTATAGAGATCGGCTGGAGAAATTCCTTCTCAACAAGAGATCGCCCGTCTCGACATTAATCAAATAAACGCTTCGCGTTGGATTAACTAAAGGCCTGGCTCCGTCTGCTCGGGGATTTGCCGTTAATCATATATAGCGAATAGGCACTAGACTTACGTCAAACTTGGGTCTAAGGAGTGCGCCTGCCCGAGAACATTCACATCAAAAAAAGTAAGTGATTGCCTTTTTAATGAGTGCCTTTTGGCCAGAGGTCTGCCCCAGGGAAGTTTATCCTCAGGGCTTACCTCAAGAGCGTTTTCAGGAAAAAAGCCTTTGGGATTGTCTCAATGGTGAAACCGGGCAACCGGTTTGTAAACGCAATGGACCAAAATTTAAGCACCTTGCTTCAGATTAGCTGAAGCAGTGACAGGTTGCGGTCGGACTCTTTTAAATTAAGGATACAATCTTGGAAACTTTTAGTGATGCGCAAATTCCGCAGCAGGTTTTTCATCGTCTCGAGCAATTAGGCCTCGTTAAACCAACTCCCATTCAGGCCAAAGCCATTCCGGTAGCGCTTGAGGGCAACGATATTTTGGGATCAGCCCAGACAGGAACCGGAAAAACCGCCGCCTTTGGCGTGCCGCTGGTTACTCACCTGATTAACGACGAACAAGGGGGTGCATTGGTATTGCTGCCAACCCGCGAATTGGCCGGGCAGGTATTAAAAACCCTTGAGCAGTTTATCGGACGCACTAATATCCCGGCCGTGCTGTTGATCGGTGGCGAGGATATGGGCAAACAAATTCGTAAGCTCAAAGCCTTTCCGCGCCTGATAGTTGGCACACCGGGGCGCATAAATGATCATTTGAAGCGCGGTACTTTAAAGCTGGACCGAACAAATTTTATGGTTCTGGATGAAGTTGATCGCATGCTGGATATGGGATTTGGTGTGCAGCTTGACGCAATCGCCAAATTTTTGACTTCCGAGCGCCAGACATTGATGTTCTCGGCCACCATGCCGTCAAACATTCAAAAAGTGGCTGCAAAATACCTCAAGGATCCGGTTCGCATTTCGGTTGGCTCCGCCCATGCTACCGCTCCAAATGTTAAACAGGAACTGGTGCAGCTATCCGATGCGGAAAAATTTGATCGTCTGACAAATGAAATAGAGACACGCGAAGGCTCGATACTGGTTTTTATCAAAACCAAATATGCGGCCGACAAAATGGCGATCAAGCTGAAAAAACTTGGTCATTCGGTTTCTTCCCTGCATGGGGATTTGCGCCAGAATAAACGTAATCAGGTTATTGCCGGGTTCCGCTCGAAAAAATATCGCATCTTGGTGGCAACCGATGTGGCTGCACGTGGATTGGATATTCCCCATATCGAGCATGTGATAAATCATGATATGCCCCAAAGCCCTGAAGATTATATTCACCGCATCGGGCGCACAGCCAGAGCTGGAGCCAAGGGCGAGGCCCTAAATTTTGTTTCCCCTGCTGATGCTTCCAAATGGAATGCTATTCAACGTCTGCTCAATCCGGGTCAAAAAATCCAAAAACTTGCCGGACCAAAAAGCTCTGGGCCCAAAAAGTTTCGGGGCAAGAAATTTGGTGCCAAAAAATTCGGCGAGAAGAAGTTTGAGGGCAAAAATTTTGCAGGCAAAAGTTTCGCAGGCAAAGGTAAATTTGCAAGCAATGACGATGCAGGCAGAGGTAAATTTGCAGGCAAAAAGTCCAGAGGCAAAAATCCCGGCTTTGAAGGTGCAGCTCAAAATTCAAACGAAGCACGGCAAGAAACAAGGTCAGACGCAAGACCAGATGCCAGATCAGAAACAAGATCGACTGCGAAGCCGGGACGTAAATTTGGCGCTAAACCTGGTGCAAAATTTGCAGGGAATGCCAGAACTGAAGGCAATGCCAGATCTGACGGCAATGCTAAATTTTCAAGCAAACCTTCTGCAACTGGTAAAAAACCACGTTGGAAAAAAAGCAAAAAGAAAAAACAGGCCGCCAAAGCCGCAGCCTGATATTGCTCTGAGCGGGAATAAAATTCTAGGTTTGCAAAATGATCTCACCTCTGGTCTAAAACTCTGCATAGACAATTTTGTGGGAGCGGACAAATGCGCGAAATTTATGTGAATGGGCAATATCTGAGCGAAGGTGATGCCAAAATCTCTGTTTTTGACCGGGGGTTTTTGTTCGCTGACGGGGTTTATGAAGTCACCTCTGTTCTTGATGGCCGTCTGATTGATTTTGATGGCCATTTTGAGCGCCTTGAGCGTTCAATGGCTGCCATCGAAATGAAGCTGGACATAAAAAAACAGGCTTTGCTTGAAATGCATCGCCAGCTTTTGGTGCGCAACTCTGTGAATGAGGGCTTGATCTACTTACAGGTAACGCGGGGCGCGGCGGAGCGGGATTTTGCCTTTCCCCCCGCCAACACCGCTAAAACCATTGTTGCTTTTACTCAGGAAAAATCCCTGATTGAATCAAAAGATGCAAAGCGCGGCTTAAAGATAGTTACCCTTGAGGATATGCGCTGGGGGATGTGTGACGTTAAAACCATCCAATTGCTTTATCCATCTTTGGCTAAAATGCAGGCCAAAAGCCAAGGTGCAGATGATGCCTGGCTCATGCGCGATGGTATGATTACCGAGGGTACCTCAAACAATGCCTATATCGTGACCAATGAGGGTGTGATCGTTACTCGCGATTTATCGCCGCAGATTTTAAGTGGAATTACTCGCAAAGCGGTTTTGCAATGCGCAAAAGACCTGCAAATGAAAATTGAAGAGCGGGCTTTTAGCCCAGAGGAGGCGGCAAATGCCAAGGAGGCTTTTGTTACTTCGGCCACCACATTTGTTATGCCGGTAATAGAAATTGACGGCAAAGCTGTTGGAAAAGGCGAGCCGGGGCCAATTGCGAAAAAACTGCGCGAAATCTATATCGAAGAGAGTTTGAAAAGCGCACTTTAGAAAATGCTGACCCTGGGGGCAGGACCTTAAGCGGTCTTTGCGTAGGGGCAATTTTTCATATCCGCCAATACATCTGACCATTCTTCATGCAGCTCAAACTGCTCTTGAACATAAGAGCATATGGGAACAATTCTATCGTGATTTATCCGGGCCTGCTTGATGGCAAATTCAAGCAGTTTCATGGCAATGCCTTGTCCGCGAGATTGTTCGGGTACGTGGGTGTGGTCAATGGCGATTTTGCAAACGTTCAGTCGGGAATAGGTCATTTTGGCAATATGTCCTGATCCCAGATCAATGACGTAGCGCCCCGAGGTTTTGTTTCTTTGATGGCGAACTCTCAGTTCGTTCATTGTTTGCGGCTCCGGCGCTTTTTGCCGGTTTCAACGCTGCAATTTTTATAGCGGCAAGAAACCGGATCCGGCGAAAAACTCAATAGATTGCCGAGTTCGCACCGGATTACATGAGCGTTACAAGAAAGTTATGGAGCCACAAATCACTTAAATGTTATCGGGCGATTATGTCACAGGTCGCAATGTTAAGAGCTGGAATAGTTCACCATTAGCTGATTTTGTTCGCCAAGACCTTCAACACCGAGGCGCATTCGCTGGCCGGATTTTAGAAAAACCGGATCAGGCTTGATGCCCATGCCAACTCCCGGGGGGGTGCCGGTGGTAATGATATCGCCTGGTTGCAGGCTCATAAACCCTGAAAGATAATGTACAAGATGGGCAACTCCAAAGGCCATGGTGGCGGTTGTACCGTTCTGATAGCGCTTGCCATCAACTTCGAGCCAGAGTTTTAGGTTTTGCGGGTCTTCAATTTCATCTTTAGTGACCAGATAGGGACCGATGGGGCCAAAAGTATCGGCAGATTTTCCCTTAACCCATTGTCCGGCTTGCTCAAGCTGAAACTTTCGCTCGGAAATATCATTGATAACGCAATAGCCTGCCACATGATCCATGGCATTTGCCTTGTCCACATATCTGGCTTCTTTGCCAATGATTATACCCAGTTCTACTTCCCAATCGGTCTTGGTGGAGTTGGGTGGAATGATAATGTCATCATTGGCACCGCAAATGCAGCTGGTGGCTTTCATAAAAACCACAGGTTCTGGAGGCACGTCCATGCCCAGTTCTGCCGCGTGATCGGTATAATTTAGACCAATGCAGATGAATTTACCCACATTGCCCACACATGGAGCGATACGGGTCGAGGGGTCAATTTCTGGAAGTGTACTCAAATCCTGAGCGGCGATTTTTTTCAAACTATCCCTTGAGAGAGCGTCACCGGCAATATCATCAACAATGGATGATAAATCTCTTATGGCACCATTTTCATCCAAGATTGCTGGAACTATTGCTCCCTCGTTCCCCATACGCATCAGCTTCATACAAATTTTCCCTGTTGTTGGTTTTGTTGAAGCTGTTCTTATAGATTGATCAGGGGCAGGAAAAGGGGGAAAATCTTCCCCCCTCAAACATATGCCAAAACTAGGCCGCCAAAAATACTACAAGTTTGTCGAGTGCGCCAATCCAGGCCGGGGTAACAAATTGAGCGCTCTGCTCGGAGACACCTTCATGGGTTAAAACCACCAGAGTATTGTCGCCCTGTTTAATAAACTCAATTCTTATGGTCATGTCCTGCCCCTGACCGGGTCCTGACGATTGATAGGCAAAAACATTTGGCGGATCATATTCGACAATCGTGCCCTCGCTGGAATGGGTTTTGCCGCCTTCAAAAGTCATTTCATGGCCATAAATGCCGCCCATTTTTGCTTCAATGTTGGATTTAACGCCTATGGTGCCGTTGGGACCATACCATTGGTCCATTTTTTCAGCGTTCATCCATGCATCAAAAACATCGGCCTGAGGCGCGTTATAAAGTCTTTTGACTGTAAGAATATCATTTTCAAATTTTGATTCAGTGAGCTGGCTCATAAATAGTTCCTTTTTTTAATAATGATTAGTCGCGCATCAGTTTTTTGGATTGTGAAGATTGTGCAGTTTTAAATAGTCATCGAGAGCGTCAAATCTGGCTTCCCAATGCTTTGTATAAAAGGCAATCCAATCGCTTGCCTGTTTGGCCGGGGCGGGGGCAATAGAAATTATATGTTCGCGCCCTTTACGGGTTCTTTCAATCAGACCGGCTTTTTCCAATACGCGCATATGTTTGGAAATTGCCGGTTGTGACATCTTAAAGGGGGAGGCAAGGGCTGAGATGTTACTTTCTCCTTTTGAGAGCTGTGCCAGCATTGCACGACGGGTCGGGTCGGCAAGGGCATTAAAAACCAGATCGAGATTTTGCTCATTCATAACCATATGGTTATAGATCATCCTTGTGAAATTTTGTCAAGCGCTTACGGGGGGTTGTAATCAGCGAATGTCTTTAAAGGCGCATTCTTTGTCGGATGAACGCAATCTGAACGCGGGTCTCAGGAACAGTTCAAACGCGCTCCCATAGAACAGGGACATCATCAACGCGGATTTCCCGCTCACCCCAGGAGACGAAAAATGACACGCAAGACCCTTATCGCCACCGCTATTGTTGCACTGTTTTCAATTACTTCAGTTCCAGCCATGGCCAACGAGCTAATTATTCAACAGTTCGGTTTTGGAAATGCCACCGGCGGAAGTCAGTTTGGCAACGGCAATACCATAGGCATGTATCAGGACGGTGTCTGGAACACCGGCGTATCCAATCAGTTTGGTAACGGCAATGTTGCCGCCACCGGACAGCAGGGATTTAACAACTTTTCCGACACCTTTCAAAATGGAAACTTCAACCAGGCCGGTGTTGCTCAATTCGGCTCCAACAATAATTCAGTTCTTTCCCAAGATGGAAACGGCAACATTATCGCCGGAGTTCAGATTGGTGATGGTTGTTCTGCCAATGTTAACCAGACTGGATCGGGCAATGTAACTGCCTTCGTTCAGGTTTGCCCATAATCATTTTTCCTCGAACATGTGGCCGGGAAGATTTCAAATATTTTCCCGGCACAGAACAAAAAAATTTAAGGAGAACACCGATGTTTAACAATCGTAAAATTCTTAGTGCCGGAATGGTTTCACTATTGGTGGGACTTGGTGCTGGCGGAGCCGCGATTGGCGCGGCAATGGACAATTCGAATGATAGCCAGACTTCTCAACCAAATGCTGCCTCGAGCATTGAACAGGTTCTGGATGATCAGATTGATTTCACCTCTGGACCGGTGCAGTGCGAAATTCGCACATCTGCGCAAAATGGAGCTCTGGTGCTAGAAAGTATTGTGCACACTTTAGAGCCGATCGATGGCATCTATCGACTAAAGGTTGCCAGTGTTGGCGGGGCTAACCGCTCCAACATTCAACAGGGGGGATATTTCTCCGCTGATGAGCACAAAGAAACCAATGTGGGCAAAATGATGCTTGGCAATCGAGGCGCTGTTTATGATGTTTCCCTTTCGCTGGAAGTGGATGGAAAAACCATTGGGTGCAACGAGCGAATTGGTACGTCCTAGAGCGTTTCAATTCAATATGAATTAATAAAAGGGCCTTGTTTCAGCAAGGCCCTTATTTGTTGTTGGGGTTGATTTTGCTGGCGCCGGTTCGCTCTTTAATAATGGACATTAACCGAAGATGAACGGGCTATTCCAATTCGGTTCAAGCAACTAAGTGCAGATTGTCATTATCGAAACAACAATTTCAAGATCACCTATTTTACTGATCACCCAATCCAGGAGCAAAATAATGGCCTTAACTTCAAAAATCCGCAAAACCCCTAAATTCATCAAATCCCTAATGGTTGGACTTGTCGCAGCCAGTGTTGCTACTTCGGCAATTGTGGCTCCTGCTGTGGCTGGACCAAACAATATTGGCGGTTCGTTTTCAATAACCATCCTGCCCGGAAACAACACAGAAGAAGCTCAGGCAATGCGCGCCGGAATGGCATTGTTCAACATTATCAATTCCCTGGAAAATGGTGCTGCGGTTAGCCAGAATGGCAATAATAACAGCGCCGGCATGCAGCAGAACGGATTTGGAAACAATGGCACCATTTGGCAGGAAGGCTCAGGAAACAGCGGCACCCTGCAACAGAATGGCAATAACAACGCCTATGGCATTTATCAGTTTGGCGACAATACCAATGTTGATGTTTCCCAGTTTGGTAACAACCAGACCGGCGCAACCTTTATTTTTGGATTTTAGATCCCCACACTAATAAATCAGCAGAAGTAATCTGTGACATCTCTCCCAAAAGAATCCCGCTCCGGTAAAATGGTGCGGGATTTTTCAATTTGGGTATTGCGATAAGGAATAGGCATATCTGTAATGTGAATTGCTTTTTTTGGCGAACTTGATGAAAGAGAGTTTGGAAAAAGCTTAAACTGTTTCTAACATGAGCAAAATTGCATGTGAAATAACATAGCGGGAGATAAAAATGGGCGCCTCAATTGTAGTTCGCGATCCGGTTTGCGGTATGGATATTGATATGGCAACGGTGGAACATCGCCACACCCACGAAGGCCATGAATTCGGTTTTTGCAGCTCTGGTTGCAAAGAAAAATTTATCAAAGAACCTGAAGCCCATATCATTGCCAAAGACCCCGTATGTGGCATGGATGTGGATAAAGCCACGACTGCTCACACATTAAAGCATGAGGGGCAGGGTGTATATTTTTGCTCCTCTGGTTGCAAAAGCAAATTTGAAGCGGATCCTGAGAAATATGCCGATGGGGTTCCAACAGCAAAAGAAATGCCCAAGGGCACCATATATGGCTGCCCCATGGACCCCGAAATTGAGCAGGAAGGTCCGGGTACCTGTCCAATTTGCGGCATGGCGCTGGAACCACTAGGGGTGCCTACCGGTGACGAGGGACCAAACCCTGAACTTGTTGATTTCTTTCGCAGATTTTGGGTTGGTAGTGTTTTAACTGTTCCTCTGTTGATTTTGAGCATGGGTCCGTTTATCGGCATTACGATATTTAACGAGATTTTTGGCAAGCAGACAGTGCTGTGGCTGGAATTGATTTTGGGAACTCCGGTGATCCTGTGGGCCGGTTGGCCATTTCTGGTGCGCGGGGTCAATTCCGTTAAAACCTGGAACCTGAACATGTTCACTCTCATCGCTATGGGGATCAGCGCCGCTTGGGGATTTTCGGTAATCGCGGTATTTTTTCCGCAAATATTTCCGGATGGTTTTAGAAATCCCGATGGCAGCGTTGGCGTTTATTTCGAAGCCGGAGCGGTAATTGTTGTTCTGGTGCTTTTGGGACAGGTAATGGAGTTAAAAGCGCGGGAACGCACCGGTTCTGCTATCAAGGCATTGCTGGATATGGCAGCAAAAACCGCTCGGGTTATTCGCCCTGATGGAAGTGAAGAAGAGGTGCCGCTGGAAAATGTAGTGGTTGGTGACATGATACGCATCCGGCCGGGCGAAAAAGTGCCGGTGGATGGAGTTGTGGTCAAGGGACGCTCTTCGATTGATGAATCCATGATATCGGGAGAGCCGGTGCCGGTGGAAAAAACCGAGGGCGACAAAGTTACCGGAGCTACCATCAACGGCACCGGATCGCTGGTAATGGAAGCAAAAAGGGTTGGCGGAGATACCATGCTCTCCCAAATCGTGGACATGGTGGCCAATGCCCAGCGTTCGCGTGCGCCCATTCAAAAACTTGCCGATGCGGTGGCGGGTAAATTTGTTCCTGCCGTTGTGATAATTGCGATAATTTCCTTTGTCTCATGGGCCATATGGGGACCAGATCCCGCGTTGGCCTATGGTCTGGTTTCGGCGGTTGCGGTTTTGATTATCGCCTGTCCATGTGCCCTTGGTCTGGCAACGCCCATGTCGATAATGACTGCTACCGGACGTGGTGCTCAGGCCGGGGTTTTGATCAAAAATGCAGAGGCTTTGGAGACTTTTGCCAAAGTTGACACATTGATCGTTGATAAAACCGGCACCCTGACCGAAGGCAAGCCAAAACTTGTGGCGGTGCTGCCGGAAAAAGGTTTTGACGAGACTAACGTGTTGCAACTGGCAGCGTCGTTAGAGCTTGGCTCGGAACATCCCTTGGCGGAATCAATCGTTAAAGGGGCGGAAGAAAAAGGAATAAAACTATCTGAGGCCAGCGATTTTGAAGCTATAACCGGCAAGGGCGTCAAAGGAAAAGTCAGCGGAGTTGAAGTTGCTCTGGGCAATGCAAAAATGCTGACAGAACTTGGTCTGGTTCCCGGTGAATTAAAAGCTGTTGCCGATACTCGCCGGGACGAGGGTGAAACGGTGATGTTTATAATTCTGGATGGCAAGATTGCCGGTCTGGTAGCTGTTGCCGATCCTATTAAATCAACTACTCCGGCGGCCCTGAAAAAGCTGCATGAGGAAGGCTTTCGCATCATTATGGCAACGGGGGACAATGAACGCACTGCCAAAGCTGTTGCTGCAAAACTTGGCATTGATGAAATTCGCGCCGATGTGATGCCTGCAGACAAGGCTCGCATTGTTGAAGAATTGCAGGCCGAGGGTAAACTGGTGGCCATGGCTGGAGACGGGGTGAATGACGCACCTGCTTTAGCTCAATCCAATGTGGGCATTGCCATGGGAACCGGAGCCGATGTGGCCATCGAGAGCGCCGGATTTACTTTGATCAGCGGTAATCTGGATGGCATCGTAAGGGCTAGACGTTTATCACGGGCTACCATGCGCAATATCAAGCAAAACCTGTTTTTTGCCATGGTCTATAACGCTGCCGGAGTACCGGTGGCGGCGGGAATTTTATTTCCGTTCATTGGTCTATTGATCTCTCCGATATTTGCTGCGGCAGCCATGAGTTTTTCGTCCGTATCGGTGATTGCCAACGCTTTGCGTTTACGCTCGGTGAAGCTATAACTCTTTGAAGTTATAAGAAGGGCGTGATTGATGGGAAATATGAGTTCGGCACTTACGATTGAGGATTTGAAAAAACGTGCGCGCCGCCGGGTGCCAAAGATGTTTTTTGACTATGCGGATTCCGGATCGCTAACCGAGCAGACATATCGGGCCAATCAAAGCGACTTTGAGAAGATTTTGCTTCGTCAAAAGATTGCCCGCCCGCTTTCCAACCGGTCACTTAAAACAACGATGATCGGACAGGAAGTGTCGATGCCGCTGGCGCTGGCACCGACGGGTATGGCTGGATTGCAGCATGCGGATGGGGAGATGCTGGCGGCGAAAGCGGCTGAAAAATTTGGCGTGCCGTTTGTTTTGTCAACCATGAGTATTTGCTCGATTGAAGATGTAAAATCGGTCACCTCCAAACCGTTCTGGATGCAGCTTTATGTAATGCGGGACAAGGATTTTGTGAAAAATCTATTGGATCGGGCCAAGAATGCTGGTTGCTCTGCTTTGGTTTTGACCATGGATTTGCAAATTCTGGCCCAGCGGCACAAGGATTTGCGCAATGGCTTGTCGGCCCCGCCAAAATTCACCCCGAAGCATGTGTGGCAGATGGCAACCCGACCGTTCTGGTGTTTAAACCTTTTGAAAACTCCACGGCGCAGTTTTGGCAATATCATTGGTCATGCAAAAGGTGTGGGCGATCTTAGTTCGCTTGGTTCGTGGACTGCGGAACAGTTTGATCCGGAATTAAGCTGGGATGATGTGGCATGGATAAAGGATTATTGGGGCGGCAAGCTGATCATTAAAGGGATTTTGGACCCTGAAGATGCAAAAATGGCCGTTGATACCGGTGCTGATGCTTTGATCGTATCCAATCACGGGGGGCGCCAGCTTGATGGTGCTCCCTCTTCAATCCGGGTGTTGCCTGAAATTGTTGAGGCGGTTGGAAAACAAATCGAAATTCATATGGATGGCGGCATAACGAGCGGTCAGGATGTGCTTAAAGCAACAATGCTGGGCGCAAAGGGGACCTATATCGGGCGCCCGTTTTTATATGGGCTTGGGGCCGGAGGAGAAGCGGGAGTGACGCGCTGTCTGGATATAATTCGTTCTGAGCTTGATGTGAGCATGGCCCTTTGCGGGGAGCGCGCCATAGAAAATGTTGGTCCCCACAATATTTATTGCAATAGTTTGGTTTAGGCGCAGCCCTGTAGTTTGCTATTTAACCTTGCAGGTGGAAATGCCAACAATGCGATAAAGCGGACAAAATCCCATGGCGGCGGTTGCAACAAGAATTATGCCGACAATAATTAGAACGCTGCCCCAAAGAGTGCCGAGGGAAGCGAGGTACATCCATGCCCCAACAGCAATGGCTACGCCCAGAACAACGCGAATTAGACGATCGATATTTGAGGTGTTTTTACCCATAATAGTTTCCTGATCAGTTTATTTTAGCTTCTTGTAAGCGGTTTGATTTTACCAGATGAAGCTGGTTTTACCAGTAGGAAACGTATAATATTTTGTTGAACCGGGTTTGGCCTGTTTTGGAATTGATATCCGGATCAATCAGTGGTGATTATGCCGTTTTCAATGGCATAACGGGTCAGGCCTGCCGTTGTGCCGATGGCCAGTTTTTTCTTGATATTCTTGCGATGGGTTTCGATGGTTCTGGTGGATATGGAAAGTAGTTTGCCCGCATCTTTTGAGCTTTTTCCCTCGGCGACCAGAGCCAGAACGGACTTTTCTCTATCGGTCAGGGGATTGGTTGAACTTGGCAGGTTTTTCTCGCTCATCAGCGCATTTGAAACCCCGGACGAAAAATAGGTTCCTCCGGCTGCAACCGTTTCAATTGCGGAGATGATTTCGTTGGCGGGCACGTCTTTTAGAACATATCCCGCAGCTCCATACATTACCGAGGTCGAAATATACTCACGATTGTCATGCATCGAGAGCATGAGAATTCTAATTCGCGGATGTTTATCCTTAAACAATTCAATGGCGTCCAGACCATTAATTTCATTCATGTTTATGTCCATGAGTAAAACCTCAGGCTCTGTTCTGGCAGCGATTGCCAATGCCTCGGAGACAGAGGCGGCGGCACCAACTACCTCGATGTGGGAATAGGTTTCGATGATAGCGCGAATTCCCTCTAACACCAGTGGATGATCATCAACCAAAAGTATATTTATGGCCCGGGTAGAACTCATGCGGGAACCCTTTTTTCTGGGGAAGAGCGTAAAATGGAACGGGGCAGGCGGGCTGTTAAAATGGTGCCGTTGGGCGAGGATTGTACGTTTAAGGTGCCGGAAAAATGGGACATGCGTTCTTCCATATTTCTCAGGCCCAATCCCGTGATCAGGTTAGAAGTTGTCGAGGATTTTTGAGGGGCGGAAAAAACTCTGCCGGAGGGTTTGGTTTCTTTTTTGAAACCTCTAGCTTTGAAATCCTTGTCTATAAAACCATGGCCATTATCGATTATGGTCATGCGCAGACCAGAGGGTTTTGCGGTGAGGTCTATTGTGACCTTATTGGCGTTTGAATGACGCTCGATGTTGGACAAAGCCTCCTGTGCAACTCGATAGAGGGCGGTTTTTGCATCGGCGGGCAGCAGGTTTTTGAAAGAAACCGAGTTCAACTTCACAATTATTCCTGTACGTTCGGAAAAATTCTCTGTCAGGGCAATTAATGCCGATCTTAACCCAAGATCATCCAAAATGCCGGGGCGTAAATCATGGGAAATTCGCCTGACTTCCCTGATGGCTCCGCTTAATCCTTTGGTGCCGCGCTCGATGGTGGCATAGGCATCATCAGTGCCGTTTTTAACCCGGCGCTGGGCCAGATCCAGCAAATAGCGCACTCCTACCAGATGCTGGGAAATGCCATCATGCAATTCGCGCGCTATTCGGGCTCTTTCTTCTTCTTGAGTATCAATAATACGCTGGGTCAGTTCTTTTAGCTTATGGTCGGCCATGCGCCTCTCGCGCAGATTGAGGAACAGGCCGGTGAGAAAAACCACAACGACAGCGAGTAGCGTAATCATGGCTATAACAATAAAGGTGCTATCGATACTTGATTTAAGTGCTAAATTGGCCGCCTCTGTCTGGGTAAGCACGTCATCGATATAAAGCCCGGTGCCAACCATCCATCCCCATTTATCAAGCGCTATGGCGTAGGAGAGCTTGTCAGCAATTTCCTCTGATGAGGGCTTTTCCCATTTGTAATAATGAAAACCACCACCAGAGCGGGCAACCTCAATGAGGTTTTCAATTACCCGGTCCCCGTCCGGGTCGGTTAAGTCAATCCAGTTTTCGCCCAATCGAAACGGTTGTTTGGGGTGAACGAGGTTGGTTCCGGCAAAATCATAAACGAAAAAATAGCCATCTTCAGAATAGGAAAGGGAATTGAGAATTTCCTTTACCTGTTGCTGGGCCTGCAAGTCATCTGGGCCGGCATTGCTATAAATTTCTTCAATCGAGGACATGGCAAGATTGGTATAGCTGATCAGCTCGCTCTGTTTTGCTTCAAGCATATTTTGCTCAAAGGTGGTAATTCCCTGTTGGGCCAGATCGCGAGATTGAAAAGTTACTAATATGGTTATCGCCAAAATGGCGATGATCAAAGGCAGGGTGGCCAGGGCTAGAACTTGCTGTTTAAAGCTCATTTTCATTTTAAAAACATTCTTGCATTTGTTTTGATGTGCCAAGCCAACTCCATTGAGCCAACGCCTGACCGAACTGTCTCTGCGTAGTTCTGGGTAGAAAATGCTGGGAAACAGAGTTTTTTTGTTATATGTCATATTATGGTGGTGAGGCAACAAATGTCGCATCATCGCGATATTCGCGTTTTGGGAGGATTATATGGAACGTCGTAAATTTTTAACCGGTACTGCTTTGGCCGGAGCCGGAGCTGCAACAGTACTTGCAACTCCAGCAATTTCACAGGGCAGAGAAAAACTGACTATGGTTACTGCCTGGGGCCGTGGCGCCGCTGGTGTTTGGGATGCTGCTCAGCATTTTGCCGATAGTGTTGGCGGAATTACCGGTGGCACCCTTGAAATTGAACTAAAAGCTCAGGGTGAACTGGTTTCCGGTCTTCCTGCTGTTTTTGATGCTGTGACTTCCGGTCAGGCAGATATGTATCATGCCGCTGATTATTATTATGTTGGTCAGCACCCGGCGATGGCGTTCTTTACCGCTGTTCCGTTTGGTATGGTTCCGTCTGAAATGCATAACTGGTATTATCACATGGGTGGTCACCAGTTGCATCGTGAAGTTGGTGAAGAGCTTGGCCTTGTTGAATTTCTTGGTGGTAACACAGGACCGCAGGCCGGTGGCTGGTTCCGCAAGGAAATCAATTCTGCTGATGACTTTAATGGTCTGAAATTCCGCATGCCAGGTCTTGGTGGCGCAGCACTTGGTAAACTGGGTGCATCCGTGCAAACCCTTCCCGGTGGTGAAATCTATCAGGCCCTTGCTTCTGGCGCTCTTGATGGAACCGAGTGGATTGGCCCATGGGCTGATGAAACAGCCGGTTTCCAGGAAATCACCAAGTTCTATTATACTTCAGGTTTCCATGAGCCAGGTGCAGCTTTGTCGGTTGCTACAAACCTTGATCGCTTCAACGGACTTTCTGCAACTCATCAAAAAGCTATTGAAGTGGCTTCCGCTGAGACAGAATTGTGGAGCTTGTCACAATTCCTGGCCAATAACTCGCAGGCTCTTGAGCGTTTGAAAGCCGGTGGCGTTAAAACTCTTGAGTTCCCTGATGATGTTTGGGATGCATTTGGTGCAGCTTCCAAGGAAGTTATGGACGAAAACATGGATAATGAATTGTTTGCAAAAACAAGAGAATCCATGGAGAATGCCATGAAGCTTTCTAACGAGTGGAACACACTTTCTTCGGTTGCTTATGCCCGTCAACGTACTCGCGTTATCGGTTAAGCTCTTCGATTGGAAACAATATTTGGAAGCCGGGCGAAACCCGCCCGGCTTCTTTTTTGGCACTATGTTTTTTGGTGTCAATTTGATTTAAATAGGAATAAAAATCCAATTCGGGCACTATTAGCATAAACAGCGATGCTGTTCAGTGTTACATTGTATTTTTTGGGGGAGCGCGCGATGGAAAGTTTTTTGGCACTGCTGGTGAATTTCTTTATGGGGTTTGTAAACCTCATCATCTCGCCATTGCATCTGTATAATTTTTTAAATCTTGAAACTCTCAAAGAAAAAATGAGCGTTATTGTCCTTGCTGGCCAGTCGCCGCAATTCTTCTTTATGGTACTTGCGCTGGTTATTATTTTGATCGCCGTTGGATTTTATCGACGCAGTTTTTTGCGGCACACGGTTTACCGGCTTGAAATGTTTAATGGCAGAATGGGGCAGATAGCGGCCTGGTTTGCCATTTTGATGATGTTGCAGCAGGTGATGATTATCGCCATGGGGCAGATTTTCAGGGGTAACGAGCTGGTATTTGCTCCCTTTGGAATGGTGCTTTTTGATCAGGAACTGCAATGGATGTCTGGTCAGCTCAAGTTTTATAATGCTATTTTGATCGCCTTCGCATCGGCTTACACCTTCATTGAAGGTGGGCATGTCAGGGTTGATCTGATTTATTCGGCGACCAAAAGGCGCACACAATTGTGGCTTGATCTGATTGGTACGCTGGTAATGTTTATTCCCTCAACTGTAATGTTGTGGTGGTTCTCCTGGCCTTTGGCGACCAATTCCATGTTTTCTCAACGACCGCTAAATGTTTGGTCGTCTGCTTCTCGGTGGCGGGATTTCAAATGGGAATCTTCGGGCACCGCAGAATTTAGCTGGGTATGGTCGTTTAAGGTGCTGATTGTTATATTTGCCGGGTTGATGTTTATCACTGCGATCGCTTTTTTGCTGCGCAATATTTTAGCGTTGTTAGAGCCTGATGATGACATTGTCAGCCATTATTCGTTTGAAAAAAACGCAACCGCAGATATGGGGGTTGCCGCTGCTGCACGCGATGCCTGCAAGCAATCCCTGTCGTTGGGAAGGCCGGTGAAAAAGCGAGTTGTTCAACCTAAAAGCCCAACCGAGGTGGTTGAGGAATCACCTGGTCACGGAGTTTAACTGATATGTTATTTGGATTAACCGGCGTAGAAATTTCGCTAATTATCGTAATGCTTAGCCTGTTTACCGGTATTCTTTCGGGATATCCCGTTGCTATGGCCCTTTCTGGTTCTGCATTGTTCAGCTTCGTTGTAATCGCTGTGCTTAATGCAAACGGCCTTCTATATACGATGGTTGAATATAACGGGGTGATGGAACGGGTTCCGGTGTTTGAGGGCGGGTGGCAAAAAGCCATCCTGTCGACATTATCGGTCTGGTCGCAGGGGGTATTTGCGCGGGCATTCGGTGGTAATGTGGAAACATTGCTGGCGGTTCCGCTGTTCGTGTTGATGGGAATTGCGCTGGAACGCTCCAACATCGCTGAAGATCTTTTGACAACAATGGCCAAATTGTTTGGCACATTGCCCGGCGGTCTGGCCATCGCCGTGGTTGTGGTTGGAACTTTGCTGGCGGCCTCCACCGGTATTGTTGGTGCAACTGTTGTAACCATGGGCCTGATTGCATTGCCCACTATGCTCAAGCATGGATATTCCAAATCGCTCTCGACCGGCATCATTGCCACTTCGGGAACGCTGGGCCAGATTATCCCTCCATCAATCGTTATCGTATTACTGGGTTCGATCGTTGGGGATATGTATGCGCTGGGACAGGAAACCAGAGCCGAGGGACTTGGCATAACCGTTCTTGAGATGCTTGGAGAACCTGCGGTACTATCAACTGGCACCTTGTTTAAGGCCGCTTTTATTCCAGGATTGTTTCTGGCATCGCTTTATGCTCTTTATGCGTTTGGTTATGCGCTGGTTTTTCCAAAACAAGCGCCGCCGGTAAAACTTGGCGAACCTGATCCATATAATTTGCCGCAATATTACAACAATAATTCATGGTTGATGGTTGGCGCGATGCTTGGCCCTGTGGTGGCATTGTCTACCTTGTGGATTGTTTTGGCATCATCTGGCCTGATTGGTTCCAGCCTTGTCGATGAAGTGGTGACCTATGCGCCATTCTCCAACGGAGTGATGGCAGTGTTGGTGTTGGCCGGGTTTTTAATTACCCTGTCATATTCCCTTAGGCCCGGATATAGCCGCTTTCCTACAATTGTTGGACTTGGGGGCATGGCGATTATTTTTGTGCTCGATGGTCTTTTTGTCGGCGGTGATGCAACCGGTGGAATGCGCGCTGTGTTCTATTTTATTCCCGGTGCCATGATAATTTATTCTTTGCGTTGGGCAATTCCGCGATTGATGGAAGTTGAGCCGGTGCGGGTGATTTCACCGCCGGTTATTTTGATAATTGCCGTGCTTGGTTCAATCCTTGGCGGGGTTACCAATCCCACTGCTGCTGCTGCGCTTGGTGCTGCCGGAGCGGTTATGCTGGCGGCTAACCGACGCTTAAAAGATGCAAAATTATCAAACAAATATGTGACATGGGCCGGAATTGCTGTGGTTGCGATGATTTTTTTGCGGGCCAATTTCGATCTTCGCATGGCCATTGACAATATTACGTTTTCTAATGGCGTGGCGATTTTTTTGACTGTTGTTGCATTTCATGTGGCAATATTTGGCCTGCTTTATTCCTGCTGGGTTTTGATCCGCGAGCGTATAATGTCGCCGATCGTTAACGAAACCACCAAAGTTACCTCGATGGTTTTTGTTATTTTGATCGGGTCGTTGTTTCTTTCGCTGGTCTTGCGCTCGTTTGGCGGCGAAGAATATATTCAAGAATATCTGCATTCATTTGACGACCCAAGAACTCTGCTTATCGTTGTGATGATTGTTTTGTTTTTCCTTGGATTTGTGCTCGATTT
>CAZMVQ010000049.1:0-2119 GCA_964569865.1 uncultured Devosia sp.
ATAATCCCTGTCTTTGTGAAATTTTTTGATCTCGCGATGAACTTTTGACTTTGCGATAGTTTGCTTGACGGGCTAACGCAAAGGTCAATGCAAGGGTCCTTGAAATTCAAAGGCCCCAATTATCCAGCGCAGCAGGAAAGTTTTGCCACATCCATATCAAAGGTCTGGGCTGCCAGTTTTAATCCCTCAACATTGGTCAGGTAGGGGAATATGGTGGCACCTAGCTCTTTTGCGGTCATGGAGAATTTAAGGGCCATGACCAAGGTCTGGATTGAATCGGCCCCTTCGGGAGCGGTAATCTGCCCGCCAAGCAATTTGTCGTTCTTTTTGTCTGCAATAAGTTTAATCAGCCCGTTGGTGTTGCGTGCTGCCAAGGCTCTTGGCACTTGATCCATGGGTAAAACCGAGGTCTTTACCTCATATCCCATGTCTTTTGCCTGCGCCTCGCTTAAGCCCACTCCGGCAATCTGGGGATCAGTAAATACCACCCACGGCATGGTGGAATTATCATAGGTGTTATTCTCGCCCAAAACGGCGTTTTTTGCTGCCAGTTTGGCCCCATAGGCGGCCATATAAACAAATTGATCGCGATCAGTTACATCACCGGCTGCAAAAATGTTTTTGTTGCTGGTTTGCATCCGAGAATTGACGATAATTGATCCCTTTGCATCCAGATCAACGCCGGTTTCTTTCAGGTTCATATTGTCGCTATTGGCTTTTCTTCCGGCTGTCACTACCAGATGATCTGCCTGCAATTGCATGGGTTTGCCAAAGCGTTCGACGGTTAAAACCACCCCGTCTTTGGTTTTTGTAACAGACTTATAGGTTACGCGATTTAATAGGGTGATGCCTTCATCTTCAAAGGATTTTGTCAGGTTTTGCGAGATTTCAGGCTCGGTTTCGGGCAGCAGGGAAGAGCGGAAAACCATGGTGACTTTAACCCCGAAGCGGGCCATCATCTGGGCCAGTTCCGCTCCGATATAGCCACCTCCGATAAATATCAGGCTTTTGGGCAGGCTGGTGAGGGCCAATAATCCGGTACTGTCAAGAAAGGGGGTTTCGTCCAGCCCGGAAATGTTTGGGATGCTCGGGCGTGAGCCGGTTGCAATGATGGTTTTTGGTGCTGAATAGAGTTTTTGGCCAACCATTGCACCATCGGCGACCAGTTTTGCTGCGCCGTTGTCCACATAGGTGATGTTGGGATATTGGGGGAGAATATCTATATATTTTTTTTGACGCAGGCCATCAACAAGCTGGTCTTTTGCCTCTGCAAGATTTTGCCAGTTTTCAACTTTTGCCTCGCTAATCAAGCCATCAAAGCGCATGGCAGCTTTGGCTCCATGAACGGCTTCTGCAGCCCGGATCATGGTTTTAGATGGCACACAACCCACATTTACGCAGGTGCCGCCAATGGTTCCGTGACCAAGCAGAGCGACTTTTTTTTGCGCATCGGCAGCGGTTATGGCAGCGGAAAATCCGGCAGAACCGGCACCGATGACTATCAGGTCAAAATCTGAAGAATTGCTCATTGTTTTTTGTTTCTGTTAGATTTTTAGTTCCAGTTGGCTTCTCGTATAGTTTTTGTTCAGTTGATTGTGGCGGGTTTGGAATTTGAGCGCAGATAAAGCCAATAAAGGGCCGTTGCGATGGCCGATGTTGCCGAAAGTATTATGGCCAAACGAAATTGCAGCACAAACAGGATGGCGGAAAAAATTACCACCAGCGCCACTATTGCCCATTTTGGCGATGGGGATGTTTGATTTGAGCTTAAATAAAGCGACTGGGCTACCAATCCTAAAGAAGCGAACAGCATGGGAAACAGGAAATAGTCGAGACCGCCAACCAATCCGCCAAGGCCAGCGCCAACAAATGCAATAACCAAAATGGGCGTAAAGCAGCAAATGGCGGCAATCAAAGAGCCTGCAAGCCCGACCTTTAACATTTTGGGATTTGGGTTGTTTTGTCGGCTGGTATCATCTCGTGTCATTAGTTGCGACCCTTGTTTTTGCGCGAACTTGAAATTTTCTAAACTCTTGATACACTCTGTAGTAGCTACAGGCTCAAGCGAATAATAAAATTGTTGGGTATCAGGAAACTTGGAAGCAGGAAACTTGGAAGC
>CAZMVQ010000049.1:2219-17834 GCA_964569865.1 uncultured Devosia sp.
TAAAAAATTGCGGCGGATTGATTTAGCCCGAGCAACCGGATGCAATTTTGAAACCATTCGCTATTATGAAAAAATCGGGGTGATGCCGGAGCCGCCACGCAGTGAGAATGGCTATAGGAATTATCAGCCAGAGCATTTGGAGCGGCTGGGATTTGTTATGCGAGCCCGTGATTTGGGGTTTTCTCTGGCTGAGGTGCGCGAATTATTGACTCTGGTTGACGGGGGCATGCAGACCTGTGCTCAGGTAAGAAATGTGGCGCAAAAACACCTTGATGATATTGAGATCAGAATTGATGCCTTGGTGCGGGTAAAAGAAGTTTTATCCCATACGGTTGCCAGATGCAGCGGCAAGCAGATACCGGATTGTGCGGTGATAGATGCTTTGCAACCGGTCTTTGAGAATGTGTGATTTGGTTTATGCAATCCGTTTGGTCGATGGCCGGGAAGCAAAAATTGAGCAATCAATACCCGTTTTGTTTTTGGCGTGTCTCCAAAGCATAATCGAAACCATAAGATTTGACGCTGAATAAGCAACCGCCACTGCCAGCAGCGAGAACTGGGCAAAAAATACAATAATAATTGCCATGGTCACAAACAGGCCAAGCAGGCTGATAAGGGCAGTTGCCAGATGCAGATTGTTTACTGCCAGCACCAATGCCGCAGGTCCGAATATGGCTCTGATAAGCATGGTCAGTGAAATTATAATCATCACTGGCAGCCCGATGGTGAATTCTGAGGAAAACAAGGCTAGCAACCAATTGCCAAAGACAGCAAACAGTAAAATTGTCGCCAATGAATAAATCAGTGAGGCCCAGTTGGCCTGGGCAATTTTTTGGTGCAGCTTTTGCTTGTCGCCATCAATGCTGCTTTTGGAAATTTCAGGCATCAGCAATAAATATATGGTGCGCATGCCAAAGCCAGCCAGAACCCGATAGCGAAAGCTCACATGCAGAATGGCAATTTCGACAGCTCCAGCCATCAGGCTGGTCAATATCAAAACCAGATCAATCATATAATCCCACAATAAAGAGGTAGCTAGCCATGGTCTGGAAGCCTTCTTCCAGCGGTTCAGATCATATTGCGGTGATATTTTATTGTAACCGCTTATGCGTTTGGCAACGCTAAAATATGCCATAACAAGAGCCAGCCAGGTGGCAACAGCGCTTAAAGCCATGACCCAATAAACATCCGACAAGCGATTAATGATTAAAAAAAGTGCCATTCCGATTAATAATGGACGAATAAGTGTCTCTGGCAACAGGCCCGTTACCTGTCGGCCTAACCCCACACTGATGGCGCTGTTTAAATTTAATATTGCCGCGCCAAGGGCTGTGATAATTACCAGAAATGCAAAAATAAGATTTTTGTCGGTCAGCATTTGGGGCGCAAAAACCCATGTGGCCAATAAAGCAATAAGTAAAAATGCGTTGGAAAAAAAAGTATATTTTAGGCTGGTTTGAATATAGCCTTTTAGCAAGGATTTGTTGCCTGTGGCTTTATATTCGGCGGTAAAAACCGAAGCTGTGGAATTAAATCCGATCGAGAGGCAAAGGGCCAATATGGCAACCAGCGCAACAAAAATTGCATAGGTGCCAAGGGCCTCGGCCCCAAGGTTGCGGGCAATCAGGATATTAACGCCAAATATGGCTAGAGCGCCGCCGACCCGTCCGGCCATAACACCAAGAAAACGGTGAAAATAATTCCACAAAATGGCAGGGTTTAACATTGAACTATCCTAGGATCAGGACCAACAATAAACTCTATTTGTTTATGCTTTGCATCAGGGAAGTCCGAGCATCTTGTGGTGATGGATTTGGCGGTCTTTTCCAACGATCAAGGCGCGGTATGGTTTGGGCCAGAGCAAGAAAAGCCGGTTTGATATCCTTTTTAGAAAAAACCATATGCACATCAGATCTAAAGGCAATATAGATAGAGCGGGCAATCATTTTCAGGCCAGTTGCCATGCTGATTTCTTTGCGCAACAGGGCAAGTTTTATGCCCATAAAGTCACCACCGGTCCAACAATATTTAATTCCTGCTCGTCCATAGACCGGGCTTAAATCAACGGGAATATTTAAGGCCTGATCGAGAAGAAAATTACCAAGATCAAGACCGGAAAATTCCGGCAGGGCATGATTGCCGGCAATGCGCGGATTAATTTCTAAAAAACTGGTTTCATTAGTTTTTTCATCAACCAGAAATTGCGCGCAGCCAATGCCTGAATAGTTGAGCGCCTTTAAAAGGCGCTTGGTTTGTTCAAGCAAATCGCCTTTGGCATCAAGTGTTATGCCTTCAACCGCCAATCCGGTGCCATCAATAAAATCGGTGCGCTCGATCAACGCATGCAGGCTTCGAATGAGCCTTCCGTTCCGGGCGGCAAAATAAATATTGTGCCTTGTGCCAGTGAATTTTTTTTGCACCAGAAGATCGGATTGACCAAGCTGAATTTCTTTTTCAAACTTTGTCAGAGCATCCCTATCTTCAAGGAAAATTGCCTTTTTTGAATCAAGGCGTTTGGTTGAATCTCTGGGTCGAACGATTAGTGGAAAACCAATGGATTTAATAGCCTGATCTAGCTCATAGGTATTGCTGGTTGAAGCAAACGGGGCGGTGGGGACATTTTGCTCAAGTGCCAGATCCATCATGAAATTTTTGTCCAGACATTTATTTACAATGTCTGGGGCCACGGTAATTATCTGAAATGAAGAAAATTTATTTTCATGTTCGGCAAAAAGACGCACATATTCTTCGGCTACCGGATATAGGGCAAAGAGATCAGATTCCAATTCCTGAAACCGCATCAATTCACTTTTAAACTGGTCTGCTCCCATGCTCAGGGGTGAATGGTGCCAGATTTTGGAAACTGAATTGGAATGATCGCAAGTGGTTTCATTGCCATCACTACCCACCACAATTCTATATCCCCGATCTTTAAGGGTTCTGGCCAGAGTGAGTGTCGGGCGATAATTGCCAAGCAATAAAATGGTTTTTTGCTTTTGGTTCATATTGCACTCTCTCCTGATAGGGACTGGCCGCTAGCGGCTGGGGGTTTTGTAGCAGCGCTGCTTGCTGTTTTTGGCTGAGAAGTGTTTTGGCCTAAAGCCCGGCCAAGGGTGGTAATATGAAATGATGTCCAACACACAATTCCGATGAATTTGGCGCTGTCCTCCAAATAGACCAGATTTGGCAAAAGAGAGGAAAAATAGATGTCAATGAACAGGCTGGCCGCAAACGCAAATCCGCCAAATACCAATATCCAGAAATCAGACTGAAAAATAGTACGCCAGCTCGCAAGAACGTAGGCCAGTGTCAGCAGTACATAAATTCCCATGACGCCATTTTGGGGGAAGCCAAAGGCTGGAAAAACTTTTTCATGGAGAAGAAATGCATCATCAAGAGCCAGCAAACCACTAAGAATTCCTGCTGTCAGAGCAAATTTTAGCAGGGACAGGTTTTGGCGGTTGATAAATATTATCAGGGCGGAAAACAGCGATATTGCAGCGGTTATGGTCCACAACATTACACCAAGGGTTGATACAAAGCCAAAATAGGGCGGGCAGCATTCAGGGGCGAACTCTGCCGAAGTTAATGGATCAAGGAACATCCATTTTGGTTCGACCCAAGGCTGCATCAGGATGATAGCAAGGAAAATGGTTGGAAGTAGTATTGTGGTGGCTCTGATGATCCAGCCCGGCATGTCGGTGTTAATTCCTGGCATTTGTCAGACCTTTGGTTTTGTTTGGTTTTTTAACCGGCTACACTCCATAGGGGTGAGAAAGCATGGAACTAACTTAACATTAGATAAAAGCCGTAGCGGTAAAACATATGTTTTGGGTAAACTGAATTGGTAAACGGATGATGTTTTGAAGCAAGTTTAAACAAAAACCCAACTTGAAGGTTAAGCGATCAGCTAATAATCGAGCTGCCAAAAATATAAAACATTATCGGCACCGGGGCCGTGGCAAGAATTATGGTGATAATCAGTGCTGAGGGTGAATAAAGCCTGCTCAAGCCTGCAACCAGTGAAATGCCGCCACCACCGCCAATTAAAGCATTTCCCGGCACATTGAGCGCTAAAGCCAGCATAAGATAGCGATGGTTGAATATCCATTTTCCCGCCCATGGGGGCATGGAGGATTGCAGGGTTGTTATTCGTTGCTCGCGGTCCATGCCTTTTAGCCCTTCCACATAGGCACAAGCTTTTACCAGCCCCATTGCTGATAAAAATTTGCAGGAAAACCGATCGGAAAATGCAAGGCCCATCCCATAGGCCAACAATAGTCCGAGAACCGTTGCCACGTGCACAAAGGGAGCCGCCGCCGCACCGTGTACAATCATCAGCGAAAGGCCAATTTCAACTCCCGGCACAAATGGTATCGCCAGTAATATGACGTAGAATAGCAAAAGGGAAAATACCACAAGGCCAAAAAGCATTGATCCCTGCCCTGAAAGGGGGGCGGCATATCGGGTAAGCAGCAACCCAATGCCCAAATTTATGGTCACCAATAATGCAATCAGTGCAACCCAGCGAATTATATTTTTTATGCCGATTGTTTTCATGATTGGGTGGTTTTTAAAACTCGCTGTACTTTTGGGGCTTGGCCTTAATTCACCAGATTGTGATCGCATATGGGGTTTTCGGTGCCTAATTGTAACAATTTCACCTTAATTTGATAGCAATCAGGGCGAGTAAAGTTTGACCGTTTGGGGAATGCTAACACAGGAGTAGGTTCCAGACCCTTGGGTTTGGTCCTAAAGCTCGGAGCAGTATTTTTTCAATATTGTTCCACCGGACACTTTTTTTGCACTAAACAGGGAATGCTAATTTTATGGCATGCCCAAAGAGCGCTTTTGTAATTTAACATTGGAAAACTGAAGAAAATGGAAAAAACTAACCAATTCAAAAACTTAATGGGCTTCGGATGGAAAACCCGACACCTTTTGGCAATAATATTGGCGGTTGCGGGTACATATGCTTTTTTAGAATTGCGGGCGCAATGGTCCGAAATGCATCGCTGGAACCGAGCAATCGGTGATATGAGCATGGTGCTGGTGGCTTTCTCTATGGCTATCGGTCCCCTGTCCCGCCTCGTACCTGTGTTTCGTAAATTGATACCTTTCAGGCGTGAGCTTGGAATTTATGGCGTTATTCTTGGCGCTATTCATACGACAATTATTCTGGTTGGCTGGGTAAACTGGGATTTTTGGCGCCTGTTTGGCTTTGAATTTCACCCGGCTGGCGTTTATGTGATGGTGCAGCAGGGTTTTGGAATGGCCAATGTGATTGGAATCATTGCTCTGGTTTATGGCCTTGTTCTGGCGCTTTCTTCGTCTAACTGGAGTCAAAAGCTTTTAGGGGCATCGGTGTGGAAATTTTTGCAGCAAAGCGCTTATGTGCTGTGGATGTTGATTGTCATCCACACGGCTTATTTCCTCTACTTTCATTTTCTGGATTACCATAAAAATATACCTGAACCGAATATTTTGCAGATACCGTTTGCCATATTGGTATCAACAATTCTGGTGTTGCAAATCGCTGCATTTCTCAAAACCTGGAAGTTGCGTCGCAATCGGGTGATGTCAGATCAGACCCCTGTAACCGACTAAATTATTGCAGATCGGGTTTGTTTGAATTTCTTGTGGGAAGATTTCTTATGTGAAGAATTCTTGCGGAACAATAAGAACACGATTAGGCTAAAGACCCGGTGAGAAATCGCCGGGTTTTTTATGCCCGTTGTTCAAATCAACAATTTCTATTTTGATTTGTTGCTAGCGGGATGCTCTTATAAATGGCTCTTAAAATGACTGTGCATAGTGCCCGGTCCCAAAAACTGCCCAAAGCATATGGCAAAACACAATGGGTTTTCTGGCACGGTTGCGCCTTAATCTGAATGAAATTCGCCCAAGGGAGGACAAGCGCCTGCTTGGAATATCCATGTTTCTTGGTGCTCTTGTGGCTTTTACCGGTATCGACAGTTCTGCCAAATGGATCCTTAATGACGGTTTTAGTGTCGGGCAGGCGGTTTTTATGCGCTATGGCGTGCATCTGGCGCTGATTGTTGGAATTTTGCTGCCGCTTTTGGGCAAAAACCTTGTTCGAACAAAACGTCCGGGATTGGAAGTTTTACGAGCTTTGATGTTGTTGACTTCGACAGGGATGAATTTTGCCGCTGTGCAATATCTTTCCCTAAGCGTTACATCGGCAATATTTTTTACGTTGCCAATTATTCTTTGCGCATTTTCGGTGCCGCTTTTGGGAGAAAAAGTGGGTTGGCGGCGCTGGGCGGCGATCGGGGTAGGATTTATCGGGGTGCTGATTATCATTCGCCCCGGCTCTGCCACTTTTCAATGGGCCACTTTATTGTCGCTGGGGGCCACGGTAGCGCTGGCATTTTATAATATATTGAGCCGTAAGTTGGCTGGTGTGGATTCGCTTTACACCCAGCAATTTTATGTGGCTCTGGCAGCCACCATATTTGTGATGCCATTTGCTATTGGGCCATTTGCCGCGCAGCCATGGGTTTTGCCTACCTCATCCTGGAGCTGGGTCGCCTTGTTTGGCATGGGAATGTTTGGAGCTGTTGGCCATTGGCTGCTAACCGAAGCCCATAGATATGCAGGAGCATCAACTCTGGCGCCATTCGTATATGGGGTGATAATTCCCATGACTTTGTCGAGTTGGTTGATATTTGGCCAGTTACCCGATGTATGGATTTGGGTTGGTGCACCTATTGTACTGGGCAGTGGACTATATATATGGGTGCGAGAGCGTAACAGAGCATAATATCTATTGGATTTTTTCCGTGCAGGATTTTGTGGCGAAAAAAAGCCGAATTTATTGGCAAACGTGCCTAAATTTTGAGCATTGCTGTTGACCCGGTAAAATCCTTGTGATTTGTTCTTGCCAGCCAGATTTTGGCGAATAAGGGAGGATTTCCATGAAAAAAATAGCAATTGGCGCACTTGTGGCGCTTTCAATAGGTGGATTTGCCGGAGCGGCATCTGCACAGGAGCAACAGTTTATTTCCATCGGCACCGGTGGTGTTACCGGAGTTTATTATCCAACAGGTGGCGCAATTTGCCGTCTGGTGAATAAAAACCGTGCCGAAACAGGAATTCGCTGTGCTGTGGAATCAACTGGTGGTTCAATTTACAACATCAATACAATTCGCGCAGGCGAACTTGATTTTGGTGTAGCCCAGTCTGATTGGCAGTATCACGCCTATAACGGCACTTCACGCTTTGAAGAGCAGGGCGCATTTGAAGACCTAAGAGCGGTTTTCTCGGTTCACCCCGAGCCATTTACTGTTGTTGCACGGGCTGATGCCGGAATTACAACTTTTGCCGATCTACAGGGCAAACGCGTAAATATTGGCAATCCAGGTTCTGGTCAGCGCGGCACAATGGAAGTTGTGATGAACGCTCTTGGCTGGACCAATGATGATTTTGCTCTGGCTTCAGAGCTTAAAGCATCCGAGCAGTCTCAGGCACTTTGCGATAACAAGATTGATGCAATGGTTTACACCGTTGGTCACCCATCCGGTTCGATTTCAGAAGCAACAACTTCTTGTGAATCCGTTCTGGTATCTGTTACCGGTCCTGAAATTGAAAAACTGATCGCCGATAATGATTATTATCGCGTTGCCACCATTCCTGGTGGAATGTATCGGGGTAATCCTGATGACGTTCAGACCTTTGGTGTTGGTGCAACATTTGTAACTTCAGCAACTGTTTCTGATGAAGTTGTTTATGCGGTTGTTAGCGCGGTATTTGATAATATCGATGCGTTCCGCGGTCTGCACCCAGCTTTTGCAAATCTTGATCCGGCTCAGATGGCCAAGGACGGTCTTTCCGCTCCAATCCATCCCGGTGCTGCAAAATACTATATGGAAAATGGCTTAATGGGCATGTAAGCCTT
The DNA here is from genome assembly GCA_964569865.1 of uncultured Devosia sp. Taxonomy (GTDB): domain Bacteria; phylum Pseudomonadota; class Alphaproteobacteria; order Rhizobiales; family Devosiaceae; genus DROE01. The sequence continues at coordinate 10,138 of CAZMVQ010000049.1, forward strand.
TAGCTTTACTTTTGGCGATGGCGCGCTTGAAATGCGCCATCGCTTTTTTGATACTAAAATAAATTTGAAAATTAAAATATCCGGAGGCAATCCGGGAGTGCTTTAAGGGCGGGACTATATATTTTAGGTTTAAATTATTGCTTTGGGAGGGGCGCAAAAAATGGCTGAGGATAGCGGTACTAAGAATGTAAAACTAAGTGATGCGGAGCTGGAGGATCTGGTTGCCTCATCAGATTCCGGGGCCAGAAATCCGGTTGGACCGGTTGGTAAACTCATTGCAGGCGTAGCGCTGTTCTGGGCAACCTTTCAGTTATGGATTGCTTCTCCGTTGCCATTTACCCCTTGGGTATCTCAGATTATTCCGGTTTTAAACGACACTCAAACCCGCTCTTTCCATTTGGCGATTGCGGTGTTTTTAGCCTTTATGGTCTATCCGGCCTTCAAAAGTTCTTCGCGAATGCGCATTCCCATCTATGATTGGATATTGGGTCTGGTTGGCGCGGTTTGTGCCGGATATGCATTTTATGCCTATGGCACTCTGGCGGTTACTGGAGCTGAAGGGAGACCTGAAACCTACCAACTGGTTCTTGCCGGTATTGGAATGGTAATCCTTTTAGAAGCCACAAGGCGGGCGCTTGGCCCGGCGCTGGCAATCGTAGCGCTGGTATTCATGGTCTATGTGTTTTTCGGCTCGCAGGAATTTATCCCTGATGTTATCCGCTGGAAAGGGGCCAGCTTTGCCAAAACCATGGGCCATATGTGGCTCACCACCGAGGGTGTGTTTGGCATAGCGCTTGGGGTTTCGGCCAGTTTTGTGTTTTTATTTGTTTTGTTTGGCTCGCTGCTCGATAAGGCTGGGGCGGGGAATTATTTCATAAAAATAGCATTTTCTTTGCTTGGCCATTTGCGTGGCGGACCCGCCAAGGCTGCGGTTGTAGGTTCTGCAATGACCGGGCTGATTTCAGGCTCTTCAATTGCCAATGTGGTAACCACCGGTACTTTTACAATTCCTTTGATGAAAAGGGTCGGGTTTACCCCCGAGCAGGCCGGTTCGGTTGAAGTTGCCTCATCGGTTAATGGTCAGTTGATGCCGCCGGTAATGGGTGCCGCTGCATTTTTGATGGTTGAATATGTGGGCATTCCTTATGTGGAAGTTATCAAGGCGGCGTTTTTGCCGGCTACAATTTCCTATATTGCATTGCTTTACATTGTGCATCTGGAAGCTTTGAAACAGGGAATGACCGCGCTGCCAAAACCGGTAACCGCTGCTAAAACTCTGGTGCAAAAATTAATTTCCACCTTCCTTGGCTTTGCGATTTTTGGTGCTTTAAGTTATAGCATTTATTTTATTCTTGGCTGGATACCCGGCACTTTTGGCGCTTCATCGCCCATCGTGATTACGGCTCTGGTTTTGCTGGTATATGTGGGATTGATAAAGGTTTCGGCTGGCAAGCCAGACCTTGAAATGGATGATCCAAATTCCGAAATTGTCGAGCTTCCGGTCTATGATGATGTGAAATTTACCGGCCTGCAATATATTTTGCCGATTGTTGTTCTGGTCTGGTTTTTGATGATTGAGCGCAAATCTCCGGGTCTGTCAGCTTTTTGGGCGGCTTTGCTTTTGGTGTTTATTTTGCTGACGCAAAAGCCTTTAAAAGCCATGTTCCGTGGCTCGGGAAATTTTGCTGCAGAAGTGAAATCAGGTTTCTTTGATCTGGTGGACGGGATGATTGCCGGTTCGCGCAATATGATTGGTATTGGCATTGCAACAGCGACCGCCGGTATTATCGTTGGTACTGTTACCCTGACCGGCGTTGGTCAGGTGATGGCTGAGCTTGTGGAATTTATTTCCGGCGGCAATCTGATTTTGATGCTGATTTTTGTTGGAATTTTGAGCCTTATTCTTGGCATGGGATTACCGACAACTGCTAACTATATCGTGGTTTCATCATTGATGGCCGCTGTGGTTGTGGAGCTTGGAGCAGCCAATGGTTTGATTGTGCCGCTAATCGCTGTGCATATGTTTGTATTTTACTTCGGGATAATGGCGGACGTTACGCCCCCGGTGGGGCTGGCCTCGTTTGCCGCTGCTGCGGTATCGGGGGGTGATCCGATAAAAACCGGGTTCGTGGCATTCTTCTACTCTCTTCGTACCGTGGCGCTGCCGTTCCTGTTTATCTTTAATACCGATCTGTTGTTGATTGATGTCAGTCTCTGGGAGGGGGTAATCGTGTTCATTGTCGCGACCTTTGCCATGCTGTTATTTGCAGCCGGTACTCAGGGGTATTTTTTGACTAAATCGCGGTTGTGGGAGTCTGCTCTTTTAGTATTGGTCGCGTTCATGTTCTTCCGCCCCGGATTTTTTCTGGACTATGTACAACCACCGTTCAATGAAACAAATCCGGTGCAGGTTGAACAAAGTGTTGGTGCTGCGCCCGAGGGGTCAGAAATCCGCATGGTTATCACCGGGCCAGACTTTGATACCGGACTGCCCAGCTCAACCACAATTGTTTTGCCGATCTCTGGCGAAGGGGATGGCGCTGCCCGCTTGGGTGCTGCCGGACTTAGCGTTGTGATTGATGGAGATGTGGTGGCTTTGGATGAGCCGTTCCCCGGAACGGATTTCTTTGTTCGCTTGGGTGGCTTTGATTATTATGGAAGTGATCCGGTAGTTGTTGAAGCTGTTATGTCACCTACCCAAAGAATGCCAAAACAATTGTTTTATATACCAGCATTATTGTTACTATTCGTTGTAGTCCTGTTCCAACGGCGTCGTCAGACGGTGCCGGCATTTTGGGGGAAAGCCATTGACGCTTAATTATATGCTTGCTTTGGATCTGGGCGAAAGCTCAGGTTCAAATAAACACGCAATTGAAACTGCTGAAAATCTAGCCAAGAATGATGGGGCGGTGTTGCACGCGGTTACTGTAATACCCACCTTTTCCATGCCGATTGTGGGCTCGTATTTTCCTGAAGGTTTTGAGGAAAAAAATTATGAGTTGGCGCGCAAAGAATTGAAGGGGCAGATTGCCGATGATGCAAAAGACCCGGATTCTATAAAGCGCCATGTGGTTATGGGATCGATTTATGATGAGATCCTTAAAACTGCCGATCGGCTGGATTGCTCGCTTATCATCATGGAAGCCCATAGGCCGGATTTGAAAGATTATCTTTTGGGTCCTAATGCCGCACGGGTTGTGCGCCATGCCAAACAATCGGTTTATGTAATTCGCTCATAGGTTTTTGTTCCAAGGGCCTAGGTTGAAAAATCTTGACTTATGGGGCTGGAGCCGATGTTGTTGACCTGAGGGGTTTTTATCCCTCAGGTTGTTGAGCCGAAGAATATTTAGAAGGAAGCCGCAAATGTCGGGCCATGTTTTTGGTCGACACACCAAGGGGTCTTTGCCAATTATTGCTGGCGGAGATGGCGTCTGGCTGATTGATCGAGATGGAAATCGCTATCTTGATGGCTGTGGCGGTGCTGCGATTTCTGCTCTGGGACATTCCAACAGGGTTGTGATTGAGGCTGCAAAAGCGCAACTGGATAATATTGCATTTGCCCACACAGGGTTTTTTACGTCTGAGCCGGCCGAGCAATTGGCAACACGGCTGGTGGAAAAAGCCCCTGATGGAATTAAAAAAGTTTATCTGGTATCCGGCGGGTCCGAGGCAGTGGAGGCAGCTATAAAGCTGTCCCGGCAATATTTCGTTGAAATTGGACAGACAAAACGCTCGCAGATTATTTCGCGCTGGCAATCCTATCATGGCAATACTTTGGGTGCTTTGGCGGCTGGGGGGAACAAATGGCGAAGGGCGCAGTTTGAACCTTTGCTGGCCAATGCCATGCACCAGATTGACCCCTGTCACTATTGGCGCTGGGCAAAATCTGGTGAGAGCGAATTTGATTATGGTCAGCGCATGGCCAATCAGCTGGAAGCAAAAATCCTTGAGCTGGGCGCTCAAACAGTAGCCGCTTTTATTGCGGAGCCGGTGGTTGGCGCAACCATGGGAGCGGTTGGTGCTGTTAAGGGGTATTTTGCCCGCATCCGCCAAATCTGCGATCAATATGGTGTGCTGTTGATTCTGGATGAGGTGATGTGCGGGGCCGGACGCACCGGTAGTTTTTTTGCCAGCGAATTTGATGGGGTAAAACCAGATATTATCTGCATGGCCAAGGGGCTGGGGGCCGGAATTCAGCCCATTGGCGCCATGTTATGCTCAGGTGAAATATATGATGGCATTGCTTCTGGTTCGGGATTTTTTCAGCATGGTCATACCTATATGGGGCATCCGGTAGCGGCGGCGACCGCGCTGGCGGTGTTACAAGAAATTGATGACAATGATCTGCTTAATAATGTGCGCCAGATGGGAAATGTGCTGGAAAAAACCCTGAAAGCCCGGTTTGAAAACAACCCTTATGTGGGCAATATCAGGGGACGTGGTTTGTTTTATGGGTTGGAGCTGGTGGAAGATAAAAAGAGCAAATCCGCCTTTGATCCATCCCTTGGCTTAAATAAAAAAATCAAGAAAAACGCCATGGATCTGGGTCTGATGTGCTATCCGTTTGGCGGCACCATTGATGGCAAGGTTGGCGATCATGTGCTGTTGGCACCGCCCTATATTATTGCCCCAAACGAGGTTGAAATGCTGGTGGAGAGGCTGGGGGAAGCCGTTGATGTTTCTTTGGCGCAAATCGGATTTTCATAAAAAGTGGCGTTAAAAAAAACAATGTCGGGTAAAGATTTTAATGTCACAAAGCCACAGATATTTGTTGCTCCCAATGGAGCCAGAAAATCGAAGAATGATCATCGTGCATTGCCCCTGACTATCGGGGAAATCATCACCAGCGCCCGGAATTGTTATGCGGCCGGAGCTATTGGGCTTCATGCGCATGTGCGCGATAATAAAGGCAAACACATTTTAGATGCGGGTCTTTATAAAGAACTTATTGGCGAGATGGAGCTGAAAGTTCCCGCTATGCAGGTGCAGATAACCACCGAAGCTGTTGGTGTTTATAGTCCTGTTGAACAGAGGGAGCTGGTGCGATCCGTCAGGCCAAAGATGGTATCGGTGTCCATGGCCGAAATGTTTGCAGATGATGATCTGGCGGCTGTTTCTCGGTTTTATTATTGGGCCAAGGAAGAAAATATTGAAGTTCAGCACATTATCTATTCGGCGGAAGAATTTTTGCTTTTAAGCAGAAAAATGCTGCTGGGAACCATTCCGGCACGGCAAAAATCCGTGTTGTTTGTGCTTGGTCGTTATGAGGAAAATCAACAAAGCAATCCGGCAATGCTTGAGTCATATCTCAAAGTTCTAAAATCCCTTCGGCAGGGTGATGAGTGGCGCTTTATGGTCTGCGCATTTGGAATTGGTGAAACCGATTGCCTTTTGGGGGCAGCAAAAGCCGGTGGAGATTGCCGGGTGGGATTTGAGAATAATTTTTTGCACCGGGACGGAACAGTGGCCAAGGATAACGCCGAAAGGGTGTCAGCGTTAAGAACGGCATTGGCAGAGTAAACCCACGGAAAAATTATAGGCGAAGATGCCCCTAGAATTGCGGAGGGGTTAGGCCATTTTTAATGCAGGCGGCGCGCAATGTATTGGCCATCAGCATGGCAATGGTCATGGGACCAACGCCGCCGGGAACAGGGGTGATGGCTCCGGCAATCGGGGTGACTTCATTATAGTCCACATCACCAACCAGACGGGTTTTTCCTTCGCCTTTTTCAGGGGCCGCTATGCGGTTTATGCCCACGTCGATAATTGTTGCGCCCTTCATTACCCAGTCGGCCTTGACCATGTTTGGTCTGCCAACAGCGGCAACAATAATATCAGCGCCGGAGCAAATCTCAGGCAGATTGGCGGTGCGCGAATGGGCGATGGTGACGGTGGCGTTGGCTAAAAGCAGCAGGTTGGCAACCGGTTTTCCAACCAGAATGGAGCGCCCGATAACAACAGCATTAAGCCCTGAAAGATCTTTGCCGCGAATGCTTTTGATCATTAACATACACCCCGCCGGAGTGCAGGGAACAAACGCATCATCTAAGTGGGCCGAGCCGAGTTTGCCAACATTAATCAGGGTCAAACCATCCACATCTTTTGCCGGATCAATGGCCTGAATGATTTTATATTCATTCAGATGGGAGGGAAGGGGCAATTGCACCAGAATGCCATCGACACTATCATCTTCATTGAGTTTATTGATCAGGGCCAGCAGATCATGTTCTGAGGCGTTTTGGGGTAAAATGTGTTCAAAAGAATTCAGGCCACACTGCAGAGCCATGCGCCCTTTGGAGGCCACATAGACTTTTGATGCCGGGTCTTCTCCCACCAAAACCACTGCAAGGCCGGGTTTTTGCATGCCTTTTTGTGCAAGATTTGCCGTTTCAGATTTAACCTGCTCCAGAACTTTTGCAGCCAGAAGTTTTCCGTCAATTTTTTTGTCTGATGAGGTCAATTGCAATACTCGCTAAAATGGGGGGCCAAGATTTTTCAAAGCATTTGATAATTAGCAGCGCCCTGATTAAAAGCAACCAATCAGAATAATTTTATGAGTTTTAGATTTGCCCCAAAGGGCGGCAAATATCTTATCGAGAAAATATAAAGGGTAAAATGGCTTTTATAGATCATATGAATATCAGTGAAGAAGTTGCGGATGCTATTGAGGGCAACAGGCCTGTAGTGGCGCTGGAGAGCACGATAATTACCCACGGTATGCCGTTTCCGCAAAATCTGGATATTGCTCTGGCAGTTGAGGCGGAAGTGCGGGGGTCTGGAGCGGTGCCGGCGACCATTGCTATAATGGATGGGTTGTTGCAGGTGGGAGTAAGCGGGGATCGGCTGGAAGAATTAAGCGAGCGCAACGAAGAGGCGGCCAAAGCCTCACGGCGAGATGTGGCTTCTATTTTGGTAAAAGGCGGGCTGGCGGGAACAACCGTTGCTACAACCATGCAGATAGCAGAAGCAGCGAATATAAAAATATTTGCCACCGGGGGCATTGGTGGTGTGCATCGAGGGGCGGAAACCAGCTTTGATATTTCGGCTGATCTGGCGGAACTGGCACGAACGCCGGTTGCTGTTGTTTGTGCGGGAGCCAAAAGCATTCTTGATATTGGTAAAACCCTTGAAGTGCTCGAGAGCAATGGAGTGCCGGTTTTAGGCTATGGCAGTGATAGTTTTCCGGCGTTTTTCTCTAGAGACAGCGGACATAGTGTTGATCATCGTTTTGATGATGTCAGAGATATTGCCCTAATGATAAAGACACAAAACCAGTTAGGAATGGGGGGAGTTCTTGTGGCTGTTCCAATCCCCAAGGCCGATGCTATGGACGGGGAAAAAATCGAAAAAATTATCCAGATGGCACTTAAAGAAGCCAATGAAAAGGGTGTTTCTCGTAAGGATATCACCCCTTATTTGCTGCAAAAAATCTTTGAATTGAGCAATGGGGAAAGCCTAAAAGCCAATGGTGCGTTGATCAGGAACAATGCGGCAGTTGCAGGTAAAATTGCAGTTGCGCTTTGTGATTTGAAGTGAATGGATAAAAAATCTCGAAAATCGGTGCTGTTTGTCGGAGATGTGATGCGTGACATCATTGTTAAACCGGAAGGGGATTTGCGCATCGGCTCAGACCGGGTTGCAGAAATTGCCATGAAGCATGGCGGATCAGCAACAAATCAGGCGGTGTGGCTGGCGGC
>CAZMVQ010000050.1:0-17824 GCA_964569865.1 uncultured Devosia sp.
GTCGCCGAGACGCCATCAGAGTTGCACTGACCAAGGGGTTAATTGCTGCTGGCCCTAGATCGGTTTATAATCAAAATCCAGCTTGAAATAGCGCGGACCGACCAGCTTCAGTGCTTCTGGGCTTTGCCATATAGGGTCGCAAGGCAAGCCAAGCACGTTTACCGGCAAACCATATTTGACCAGTTCTGTTGTAACGGCATCGCCTGTAAATACATCCATCAGAGTAATCAAATCAGGCGTTGTTGCCAAAACATCATCACCTTCTTGCGCTATGAGGAATTCGTTCTGAAATGAAAGCACAATCTCTCGGCCGGCAAAATCACCAAGACCCTCAAGTTTAACAGTGCCGCGAGCAAATCCACCCTCGCTAACCCGTTCAACATCGCGAACCCGGCCCTGAAACAAATGCACTCCGTTAAATTCTTCAACCAGAGCTGCGCATGCGCCACCACCGTGCTCAGCCATTATCTGGCCAATCCTGTGGGCTTTTGTCAGACTGCCACGAATAAGATAGTCGCGGCACTGACCAGCGGTCACGGGATAAAGCGAGACCATGGCCGCCCCACCCATTTCAATGGTTAGAGCGCGAGCAAGTTTTTCGGTCCATGCATTACTTATAGTATCAAAAGTCGCCCCGTTTCCCTTCTCATCCATCATTGCCATTGGAGTGGCCATCATGCCACCCAGCGTAAAACTCACCATTTGAAGTTCAGGGAAAGCGCGCCCCATTGCGTCTCCATCTACTATCGGAAGCTGCATTTTTGCAGCTGCAATAAATGGGATGGTCGAGTTTAGCCCACCTGCCTCAATACAAAGAATTGCGGCAGCTTTTTTCCCCATAAACCTCTCCATCATGGACAATAATTTTGGAATTTCTTCTCCGCTTGGGAATTTCTCCAGCATAACTGTCGGTGCACCCATCATTGCAATGGGTAGAATTAAAGCATCCTCAGGAAGCTCCTCAATTCCAATTACCGGCACCGACTTTTGTGTCCCCAACACCTGTTGGGCCATAAGGCGGCCAACATAGGGGTCGCCACCACCACCTGATCCCAATATTGCGCCCCCATCGGCAATAAATTTCAGCTCCTGATATCCAACCCTTTTGACTTCGGAATTATTCATTTGGCAGCCTCCATTTTCAGGTCACCAACCACGGTGACATTAATCGCAAGATTATTGCCGGGAAGGTAGGATAGAGGTACGTCAGATATAGCAAGCACACTAAGGCTTGCTTCATCGGCACCGCGCAAAATCGCAACATCATTGGCCTCTTTTGTCACCTGCGAGATGGCGCTCTCCCGATCAAGTTCATCACCTAGCCTGACAATTTTGCTAACCTCCCCGGAAACCTGAGCAATGGCTGCACCAACAGCGTTTGCCAAATCATGGTGCGGCGGACGAACCACCTCCAGCCCGTCAACATATTTTCCCATTAGAACGCTTCCCCCTCCTACAGAAATTACAGGCATTTGCTCATCACTAGTGCGCGAACGGGCAACTGCATCACTGATCATCTGGTCCAGCAGTGATTTCAGTTGATTAGCGTTCTTAAACTCAGGAGCTGGATGCGTGCCCATCTCAGCACGTCCAATTGCAACGCCAAGGTCACTCGCGGTTAGGGTGTCGCCACCAAAAATCTTTGCCTCACGCAATAATTTATGGCCAACAGATGAAGGGCCGATGGCCTGTGGGTGATCTTCATTAATTATCGATCCTCCGCCAAGCCCGATACTAATAACATCGGGCATGGAAAAATTCGTGCGTACATCCGCCACCGTAACAGAGGTGCCAGCAAGTCGGGGGAAGCCGTTTCGCACTTCGCCCACATCGGTTGTTGTGCCGCCAATATCAACCACAAGAGCATGCTTGACCCCGGAAAGATAAGCGGCCCCGCGCATGGAATTTGTCGGGCCACAGGCAAATGTCAACACCGGCAAACGAAGCACTTCCTCAGTGTCAATCAATGTTCCATCATTGCGGGTGAAAAATAGCGGGCAGTTAAATCCAACGCCGCTTTGAAGTTTTTTGAAGGCCGCAATTACCTCAGTTGCCAAGGGCTTGAGAGAGGCATTTATAATTGCAGCATTCTCCCGCTCCAAAAGCCCCATCCGGCCAATTTCACAGCTTAGCGACACTTCAAGTTGGGGGCGCTTCTCATTAAGGATTTTTTTGGCTGTTTGCTCCATTTCGCTTCGAATGGTGGCAAAAACCGAACTAATTGCAATTTGGGTGCAGCCGTCTTCTATGAGGTCATCGGCAGCTTTTAGCAGTTGCTCCTTATTCAATGGAGCAATTTCACTGCCATCCATTTCATATCCGCCATCGACCAGACGAAACGATCCACCAATTGCCTCGGTTAGATCGGATGGCCAGTCCGCGAAGGGAAAAAGCGCGCTGCCCGATGGCAGGCATAGGCGTATCAGGCCGCTTTTTGCCAGTCGTTTGCGCTCAACAAGAGCGTTCACAAAATGGGTTGTGCCAATCATTACTGCATCAACCTGCGCGGCGTTTGTGGATGCCTTTTTCAGGGCATTGCGCACAGCCATCTCAACACCAGAAAAAACATCAGGGGTTGTCGGACTTTTCACGCCACCCAAAAACTCATCGTTTTGCATGATGACAGCGTCTGTGTTGGTCCCGCCAACATCTATGCCCACTCTTATCATAATTCTTACTCTTTCCTTGTCGTTAAACTGTGTTTGTCACCCTTATCCAGAACGCCGCTGAGTCCATGCGTCAACGCTCACAGCGATCAAGATTACTATGCCCTCAATTATCCTTTGCCAAATCGGATCAATCTGGTTCAGATTGAACCCGTTAGTCATAAAGGCCAAAAAGAATGCCGCCGTGACGGTTCGCCAAATAGCGCCTTTTCCCCCCGCGATGGATGTTCCGCCCACAATCACAGCGGTTAAAACCGCAAACACAAAACTGAAATCGTCCGAGGGTTGCGCAGATATTGAGCGCGAGGAATTTATCACTCCAGCCAGCGCGGCAGCGGCACCCAGCATCACAAAGGTCAAAGCCTGAACACGATCAACATTGACACCGGCCAAACGTGCAGCTTCCCGGTTGCCCCCGGTTGCATAGACGTTTCTGCCAAACCGGGTTCGTGACAATAAAACCCAGGCGACAATTACAACTACAAGGGCAATCCATGTCGCACTGGTAATTCCGAAATATCTGGTTCGGGCTATCATCTGATATATTTCGCCATCAGGGCGCATTAAAGATCGATCGCTTATTAAAAAGCCGGCACCAAAAAACATGAATGAAGTAGCAAGCGTGGCAATGAAGGAATTCACCTTGATACGTGTCACAATCACACCGTTAAATGCTCCCATTGACAATCCAATTGCAACGGCTGCAATCACCGCAAACAATGCACTGCCGGTACTATTTTCCACCGTCAGGGCAAACAGCGGCGCTGCCACAAAAATCGAGGAGACAGAAACATCAAAGTTTCCGGCAATAATGGCAATGGTCATAAATGAAGCGGCAATCAGTATGGTCGATTGCTGATCTAAAAGATTGCGCATGTTGCGCGGGGTCGCAAAACCTTCGGTGGTAATTGCAAGCACCAAAAACAACACTATCGTAATCACCACAATGCCGTAGTTACGCAAAAACTGTAAAAAGCGATTCACTCTTAAACTCCGCTGAACGCTGCGTTGATCACAGCTTCTTTTGTCAATTGGCTGCCACTCAAATCAGCCACAATTCGTCCGCGGGCCATAACCAGTGATCGGTGGCACATCCCCAGTATTTCTTCTATTTCAGATGAAATCAGCAATACAGATTCCCCCTCAGATGCCATTTTTGCTATAAGATTATAAATGCCGCGCTTGGCTCCAATATCAACTCCGCGCGTTGGCTCGTCCGCAATAAGCAGTTTGGGCGAACCCAGCGCGGCTCGTGCAAACAGGAGCTTTTGCTGATTTCCTCCAGAAAGAGAATCAATGTCCTTATGAAGTCCTGCATGCTTAACCAGTGAGCCGGAACAGCTCTCGGCGACTGCCTTGTTTTCATAGGTTTTGTTCAACCCAAGCCAGCCCGAAAATCTAGACAGGTAAGGTAATGATGTATTCTCCAATATTGAGCGACTAAGTATAAGCCCCTGCGTGCGCCTCGCCTCGGGGATTAGTGCCATTCCTGATTTGATCGAGTTGGCAACACCGGCAAGACCTGTATTCTCACCACAAAATTCTATTTTTCCTTTGTCTGGTATTGTGCTGCCATAAATGGCGTGGGCCAGTTCGCTGCGCCCTGCGCCAACCAAACCCGCAATACCGACAATTTCACCCCGACCTATATCAAAGCTAATGTCATCAAATTCATTTTTTTTGCACAAAGCACTGACTTTTAATACCGGCTTACCCAGTTTTTCAGGTTCAGATATCGGGGGGAACTGGTGCTGTAAATCTCTTCCGGTCATCCCCATAATCAGACCATCACGGGTTTCCTCTTTTGCCGGGCCGGTGCGCACATGCTCCCCGTTACGCAAAACCGTAATTGTGTCAGAGATATTTAGGACCTCTTCAAGAAAATGGGATACGTAGACAATAGCTTTTCCGCTGTCAGCCAACGACCTGACAAGACTTAATAACTGTTCTGCCTCATGAGTTGCCAACCGTGCAGTAGGTTCATCAAAAACAATCAGCCTTGCATCTCTGCCAAGTGCGCGAAGAATTTCAACCTTTTGCTGCTCGGCGACCGATAGGGCACCCACCATAATATCCGGATCAAGCGACATATCAAATCGCCGCATGACATCAAGTACTTGTTGTTTTGTTTTTTTAAAATTTACAAAAGGACCGTTGGTCGCTTCTCTGCCCAGCGCAATATTGTCAATTACCGAGCGATCTGGCAGCAATGAAAGTTCTTGAGCAATGCCGACAAAACCCAGTTTGCCACCCTCTGCCGGGGAATTAATTGAAACGGGTTTTCCATCCACCTTTATCTGGCCTTGACTTGGCTGATGCACACCAAGCAAAATTCTGCCTAATGTCGATTTTCCGGCCCCGTTTTCACCCACCAGCGCATGAACTTTTCCGGCGTGAAAATCCACATCTATATCGAGCAGAGCCTGAGTAGCGTCAAAGCGTTTGCTAACCCTCGTAAGGGTTAGCACCGGTGCAATCGCTTGCACGTTTTGTTTCACTTATCCACCCCATTGCGCGGTGAATTGCTCCACATTTTCTGCGGTAATCAAACCACCTCCCGGTACGGAAAGTAATGGATCAATCCCACCTTGCTGGATATCATTTTCAAGTGCGTCCAGCATGGCTTCCATTGCCAAACGTCCCTCATCAGCTGGAGCGCCAAACACGCCGCCATACCATGAGCCATCGGCGATACCTGCAATCGCAGCTTCTGAACCGCCAAGACCGATGAGTTTGACCTGACCGGCCATACCTTCATCCGCCAGAACAATCGCTGCCCCTTGCATAGACTGGTCAGCACCAACCATCACGTCAAAGCTATCATTTATCTGCAAAATATCCTGTGTGGCTGCAATTCCACCATCCGGACCCAGATATTTGCCTTCACCTTCAGCAACTACCGATATTGAAGCATAGCCGGCAATCGTATCGTCAAAGCCCATGCGAATAGCATCATCAAGGGGAATGCCCTTAATTCCGTAAATAAACACAACTTCACAAGGGTTGATGCCTTCACAGGCCCTAATAGTTAGCTCGCCAAAGCGTACGCCTGAGCGATAAGGGGCGGCCAATACAGACGCAGCAACACCTTCAACCTGTGGATCAGATGTTTTAAGATCGGTGCCAACAACCTGATTTAAAATCACCACTTCAATACCCTCGCTGATGGCTAGTTCCACATCGGGAATAGCACCGGGGCCGTTAATGGAAACAAGGATTATCCCGTCATATTTCCCAGAAGCAATGGCATCCTGAAACTGGGATGTTTGCTTCCCAGGATCAAACTGAGCATCGAATTCGGTAATTTTAATATTGTTGCCGTCAGCAACTTTTTGCATCTCCGCCAGCGATACGCTCAACCAGGTGTTAGCAGAACTTGCCGACAGATAGGCAACTTCATACCCCTCTTGCGCCATTGCCGTAACACTGGTTGCAGCAAGCATCCCGGTAACAAGCGTTAAGCAAGACAATTTGCCAATATTGTGCGAAACCTTTTTTAGAATTTTCATTATTTCCTCCCGTTTTGAGATATTACTATGCAATGGAGGACAAGTCTGGTGTGGCACCATCAGTGTGGGAGGGGGAGTTTATTCGGGTAGGATGCACTCAAAAATATAGATAATTAGAGTAGGAAGAACGATACAGCTTTGAAATTTATAAATAATTTTTTCAGTTCGTTTAGCTGATTTTGTCAGTCAGGGCATGAATTTCTTCGCTTTTAAACATCGCAATTGAAATTGATAAAGGCAGGACGCTGAAGCAAACGTTTGCTAATCGGCCCCGGTTGGGCAGATGATTTTATGAGCAATGGGGTAGCAACCCCAAGCGTACAGGTAAGCCTTTGTCCCACTGGTCAGTTTTTGTTTTGAAATCCGGTTTCTTGTCGGGGCCATTTCCATGCCAACCAGATTATATAGGCCAATGCCAAAATTTGCATGGTCGCGAAGAATATATCATCCATATCCCTTGGTCCGCCAACTGCAAAAACCGCTGCAATGGCTAGTGCCCCGACGATAATATTCGTTAAGCGGTTTATTCTATAGGGTAACAGCTGAGGAAGGATCACCATCAATATCTGAACTTCTAGAGCAATTGCGGCATATAACATCAATTCTTCGCTCATCACCGTGCCGTTTACGGTTCCTAAAATTATCTCTTCCAAAAACCCAAACCTGAAAAGTTCGTGCATGTCACGAAAGAGAATGTTGAGTAATACAAAAATCCACAAGGCCGAGAGTTTGTTCTCTATCCGCATTATACTGCTTCCTTTTTATTCTGGTTTAAGGTTTTTTGGGATCGCTGCGCCGATTTTCTCCATAAAATCCATTCAACCACAATGAGGTTGATTGCCCATCCGGCCCCCATCAATAGTGCTCTGGCCAACTCATCTGGCGGCCCGACAGCAAGGAACCAGGGTAATAATGTAAATGCCTGGGTTCCGGTGCCAAGGGCAATGGCATAGCCTCGCATCATCCATTTTTGGTGCTGCACAAAGTCTCGCCGCCATATGGCAAAAAGACCGACAACCAGCGAAATAATCATCGCAAAGCCAAACACAATCCGAAATACATAAAGCAAAAAACCATCATTGGCGGGAAGTTGATAAAATTGAGACATCCACAGGCCTGAGATCGCAGTAATAAGACCTGCCGGAACCAATATTCGCCCAGAGGCACGATGCCAGCCGGGGTGCCTTGTTCGAATGTTTTTAGAAAACTGAAAGGCACCAAGAATACAAAAAACGCTCACACTGAATACGTGTAAAACTACTGGAATCGGGGCTGCAAAAAACCGGGCGTTTTCGGGGGTGATTTCCACGCCGCTTGCCATCCAGACCATGCGAAAAGCACCGGCGATAATCGGAATAGCGCTAAGCGCGATCAAAAGGGCTGGCACAAGCCAATCAGAAGATTGCTTTTTTTTGAACAGGGATTTGTTTTCTGGCAGGGTTTGGCTTCTCATCGCAGCAAAATACATATGCAATAAACAAATATCAATTGCCTATTTTTGTATTTGAAGTATACGTAAATACATGAAGCACGCGAACATGCCTTTTGACTGGAATCAAGTGCGAGCCTTCCTTGCTACGGTGGAGGAGGGGTCACTTTCCGCCGCTTCCCGGTCTCTTGGTCTAACTCAGCCGACGCTTTCCCGTCAGGTTGCAGCCCTCGAGGCAGACTTAAAGGTGACTTTGTTTGAGCGGGTTGGACGCTCGTTATTGCTTACCCAATCCGGTGTCGAGCTTCTTGAACATGTCAAGACAATGGGCAAGGCGGCAAATCGCATTTCACTGACGGCTTCTGGCCAGTCCCAAACGATTGAAGGGCAGGTGAGTATTACGGCCAGTGAAATTGTGTCGGCATATATTTTGCCTCCGTTTCTTGAGGAATTGCACAAAGTTGCCCCCAATATCGAGGTCGAAATTGTCTCCACCAATTCTGTGCGTGATTTAACACGTCGGGAGGCTGACATTGCAATTCGCCACGTCCGTCCACAACAGCCTGATTTAATCGCAAAACTGGTGCACGAAACAACAGCCAGCCTTTATGCTTCATCTGCCTATCTGGAGCGCCATGGGCGACCTCAAAAACCGGATGATTTATCGGATGCGCAATTCATAGGCTTTGAGAGCGTCGATAGAATTCTGCCTGCCTTAAAAGCTATGGGCCTATCGCTTAACAAGGACAATTTCAAGCTGATTTCCAATAGCTCTGTTGTCTGCATTCAAATGGTCAGGCAGGGGCTGGGCATTGGCCTGATGTCTAAAGAAATAGCACAATTGATGCCGGACCTTGAGCTTGTTTTTCCACAACTTGAGCCAATTTCCGTTCCGGTTTGGCTAACGAGCCATCGCGAACTTCAAACCGCAGCACGCATTCGTTTGGTGTTTGATTTGTTGGCGCAAAGGTTTTCGAGATCTTAGGTTAGTAAACCCGTTCAGCTCTGATGTGATTTGTGCCTACCTGAAAAAGCTACTTTGCCATCCGACCTTTAACATCTTCGCTCAGCTCCCTTTCATATCTGCTTCGCAACAGATTTTTTTGCACCTTTCCCATGGCGTTTCTTGGGAGTTCGGAGATGATAACCAGTTTTTTTGGATGCTTAAATCGTGCAAGCGAATTAGAAAGAGCCTCGCTTATTTTAGGCAGATCAAGTGTAGCACCATCCTTTGCAACCAGAATGCCCACAACGGTTTCGCCAAAATCGGGGTGTGGAATTCCAATTACAGCGCTTTCCAGAACATTTTGTTGCTCATCTAGCAAAAGTTCAATTTCTTTGGGGTAAATATTATACCCCCCCGAAATAATCATGTCTTTAGTGCGCCCCACAATATGGACATAACCATCCAAATCTATACGTCCCAGATCGCCGCTGATAAAAAATCCGTTTGTACGCAGTTCTTCGGCGGTTTTTTGCGGCATTTGCCAATAACCCTTAAAAACGTTTGGGCCACGAACTTCAATCATGCCAATCTCGTTCGCCTGCAAAATATCGCCGGTTTCCAGATCAGTAATCTGCAGCTCGATATCGGGTAAGGGTTTGCCCACCGTGCCTGCCCGCCTATCACCCTGATAAGGGTTCGAGGTGTTCATATTGGTTTCGGTCATGCCATAGCGTTCTAAAATGGTGTGACCGGTGCGGGATTGAAAGGCAGAATGGGTTTCGGCTAATAATGGCGCGCTGCCAGAAATAAACAGGCGCATATGTTCACTCAGGTTCGCATCAAATCTTGGATCGCTTAAAAGCCGGGTGTAAAATGTGGGCACTCCCATCATCGTAGTGGCGCGTGGCAGATTTTTTATCACTGTATCCAGATCAAAACGGTTCAGAAAAATCATCGAACCGCCAGCCACGAGCGTTACATTGGTTGCAACAAAAAGCCCATGGGTGTGAAATATAGGCAGTGCGTGCAACAGCACATCTTTTGCCGAAAATTTCCAGACATCCGCCAATGTAGCCGCATTGGAGATGAGATTGTTCTGGCTCAGCATTGCCCCTTTGGAGCGCCCGGTGGTGCCAGAAGTATAGAGCAGCGCCGCCAGATCTTCTCCATCACGCTCAATAGTTGCAAAATCAGTCGATGCGGTTTGTGCCAGTTCAGCAAATGTACCCATGCCGTTTGCATCTAGTGTTTGTAATATCGCTCCGGTCTGATTTGCGACGCTGGCAAGTGCATTTTGGAGCGAGGGGCTACATATGAACAATTTCGCGCCGCTATCCTCTAAAAAATAAAAAATCTCTGTTGGTGTGTAAGCGGTATTAAGGGGTAAAAAAACCAGCCCCGCTTGCACGCAAGCTCCATATATGGCCAGTGCCTGAGGGGACTTTTCGATCTGAACTGCTACCCGATCACCGGGCATCAGGCCCAGTTGATTTAGAGTATTTGCATAGCGCCCTATGGTTTGCAAAAACACATCATGGCCGACAACCGATCCGTCCGCCAAATGCAAAAAAGGAGTTGTCTTGCCAATATGTTGGCCAAATAATGCGTCAAATAGCGGATTGGACATAGCCCGGATCCTTACTGATAATATTGGCTCCCAACCGGGCCAGAGCCTTAACTTCTGGCGATGATGCAACTATTTGTCCGTTGCCAAATTCCTCGTGATTTTGCGAGATTGCAGACAGGTCATAAAGATAGTTGACCATAGCTCCATAGGATTGCGCCAGCCCATTGGCGGATAAGTCAGCATCGGTGTGAACCGCGTGCACCATTGCACCATTCCCAAGATGAAAGCGGGCCACCGGGTCTTTTGGCATGCCGTCATCTCGTTTAATATCGATCAGATAATGTGCTGCCAGTTGGCCAAGCGTGTTTTGCTCTGGTTTATCTTCCCAGCCTTCGGTTTGCAGATTTTGTACCAGCCCGGGAATGGGTGAAAGGGTCACAAATGTGCTCAATTCCGGCAGCTCATGCGACAAGTCCTGAACCACCTGTTTAATAAGCGAATTGCCAAAGGAAATTCCCGCTAATCCGGACTGGCAGTTGGAAATCGAATAAAATACCGCCGTATTAGCCTCGCCCAAATCAATAGTTTCACGATCATCAGCAAGGATTTGCTGGATTGAACTTGACTTGCCCCGGGTTAGTGCGACCTCGACAAAAATCAGCGGTTCATCGGCCATGGTCGGGTGAAAGAAAGCAAAACAGCGCCGATCAGAAGGTTGCAACCGCAGGCGCAATTCTTCCCAATTATCAATTGCATGCACCGCTTCATAGGCGATGATTTTTTCAAGAATATGAGCCGGACTTTCCCAATTTATCGGTCGCAATACAAGAAATCCGCGATTAAACCATGAGGCAAACAAGTGCCTGAAATCCAGATCAATCGCTGCAAGAGAAGCATCATCCCGGGCAAATTTCAAAAGATCGGCACGCATTGCCACCAGATTTCCAGTAGCGCCGGGAACCTGATTAAGTCGGCGCACCAATTCCTGCCGCCCCGGTTCTGTGGCAGCCATAAAGGCGCGATATGTGGCCTTGGACGGGGTCTGCTCATAGGCTGCAAGGCTACTTCTGACGGTTTGGGCATCTATATCCATGTCAGAAGCTAAAAACGTAAAAAAATCACGTTTTTGAACATCGTCCATTGCATCGTAACGGTCAAGAATTTGACGGGCCAAAATCATGCCCCGAACCTCGCCACTATTGCCGATTAATTCTGCAACCAATTCACGAATTGGGCGCTCGTCCCACTTTTGAGATGGTTTGGATTTTGTTGCCCGCTCAAAAACTGTTGCCAAAAGATCAGCCAACAGGCTCATATCGCCACTCCCATCACTACCTCCGGCAACCATGTGGCAATGCCGGGAAATATGCTGATCAGAACTATCGCCAACACCATGCATCCCACATAGGGCAGCGATCCGACCAAGATGGTTTTTAACGAGATGTCCGGCGCAATTGCGTTAATGACATAAAGGTTTAACCCGACGGGCGGCGATATCAGACCTATTTCCATATTGATGGTCAAAATCACTGCAAACCATATGGGGTCGAACCCGGCTGTTGTAATGATTGGCAATAGAATTGGCGCGGCCATCAAAATCACAGCAACCGGTGGCAAAAAGAAACCGGCGATCAAAAGAAATATGTTGATCGCTCCCATCAACACCCAGCGGTTCACATCTAATGTGCCAATCCATTCGGCAATTGACTGGGTGATAAACAGGCTTGAGAGCATATAAGAAAACACCCCGGCAGCGGCAATGATAAACAATATCATCACGCTTTCTTTGGTGCTGTCGCGCAGCACAACCCACAGGTCGCGCGGGTTCCAGAGTTTGTAGATAATTACGGCTATAAGCAGTGTTAAAAGCGCGCCAACCGCCGCCGTTTCTGAAGGCGTGGCAATGCCGCCATACATGGCATAAAGAACCCCGACGATGATCAGCAAAAACGGTAATACCCGTGGCAAAATTTCGAATTTTTGACGCCAGGTGTAGTTTACAGAACTTAGCAGAGATTTGTTGCCGGAACGTGCGGTCGAATAAAGTGACCATGCCATAAATAGTCCGACCAGCAGCAGACCGGGAAAAACTCCGGCCAGAAATAGTCGTCCAATCGAGCTTTCGGTGGCTATGCCATAAACGATCATGGTCACTGATGGCGGAATAAGGATGCCCAAAGTGCCACCCGCTGCGATTGATCCGGCGGCAACTGAATCGGGATAACCGCGTTTGCGCATTTCAGGAATGCCCATTTTTCCGATGGCGGCGCAGGTTGCCGGGCTGGACCCTGACATGGCAGAAAATAGTGCGCAGGCCCCAAGATTGGAAATCACCAGACCACCGGGCACCTTGGTGAGCCAACGCTCCAGCGCCTCATAAAGATCGGCCCCTGCTCGGGTTGAAGAAATAGAGGCCCCCATGATGATAAACATCGGGATCGCCAACAGAGCAAAATTATCGAGCTTGCCAAACAGGATTTCCGGCATCAATTCCAGCGAGCGCATTCCATCGAAAATTATAAGAAATCCGGCCGAGACAATCAGCAGACCCATCGCAACGGAAACGCCGGAAAACAGCACAAAAATCGTAAAAAAGGCAACAAGTGCGCCAAGCAAAAGAGGGTCCATTAGACTTCTTCCAACCCAAAGGGCGTTTCAATTTTAAGAATAACTGCCACCAGGTCTGCAACCAGTTGTAAAAAAAACAGGGCAAATCCTACAGGGAGCGAAAGATATGGAATCCACAGCCTGACGCCCCAGATTGTGTCGGAACGCCAGCCCCGCTCCCAGGTTAGCCACCAAAATTCAAAACCATACCAAAACATCACCGCCACCATCAGCGCAGACACCGACAATGTAATAATGGCAAGGACAAATCTGGCGCGCCTGGCAAGCATTAGCGGTATCAGATCAACATTCACATGCCCACGAAGGTGCTGAACATAGGGCAATCCCACAAGGGTTGCCGAGATCACCAGATAAATCACCATTTCGGTTTGCCAAATGGTGGATTGATTGAGGACAAAGCGCACAAAAATCATCTGGCAGGTGACCCCAACCGCCGTAATTATCATGGCGGCCGCAGACCATCCGGCCAGTGTTGATATCGCCGCGACAATTCTTAGAAACCAATTTTTATTCGCAGTTGATCGAACCGCAGAACTGTGCCCCGCCATCATTAGTCCATTCTACTAGAAATTTTAAGTATTGGGGCAGCGTTAACCGCTGCCCCGATTTGACGTTATTCGACCGCAAGTGCCATATCAAGCAGGGCCTGACCGTTGGGGGTATCCTCAACAAACTTCGCATATGAAGTTGTCTGTGCAATAGCGCGCCATGCATCAAAATCCTCAGGGGACATCTCGGCGATCTCAACACCGGCTTCACGGAAGACCCGAACTGACTCTTCGTCCTGCAATTTTGCCTCTTCAAGATAATATGCTTCGGCAATTTCGGCTGCTGCCAAAAGGGCAGCCTGTTGTTCGGAACTCAAATCATCAAAGCGGGATTTGTTCATCAATAATGGTTGATACATGAACCACAGCGCCACGTCTCCGGCGGGTGTATAACAGGATACCTGCTCATAAATCCGAAAGGAAACAAAGGAAGATGATGAGGTGTTGGCCGCATCCAGAACTCCGGTCTGCATAGCGTTATAAATTTCCGAGGATGCCATCGAAGTTATTGATGCGCCGGCACCGGCTAACATTTGCTCAAACGATTTGCCGGCAGCTCTTGTTTGCAGCCCAACAACGTCTTCAGGTTTGGTGATGCAGCGGTCTTTACCGGCAAATCCACCCGCCAGATAACCATGAACCAAAACCATAACATCATCTTCTGCCATGATTTCTTCAATCGCTTCCATAAAGGGAGAATTGCTTAAACGAGCTGCATGGTCGAGATTTTTCACTAATCCTGGCATTAAAGTCAGATTATAAGCAGGTCTTTGGCCGCCCGCATAAGACAGGGGCAATACCGACATATCCAACTGTCCGCGACTTAGCGGGGTGTATTGCTCACGCGGGGCAAAAAGCGATTTTGAACCAAAGATTTTTACCTCAAGATCAACATCAGCCGCAGCGACTTCGTCGGCAATGATTTGAGCAACCTGATTGCGAATATCGGCGGTTGACCATTGATGTGACAAGCGAAGCACTTCCTGAGCAGAGGCGCCAGATGCAGCAGCCATAAGTGCCACAGCGGCAGCCGTGGACCAGAATTTGTTCTTCATAATTTCCTCCTAAAATTTTTATTCCCCTGCCAATTATGGCGGCGACGCCGACTATAATTAACAATTTGCATTCTATGTCAACCATATTGTATACAACAACTGTTATATTGCACTTAAATTGTGTACAATAACTGCCATATTGCACTTAAGTGCAAGACAAGGTAGCAAGGGATATGGATATTAGACGCGCAGATGCGATTGCCGATGAGCTGGAGCAGCTCATTTTCTCTGGTGAATTTGTTGATGGGGACCGGTTGGACGAAAACAAACTGGCCAGCCGGTTTGGTGTTTCGCGCACCCCGGTTCGTGAGGCATTCCAAAAACTCTCACTATCAGGCCTTGTTAAACAGCTGCCTCGACGCGGTGTATTTGTGCGCCAGCCCGGGCCGGTAGAATTGCTGGAAATGTTTGAGGTCATGGCTGAAATCGAGGCGGTTTGCGGCAGGCTTGCAGCAAAACGCATCTCTGATGCCGCACTTAAGACACTTCAAGAAGCAAATGATGAATGTCAAAAGGCGGTCGAAAATGGTGATGCAGATGCATATTATCGGGAAAATGAGCGATTTCATCATCTGATTTACCAGCAATCGGGCAATCAGTTTTTAGAACAAGAGGCCTTAAGGCTGCACAAACGCCTAAAACCGTTTCGCCGCATTCAACTGCATCTTCGTGGGCGCATGAAGCAATCAATGGCCGAACATAAAGCAATTGTTAAAGCTCTGGTTGATGCCAACCCGGAAGAAGCGGCAATTACGTTGCGTGAACATGTGGCAGTGCAAGGTGAAAAATTTCATCATCTAATGGCCTCGCTTAAGCCCGCTTAATTTGCTCAAGCTAAGAAAACCAGGGCTGGTAGATCAGCCACTGCAATTGATCATTTCGACATGGTTTTTCCATTCTGGCAATAAAAACTTTGATGGCTATCCGATCAGTTTTTCAAAATTTGCAGTGGATCGATCAAATAGCTTTTTTGCATCCTGATAAGTATCACTGGAAAAAAACTGATCCATAATGCTCTCACTTGGAAAACCAAACATCGCCAGCATATTCACCTGATCTTCAACTGCATCACTATGAACGGTCTTTGAAATTCGATACTCCTTCATCACAACAATTCCGAGTTCATCCATTAGTGGTTTTATCGTTTTTCGGTAGGCCATGTAATTCTTTTCGTCAGTAATTTTTAGTTCGAATATCATCTTTTGCATCTTATCTTCCTATGTTGAAATTTCAATTGTTAACCAGTTACCCCAATTATATCCGCGCCATAAATACGCCAGCCGCCATCAGGGCGATCCCGAAAATTCGCCGCGCCTCCATCGCAATTACCGGCATGCCAAACAGTCCAAAATGATCAATTGCAGTGGCTGATATTATTTGTCCGAGCAGGACAAAGAAAACCGCATTGCCAACGCCAAATCGTGGCACAATCCAGGTGATTGACAGGATGTAAAAAGCAACCAGTACGCCGCCGAAATAGTAGATGGGTGGGGCAACAGAAAAAAAATTCTTTGCAGGTGGGTTAAAAACCAAAAGCATAATCAAGCTTGACACGGCCCCAACACAAAACAAAATAAAACTAGCGGCAGCCGGGCTGGACAATCGCTCACCAAGATCTGAGTTCATGGCCGCCATAACAGGAATGCCAATCCCGGCGAGAAGGGCAAGAACAACATAAGAGGACATGAGAGGCGCTCCCATTATTGTGCCTGCCGCTGTGTTACGCTCTTGCCATTAATGCCCCAGTTATCGCTCTGAACCTCCTCAATTATAATAATTGTTGTTTGAGGGGTTTTGCCCAATTCATCGCGAAGAAGCTCTGTTACAGCCCTAATAAGCCTATTCTTTTTATCCAGAGTTAGTCCCTGAGGTGTGAGTTTGATATTTACATACGGCATGGATTTGATCCTTTTTTCGGATGTAGATGCGTGCCCGATATTTTGTTAAGTGGCGGGATAATCTATCCACCCCTGTTGTTTATATAAATCATGCATTTAGTTTAGTTGTGCATACAACAATACGTGTAAATTTTAGAGTATATCGGCGGTCTCGCGAATGGATGCGACAAATTCCTTGACGTTTTTTTCGCCTATTGTCTTACACATTGATGCGTATAGATCATCTCCAAGTGCATTGAGATCGGCTTGCATATTTAATGCCTTTTTAGTTGGTGTGATGGCGTTTTCTCGATTGTTATCACGTGCGTTTGCCCGCTTGATAAGCCCTTTCAATTCAAGTTGTGAAAGGAACCGGGTCACTGTGGATTTTTCCAGCCGCAGTTCCATAGCGATTGCCCGCTGAGGCAGGCCGGGTTGCTCCAATACCAATCTGAGCAGGTAGCCGTGGGATGGCGATAGATCAAATTTGGCAAATGCTTTTTCCCACTTGGCATTGAGCTTGCGTGCCAGAGCATTGGTATTGAAATATATGCAGCGTTCAAACATAATTTTGGTCTTTTGTTACAGGGAGCGGTCCAGCATTACACAGAGCAACCCTGATGTTACAGATTGCCCCTGATGTTACAGGGTGCCCCTAAGCCATGCCTCATTATTGGAAGCGTTCCATAAAACTCGATAAGTTCTTTTAATTTGCTTCAAAGAAGCGTATAGGTTGTAGATACAACTGTCAATAATATAACCTGCCGATCTCTGTGGCGAGTATCTGATCGAAAAACTGCAACGCTAAATGCCCATGGGCAAATTTTACCCGCTTTGGCGAATAATAAGTTCAACCGGAAGTGTAACCTGCAATGGCTCTTCACCACGACGAGCCTTTTCCAATAGCTCAAGAACAGTAACTGCCAGTAACGAGAAATCCTGACGAACCGTGGTCAGGTTGGCCGATAATACCGGCAGGTCATCAAACCCGGCAATGGCAATATCTTTTGGCACTTTTTTATTGAGATCAAGCAGAGCGGCCTGCGCGCCCAGCGCCTGTTCGTCGGTTTCACAAAACAAACAATCAAAAGATATTTTTGCCTTGGAGGCAGACATAATTGAGCGATAACCATCCAGCGTCGAAGTGATGGATTTAACCGCCGGTAACATTATTGGTTGCAATCCAAGCTTTTTCCCCTCGTCCATACAGGCTGCGGCACGCACTAATATATCGGCAATGTCGCCAGAGCGTCTGGAGGCCATTACAGCCATTTTTTTTCGCCCCGTCGCAGCAAAATGGTTGGCAACAAGGCGTGCCCCGCCATCATCATCTGGAACTACAGAAAATCCGGGATTGGATTGATCATAGCCAATGGCCACATGGGCAATTCCTTTTTCGCGGCAAAGTTCAATTCGTGGGTCATTGGCGATGGTTCCAATAATAATCATCGCGCCAACCGCTGAAAGGGTTGGAATAAAATCATTGGAGTTGACCAATCTTAAGGCCCATCCGGTTTCGGTCATTTGCTCTGAAACGGCCTGATGCAGCAAAGAAACATAGCGGGCGGTAGATCGATCGGTTGCCCCAAGACTTAAACC
>CAZMVQ010000051.1:0-10438 GCA_964569865.1 uncultured Devosia sp.
AAATTGCCATGAAGCATGGCGGATCAGCAACAAATCAGGCGGTGTGGCTGGCGGCAACCGGCCAGCCGGTTAAACTGGTGGCGCGCATTGGCAAAACGGGTGCATCAGAACTATTGCAGCGGTTCAAAGAAAAAAATATCGAAACGGTTTTCACTATCGATGAAGGTCGTGAAACCGGAATGCTGGTGGCCATTATAAGCAAAAACGGGGAGCGCAGTTTTTATACGGACCGGGGGGCAAACCTTGCTTTGAATATTGGCGATGTCCCGAGAGATATTCTGGATAATGTGGGGCTGGTGATGCTGTCCGGATACAGTTTTTTTGCCAATGGACCAAGGGAGGTCGTTGCCCAGATCATGACATGGGCAAAAGATAAAAAAATTCCAGTGGCCATAGATCCTGCCTCGGCTGGCTTCATCAAAGATGTGGGGGTGAGCCAATTTTTGGGCTGGATAAAAGGGGCGGAGATTTTGCTGCTCAATCTGGAAGAGGCAGAGCTGTTGAGTGGAGAAAAAACTTTGGCCGGGCAGTTGGCGATATTATCAGAGCAATTTGATTTTGTGATTATAAAACAAGGAGCCAAAGGAGCAAGCGCTTTGGATGAAAACGGGGCAATGATTGAAGTTGATGCTCCCGAGGTAAAAATTGTCGATAGCACCGGGGCGGGAGATGCCTTTGCCGCCGGATTTATCAGAGCCTATATGGGCGAAAGATCGTTGATAAAATGTCTTGAAGCAGGCGTTGCAAACGGGGCATTGGCCGTGACACAGATTGGTAGCCAGCCGGAATGAATAAGATTGATATGAATGTGAAATCTGCTGATTTTGTGCCACGTGAATTTCTTGAACAATTGTTTCATATTGCCGTAAAAGCTTCGGTTCCGGCGGCGGTAATGGGGGAACATATGCCAGTGCCTCCAAAGGGGAAAACTATAATTGTCGGTGCTGGCAAGGCCTCGGCTCAAATGGCAAAAGCCTTTGAAACCCAGTGCGCCACAGATCCTAATTGGCAAAGCCCGCTCAGCGGTTTGGTGGTCACGCAATATGGCAGTGCTGAGCGGTGCGAACACATAGAAATCGTTGAGGCTTCTCATCCGGTGCCGGACAAAAACGGATTGTCTGCTGCAAAAAAAATATTGCAACTGGTTGAGGGCGCGCAAAAAGACGATCTGGTGGTGGCGCTGATTTCCGGGGGCGGATCTTCCCTGCTACCCTTTCCCGCTCAGGGGATCTCTTTGAGAGATAAGCAGTTTCTTAGCGAGCAACTTTTGGCCAGCGGTGCGCCCATATCAAAAATGAATGCGGTCAGAAAAATGTTCTCGATGATAAAAGGGGGCAGGTTGGGAGTAGCCGTATATCCGGCACGTTTATTGTCTTTGGTTATTTCAGACGTACCGGGGGATGATCCGGCAGAAGTTGCTTCAGGCCCAACTATTGCCAGTGTTGGTGGTGCCCAAGAAGCGAAAAAGATTATTGCTGATTACGGGATCGAACTGGGTGAAGCTGCAAAACAGAGTTTGAAAAACAGAGATAATCTGCCCCCAAAACCTGACGATAGCAGGTTTGCATCTGCTACCTATCGGGTTATCGCCTCGGCAAAACTTTCTCTTGATGCTGCTGCAATCAGGGCGCAGGCGGCGGGTTGTGAGGTGATTATTCTTGGTGATGCCATTGAGGGTGAGGCAAGCGAAGTTGGCCGGGCACATGGCAAAATGATCGTCGAAAAAGCTATGGTTAAAGATCACAAAAAACCATTGCTGATTTTGTCGGGGGGAGAAACCAGCGTAACCATAACCAGGGGTGAAGTGCCGGGAAAAGGTGGTCGCAACTCCGAATATCTTTTGGCGCTGGCTTTAGCAATATCGGGGTTAAAAAATGTTATGTGCCTGAGCGCTGATACGGATGGCAGGGATGGGTCCGAGAACAATGCCGGAGCCTTTTGCGATGGTTCAACCCATCAAAGAATGGCAGATAAAAATATTGAGATTGAGAAATATTTGCACGTCCACAATTCCTGGTCAGCTTTTGATGTGGTGGATGATTTGTTTGTGACCGGACCGACGGGCACCAATGTTAATGATTTTCGGGCCGCTCTAATTTTTTAATTTTGGGGTTAAGAGAAGCGCATTTGATGCAAAAGACCTGTGATAACAGGGTATGCAAAAAATAAATTTATTGCGTTTTGGCGCTGAATAGGACTTAATCCATGCTGAATAAAAATGAGGGAGAAAATAAATGAAAACTAAAACTTTTTTAACCGCCTTTGCCGCTGCTTTGCTACTTAGCGCAAGTGGTGCTTTTGCACAGGCAGATTGCGAGCGCGGAACGCTGGATGAGCGCTATTGCGATGTTGATGGGGATCTTTTGGCTGATACTCCAACCGACCCGGCCGATCTGGTTAATCCAGATACTTTGATTTTTGCTTATACTCCGGTTGAAGATCCGGCAGTTTATAAGGAAGCCTGGTCTGATTTCCTTGATTATATGGAAGAAGTTACAGGTAAAGACGTGGTGTTTTTCCCCGTACAATCAAATGCTGCTCAGATCGAAGCCATGCGCTCAGGTCGTTTGCACATTGCCGGATTTAACACTGGCTCAAACCCACTGGCTGTGAACTGTGCTGGGTTTAATCCTTTTACCATTATGGCCTCACTTGATGGCAATTTTGGTTACGAAATGGAAATCCTGACCTTTCCGGGTTCTGGAATTGAAACGGTTGAAGACATTAAGGGCGGAGTTTTGGCCTTTACTTCACCAACATCCAATTCCGGCTTTAAGGCGCCTTCTGCAATTCTGGCAAGTGAGTTCGATATGCAGGCGGATCGTGATTTTGAACCTGCATTTTCAGGCAAGCACGATAACTCAATCCTTGGCGTTGCCAATAAGGATTATCCTGCTGCCTCAATCGCCAACTCGGTTTTGTCGCGGATGATTTCTCGCGGTGTTATCGAAGCTGATGATGTGATTTCAATCTATAAATCACAAACATTCCCAACAACAGGGTTTGGAACTGCATATAATCTGGTTCCTGAATTGCGTGCTAATATCGAAAAAGCATTCTTCACCTTTGATTGGGAAGGCACAAGCCTGCAGGAAGAGTTTGAAAAATCAAACGAAGGGCAATTCCTAGAAATGACTTATATTGAATTCTGGGATGTTATTCGTAAAATTGATGCTGCAAACGGCGTTTCCTACGCCTGCGAATAAAAAGCTGAAATGATAATAATGCCCGCGCATAATGGATGTGCGCGGGTATTTTATTCCGCGTAGCAATTGGTTGCGTGTTGTTTTGGGGTAAAAGAATGCTGACGCTAGAAAAGCTCACTAAAGTTTACAAGACCGGAGATAAAGCACTATCCGATGTGGATTTGGAAGTACCAAAAGGGCAGGTAATTGCCTTGATCGGCCCCTCTGGTGCGGGGAAAAGCACCTTGATCAGATGTGTGAACAGGTTGGTTACCCCAACCAGCGGCAAGGCTATTCTTGACGGAGTAGATATAACGGGCCTTGGGGCTGGCGGCTTGCGGCGCGAGCGTCGCCGTATGGGGATGATATTTCAGGAATACGCATTAGTAGAGCGTTTGAGTGTGATGGAAAATGTGCTCTCAGGCCGTTTGGGCTATGTGGGTTTCTGGCGCAGTTTTTTAAGAAAATTTCCTCAATCTGATGTTGATGAAGCATATCGTTTGCTTGATCGGGTTGGATTGTTGCATATGGCAGACAAGCGCGCTGATGAGCTTTCTGGCGGACAGCGCCAGCGTGTGGGTATTGCAAGAGCGCTTATTCAAAATCCGGCACTGCTGTTGGTTGATGAGCCAACCGCATCCCTTGACCCTAAAACCTCGCGCCAGATCATGCGTTTGATTTGTGAGCTATGCGATGAGCGCGGCCTTGCAGCGATTATCAATATTCACGATGTTAATCTGGCAATGATGTTTGTGCAGCGGGTGGTGGGCCTTGAATCAGGTAAAATTATTTTTGATGGCACCCCAAAACAATTAACCCCTAGTGTTTTGACCAGCATTTATGGGGAAGAAGATTGGGAAGCAACCATTGAAACGGTTGAAGATGATGATGAAGGTGAGCTGTGAGCGCTGAGCTGGATGCTCTCGTCGGCAAGCCCTGGCGTAAACCCCATTTTATCACCAACTCGTTTTGGCGCTGGAGCCTGATTGTTGTAACAGTGATCTATCTGATCCTGGCGATCGGTTCGCTTGAAGTTAGCTGGCAGCGGGTTTATCTGGGGCTTGAACGCGGATGGCGATTTGTTGTCGGGTTTTCTCAGCCTGATTTTGAATCGCGTTGGTCTGATATTTATGAGGGCATGGTCGAAAGTGTAATTATCACCATCACATCTACGGTTGTTGGTATCGCAATTTCTATTCCGATTGCCCTTGGGGCGGCGAGCAATATTGCTCCAATGCCGGTATATTTATTGTGCCGGGGTATTATTTCCGTATCGCGGGCGCTTAACGAAATTATCGTGGCTATTTTGCTGGTGGCGATTTTTGGCTTTGGGCCGCTGGCCGGATTTCTCACCTTGAGTTTTGCCACCATTGGGTTTTTGGCCAAATTGCTGGCTGAAGATATTGAGGATATGAATAAATCTCAGGCGGAAGCTGTTCGCTCAACCGGTGCCTCTTGGCTGCAATGGGTAAATTTTGGTGTGCAGCCGCAGGTTATGCCACGGCTGATTGGTCTTTCAATTTATCGGTTGGACATCAATTTCAGGGAATCGGCGGTATTGGGACTGGTTGGCGCCGGGGGAATTGGCGCGACTTTGAATACAGCCTTTGACCGGTATGAATTTGACACGGTGGCGGCAATTTTAATCATGATTATCGCAACGGTGATGGTGCTTGAATTCTTGTCCGGATATATCAGGGCGAGGGTGCAATAATGCCCAGTAAAATCAATTCAAATAATGTAAAAACCTGGCAGGTTCGCGATCGCAACGGGCAGATATTTCGCTGGGCCTTGTGGATGGGCGCGGCAATTCTATTCTATATCAGCTGGATGCGAATTTCTGATCAGACTACGTGGTATTTCTTTTTTGATGCGCCACGGATTGCCGCTGATATTGGTGGCAGGGCTTTTCCGCCCCGCTGGGAATATATATTCAGCCTTGGTAAGCCGATCTGGGACACGTTTAATATCGCAACGTTGGGAACGATTATTGCGCTGACAATTGCTGTGCCGGTGGCATTTTTGGCGGCACGTAATACTTCACCAAAACTACCGTTGCATCCGTTTATTGTGAGATTAATTCCGGGTTTCTTTCGTAATTTTGTCAAGAAAGTCACCGGGGAAGACATAAACTCGGTGGGCATTGTGCGCCCGCTGGCCTTATTGGTGATCGTTTCAACCCGCTCCATTAATTCTTTGATCTGGGCTTTGCTTTTGGTTTCGATTGTAGGGCCGGGGGTATTTGCCGGGTTAATTGCCATTTCAATCCGCTCGATCGGATTTTGTGCAAAATTGCTTTATGAGGCGATTGAGGAAATTGACGAAAATCAGGTTGAGGCTGTAAAGGCAACCGGAGCCAGCGGATGGCAGATTATGGTCTATGGTATCGTGCCGCAAATTTTGCCGGCATTTGCTGGAATTGCCGTTTTCCGCTGGGACATTAATATTCGCGAATCCACAGTTTTGGGGCTGGTTGGAGCCGGTGGTATTGGTTTGCAATTGCAAGGCTCGCTCAACATATTGGCATGGCCGCAGGTTTCGCTGATTTTGGGCGTAATTCTGATTGCTGTGATTATCGGTGAGTGGATTTCTGCCAAGGTGCGTGCGGCAATAATCTAGATTTTAAGTGGTTCTGGACTATTAGATTGCTTGGCTTGCCAGTCTTGAAATCGCCCCATGATTACTCTGTTGGATATTTGGAATATCATTTATGGAAAATCTGAATACGGACTGGGCTTTTGCTCAATATGAGCGGGTGCGCTCGATACTGCCAGCGGCCAGTTTTCCCCAGCGTTGGAACACCATAAGCAAAATGGAAGAAATTGCCGATCAGGTTGATGTGTTTCTGCTGGATGCGTTCGGAGTTTTGAACGTGGGCCGAACAGTAATTCCCGGAGCTCCCCAATGGGTATCCTCGTTGCAAAAAGCGGGTAAAAAAGTTCTGGTGGTGGCCAATGGTTCTTCGGTTTCTCCGGATGCTTCTTTGTTGCGGTTCAAAGAAATGGGATTTGATTTTGCGCCTGAGGATGTGATCGCATCAAGAAATGTGCTGGGAAGCACTCTTGATGGGCGAAAACAAAAACTCTGGGGCGTGATGCTGGCCTCAAATGGCGGCATCGAGAAGGTGCCGGTTAACACGGTTCATCTTGGTGAAAACCGAGAAGATTTTGAACGGGCAGAAGGGTTTATTCTGTTTGGAACCAGTGAATGGAGTGAAAAGCAACAGGAATTGCTGGTGGCTTCGTTAAAAGAAAATCCAAGGCCGGTGCTGGTTGGTAACCCGGATATTGTAGCGCCGCGAGAAAACGGACTTAGCCTTGAGCCGGGATGGTTTGCCCATGATATTCAAAAACGTTGCGGAATTAAGCCGGAGTTTTTTGGCAAGCCGTTCACCAATATTTATGAACATGCATTGCAAAGAGTTGGGCCGGAAGTGGATCGGCAACGTATTGTGATGGTTGGCGATACGCTGCATACAGATGTTTGGGGCGGAGCTGCAATCGGGGCAAAAACCGTATTAATGGCCGATTATGGATTATTTGCGGGATTGGACGTGGTGCCGTATATTGAAGCTTCTGGAATTGTTCCCAATTGGATCATGACGTCAAGGATTTGATCTGCGTAAAAATTTATATGCGGGTCTTGTAATCAATTGATGTTTAATACGAATTGAGGATAAAGTACTAAAGAAATTTTGCGCTGATGATTTTTGCAAAGATGGTTTTAACGACGTGAGGTTGGCCTGTTTGAAGATTTATCCGAAAAGGAAGATTTGTTATGACGGCAATTTTTGTGGCGACGATGAAGATCAAAGACGGCAAGAAAATGGGTGAATATGGTGCCGGAGCGCGGGCCACCATTAAACAGTATGGTGGCGAAATGGTTTTTCGTGCCAATAAGCGCGAAGTTCTAGCTGGCAGCAGCGATGTTGATGCGGTGGTGATAGCCAAGTTTGCAGATATGGATGCTCTTAACGCCTGGCACAATTCTGATGAATATCAGGCCATCATTCCCCTTCGGAATGAAGCTGTGGATATGGTTTTAGTTTCTTATGAAACGCCCTCATAACAGCATTGTTTGCGAACTCTTCTAAACCAGCTTTTGCTCTATCATGCTGGTAACGGTTGCATTGACTGCTTTATCGGCTTTTATGAAATCGCGACCTAAAATCTGGCGAGCGCGACTATTGTCCAAGGTATGTGCTATTCCGAGTTGAGAGAGGCTGCCTCGAACATCCCCATCAAACAGAGAATAAATTCTTAAACCCCAATCGGGCATTTGAAATTTTGGCAGTTTGGAAGCAAATTGTTCGAAGCCGGATTTTATAGCATTTGAAATTTGCATGATCCACATTCCTTCAGACGTGGCAATAAAGCGCTTACCTCCGGCATCGCCGGTTTGCATTGCCGCCAGATGCATCGCCGCTACATCGCGCACATCAACTATGGGTAAATAAAAACGCGGTGCGGCGGGGATAGATCCATTTAAAAGCCGCAAAATCAGCGCGCCTGACGTTCCGGGATCATCATCAAGCAATGGCCCAAGGATCAGAGTTGGGTTGATTGTTGTGAGGTCATTGGTGCGCCCGGCTTTTTCCATTATTTCCCATGCTTTTTTTTCAGCCAGGGTCTTGGATTCAATATAGGCATTAACTTCTGTTGAGTTTAGATTGCTCCAGTCATCTTCGGTAAACGGGGCTGTGCGGGATTTTTCATGCCCGTGCATAATTGCAACTGAAGATGAAGTTAAAACTATTTTTGCAACATTGGCGGCCAATGCGGCGTTCAGCGCCCGTTTGGTTCCCTCAACTGCCGGGGTGATAAGTTCCATTTTATCTTTTGGCATAGAGGTGACAAATGGAGACGCGGTGTGCATTAAAATATCCACATCCTTCATGGCTTCGCTCCACCCCTCATCGCTGTTCAGGTCAAGGGCGACAAATTCAAGATTGTCTATATCGGCTCCATGACTTTTTAGAGTTTGACGCACTTTGTCACTCTTTTCGAGGTTTCTGACGCTGCCACGAACTTTATGTCCCGCATTTAACAATTGCAGCGCGATGTGACCGCCCAGAAAACCTGATATACCCGTGAGCAAGATATTTTGCGTCATAATAAAATCCTTGAAATTGAACGAATTAAACTATATTCGTTTGATTTGGGAATTGTCAATGACATTTAGATGGTTATGATAGTTGAAAAATGGTGGAACCGTGAAAAATACATCTGAACAACGTCGCAATCAAATACTGGATGCCGGACTGGCGCTGGCGTTGAAAAACGGATTGCGGGGGACCAGTATGGAGGCTTTGGCTCGGGAGGCAGGTATCGCCAAGCCCACCCTTTACAGTTATTTCCCAAATAAGGATGCGGTATTTGTTGCGGTTTTACAGCGTATATTTGAGCAGCTTCAACAACAGGTGGAAAGCAACCTGAATGGAAAAGGGGATTTGGTGTTTCGAATTTCATCTGCCCTCGCATCCAAGCACAAATTCATATGCATTTTGCTTGAAGGGTCGCCGCACAGGGAAGAAATTTACAGTGAAAAAAGTAAAATCGCCGCAAATGAACTCGCCCAGTTTGAGAATTGGCTGCAAATAAAAATATCTCAAGCGCTGGGCGAAAGCAGACGAGATCTGCCACAAAATTATGCGCAATTGCTCATCGCATGCGCTAACGGTATTGCGCAAAAGGCCAGTTCTGCCTCCCAGATTGGCCCTGCAACCCGATTGATGGTCGAAAAACTTCTGGCCTGATGTGGGACGAATTTAGTTGAAAAATGAATATTGATGAAATTACTTTTGGAGCCCGTTTATGCCAGCCATTACCAGCATTGCAGATCTCGAAAAACTCTACGGCTCCACTTCAAAGGCCTCAAATGCAAAAGTACTTGCTCGATTATCCCGATCCTATTCCCGCTTTATAGAAGCCTCACCGTTTGTGGCTTTGGCCAGTGTCGGGCCAAAAGGACTTGATTGCTCCCCGCGTGGAGATAGGGGAAATGTTGTCACTATCGCCAATGATAAAACCCTGCTTCTGCCGGACTGGCGGGGCAATAACCGCCTTGATACGCTACGAAATGTTGTCGTTGATCCCCGTGTTTCACTGATGTTCATGGTGCCCGGGTCCGAGGTGATATTGCGGGTCAACGGGCGTGCAATTGTTAGCGCTGATAGGGAAATTTGTAACGCATTTGAAATGGAGGGCAAGCATCCCACAACTGTGATTACCATCAATATAGGTGAGGTTTATTTTCAATGTGCCCGGGCCATTAAGCGCGCCAGATTATGGAATGCTAATTCACAAAGTGCTGCAATTAATCTGCCGACAGCGGGGGATATGTTAAAAGAAGCCACCAATGGTGAATTTGACGGCAAAGAATATGACAAAACCTGGCCAGAGCGCGCTGAAAAAACACTTTGGTAAAGCGGTAAATATGGTGATTTGCCCGATAATTTTAGTAGCATAATTGGATTTGAAGCAGGTCATTTTCATGAATGATAAAATTTTGCAGCATTGGCAATTCGATGCAAAAGCTGTGAGCAATTCGCTGGTTATTCCCGATGGCTGTCGCGATCTGATTTTTAGGGCACCGGCAGGTCAAAAACCATATTGGCAAATTTCCTCGCTGGATCAATCTGCCTATAAAGTGAGAAGCGTAGCAGGTGATTTTTTCATGGGTTATCGCCTTAGGTCCGGCATATTGATTGATGAGCTTGCGATATTAAGCGCACTAAAAAACCTGGAGCCGGGAAAGGATGTGGCCGAAAATTATATAGAAGCTATGATCAACAATCATTGTTTGCGCTCCCCTAAATTAGAATTGGCGCTGGCCTGTTTGGGGGCGGGGGGCAAAAATGTTAATATGGCCGCAAGAGAGCTTGGTATTGGATTGCGCTCTCTTCAGCGTTTGGTCCTGAAAAACACCGGTAAAACACCAGCTTTTTGGGCTGGATTGGCCCGAGCGCGAAAAGTGGCACGCGAACTGGCAGCAGGAGGGGCGTTGGCACAAACCGCCTATAATTTTGAATATAGTGACCAAGCCCACATGAGCCGGGACATCAGACGCTGGTTTGGGGTTAGTCCGGGTGAAATTAAATATCAACACCAGATTATTGATCAGTTGAGCCAAGCCGGATTTAACTAGGGTCAGGACCCTAGGATCATTGTGTAAGGTTTTGGGTTTTAATCCAACTGAGCTATAAAAAACTTCAATTGTTTTTCTTCGATTTGCTCAATTGCTTCCATTTTGAT
>CAZMVQ010000051.1:10538-17024 GCA_964569865.1 uncultured Devosia sp.
TCCCGTTGCAGTTTTGCGCCCGCTGCAATTGCCTTTGCAACGCCCTGCGCCACATTATCGGTTTCGAAAGCAATTTCAAATGCAGGTTTTGCCGGATCAGGAATTGATGGGGTTTTACCCAGCTCTTGCATGGATTTGCGTGATAAAAACGCTAATATGGTGGAGCCGGTATCCAGCTCCCCATACTGAGAACTTTCGTGAAGCATTTTTATTTTGCAATCAAAAGCCTTTTCAAAAAAATCCAGACTTTGAACAACGTTGCTGACATAGAGAATTGTGTAACGAAATTTCATTTTTTTGATGCCACTTTTTGTCTTGATATTGCCGGTAGAACAGACGTTATAACGCTGTTTATAAGCTCACAAATATAGGTGGGTCTTGAACAAAAGCGACAATTTTTTTTAAAAACGTCTGTTGGCAAATCATCAAAAACCGCAACCAAATTGCTAAAGTCTTTTAAGCATTTGATCTTGCTTAAGGCGCATTTCGTAGAGTTTGGTGGTCTTGT
Source organism: uncultured Devosia sp. (assembly GCA_964569865.1). Taxonomy (GTDB): domain Bacteria; phylum Pseudomonadota; class Alphaproteobacteria; order Rhizobiales; family Devosiaceae; genus DROE01. The sequence continues at coordinate 11,047 of CAZMVQ010000051.1, forward strand.
CAGGGGTGGCGTTATCTGAGGTAATCAGCTCGCCTTTCTTGATAGCGCGGGTGGTTTTGCCGCCCTCCAACAGGCCCACTGGATGGCAGGATTTTTCTTGAGCGTCATCCTTGGTCATGGTGAAGGAGCGATAGCAGGTTTCACCAATGGCATCGAGATTTTCTCCGGCCTGCAAATCCCGTTTGGCCAATGCGCAAACCTCTGCCACGGGCCTGTTGAGTGGCACCATATCAGCCTTGCCATAAAGCATGATGCGGGCCGCAGTCAGGGGCACTTCCAGCGAAGTAAGGTGATAGGGACGGAAAAAACCATAATAGGGACCGCTTCCAATATGCAAATCATCCATACGCTCAATAATGCGATCATGATTGGCTTTGGCAATTACAAACACGCCAGGGGCAACGCCCTTGCCAATGGTATAATCAACTACGCCCTTGCCGTGTAAGATTCCACCATCGCTTTTGGGAATAAGTACTTTGGCCAATTCATCACGAGAGGCCTTGGGGCCGTGCATGCCAGCAATATCGGGCTTTAGTCCGGTGGCATTGGCAATGGCGGCCATTTCCACGGCGGTTTTCGAACCATCAACAAATTCCACCAACATGCGCGGGTTCATGTTTCGTCGCAATGCTTCCTCGCGATAATCATCAGGCACAGCCTTGTGGTTCAAGGGATTGTTTTTGCCTTTGCCTGCGGCAATTATCTCAAGGCCCAAGGCAGAAGTAAATTCTATCAACTCCATGCAGGATGAGGGTTCATCCCCTGCTCCAAGGGAATAAATAACTCCCAACCGGTCGGCCTGACTTTTAAGATAGGGACCAATGGTAACGTCGGCCTCCACATTCATCATTACGATGTGCTTGCCATGCTCCATGGCCAACAAAATATAATCAGCCGCTACCCCCGGTTTGCCGGTTGCGTCAATCACTACATCAATTTTGGGGGTGGTGACCATTAGTTCGGGGTTGTCAGTAATGGCAATTTTGCCCAAATCCATTGCTTTTGACATGGAAGAGGCAGAAGCAATTTCCATCCCGTTGCTCCGGTCTCCATAGGCAATTTCAATTGCATTAAGAGCGGCAATCGGGCGTCTTGTGGCGATGGCGCCAATTTCTATACCATCCATCAACATGATCTGGGTGACAAGATCAGTGCCCATTTCGCCAGCGCCGATAATGCCGATGCAAATGGGTTTGTGGTTTTCAGACCTGGTTTTCAGATCGCGGGCAATGCCTGTGAGGTGAATTTTGTTCATGCTACAGGTAAAACCCATTTGAGAGAGCAAAACAACCGGTTGCTATGGAAAATAGTGGCTGTTTGACAAATCATGATAGTGATCTAACTCAAATAAAAATCAGGGTGAGCTAAAAATGCAGAATGAAATTGGCACAATAGTGGAAAACGGGGTGGGTATAATCACTCTGAGGCGCGAGAAGGCCATCAACGCCCTGACCCCTGAAATGATCGAAAAAATCAGCAAATCCTTGAAAGAATGGTCGAAAGACCCGCTGGTGAAAATGGTTATGTTTGAAGGGTCTGGCGAGCGTGGATTTTGTGCCGGAGGCGATGTGCGTTGGACCAGAGAAAAGGTTCTGGCTGGTGAAATCGAGCGAGTGGGAAGGTTTTTTGAAAACGAATATAAAATGAACCTGATGATTGCCACCTATGAAAAGCCGACTATCGCGCTGACTCACGGGGTGGTGATGGGTGGAGGAATTGGGCTGGCGGGACATGCCAGATATAAAATTACCACTAAAACCGCCCGGTTTGCCATGCCGGAAGCGGCCATTGGTTTGTTTTGCGATGTGGGAGTGCGCTCAATTCTTGCCGCTATACCGCGCCATCAGGCACTGATGTTCATGCTTACTGGCTCCATCGTGACGGCACCAGATGCGATTATGCTTGGTCTTGCTGATATTTGCATCAGGGATGAGGAATTTGCTCAGATACGATCTCAAATAATAAAAGCCGGGAGCGCAGCAAATATTGACAGGGCTATAAATGAAATAATGCAGTTAAATGCAATTGATCCTGAGGGGGCTGATTTTTGTGATCTGGCAGACAGGTTCGCATTTGTTTTTGAAAGTAAAGACTGCAATCAAATCTATGCAAATCTTGCTCAACATGTTTTGGAGAAGACTGAATTGGCCCAGATTGGCGCTGTAATTCTTGGGCGTTGTCCAACCTCCAATGTGGTTCATGTTTTGGGGTTGGATGCTGCAATAAAACAGCCCGATATCGCCAGTGTTTTACAGACTGATCTTTCTTTGGCCAGATTTATGGGCGCCCGTGACGATTTTATCGAAGGGGTGCGTGCGGTGTTGGTGGACAAGGATCAAAAGCCGAACTGGCGTCCAAAAAATATTGCGCTTGTGGACCAGCAGGAAATTTTAACAGCCATCGGGTCCGCGTCCAACTAATTGATTGCCTGCAATTAGGGATTTGTAAACCGTTCTGAGCGAAACTCCATAGGGATTTATACGGGGTTTGGAACAAATATGGGCGCTCAAGATATTCAAAAATTCGATTTGCCGAGCGTGGTGGATGTGGATGCCATGGACGCCATGCGCGATTCATTGGTGGGTGCAATTGAAACTGGAAACACCAGACTGGACGCAGCTCAGGTATCCAGAGTGGCAACAAATGCCCTGTTGATGTTGGTCAGCGCCGGGCAGGGCGCTAAATCTAATGAATTTACCCTAAGAATTGCCAATCCAAGTGAAGCCTTTGAAGAGGCGGTGGAGCGATTGGGAATGGGTGATATTTTTGCTGAATTTATTGAAGGAAACTAAAATGCGCGTACTTACGGTTGATGATTCTCCAACCATTTTATCAATGTTAAACCACGTTTTGAAAGAAGCGGGGTTTGAAGTGGTTCAGGCGGAAGATGGGCAAAAAGGCCTTGACGCCATGAAGGATGAAGAATTTGATGTGGTTATTACCGACATCAATATGCCGGTGATGGACGGAATAGAATTCATTAAAAATGTTCGGGCCTCCGGGGCAAAAAAGAACCTTCCCATATTGATCCTGACTACTGAATCATCGCCTGAAAAACGCAATCTGGGCCGTGAAGCGGGGGGAACCGGCTGGATTGTCAAGCCTTTTGATCCCCAAAAACTGATTTCGGTAATTCATCGGGTTGTTCACTAGGGGCAAGTCCAAAGGGTTTTGCCAGAAGTAAAATATTGAATTTTTTTGCTACAAAAATATGAGCGATCTTAAAATATGAGCGATCTTGACGAATTCAAAGCTACCTATTTCGAAGAATGTTCGGAATTGCTTGTGGAGCTTGAAGAGCAGTTCACCGCCATTGAGGAGGGGGACCATAGCTCCGAGCGCATGAATGCGGTATTTCGCGCCATTCATTCTGTAAAAGGGGGAGCGGGTGCCTTTGGATTTGAAAAGCTCGTAGAATTTGCCCACAGTTTTGAAACGCTTTTAGACTTTGTTCGCAATGGACAGGTGGATTTGAGTGCCGAAGTTATAACCCTATGTATTCGCTCGATTGATCTTGTCGCCGATTTTGTTGGCGCTGCCCGCGATGAAGAAGAGTTGGCCGATGATTATGGTGCAGAAGAGCTGGCGCGCTTCAAAATCCTTTCCGGCGAAGATGATGAAGAGCCGATGGAGGAATTTGATATTGAATTTGTTCCTGTCATGGTTTCAGTCGGGGATGAAGATGCGAGTGTAGATAGTGACGAGGGAGATAGTTTTGATCAGGCTCCCTTAGAAGACGGGTTGAGGTATTGGAGAATAGAATTCACCCCCCATTATGAACTTTATGAGCGGGCAAACGATCCTTTATTATTGTTTCGGGAGCTTTCGTCTCTTGGCGAGGCAAAGATTTCAGCCAAATTGCTCAAAATGCCGGAACTGGCCGATTTTGATCCGTTTGGAATTTATTGTTCATGGGAAATTGAACTTCATGGGGAAAAAATTCCCAAAGAAACGATCAATGAAGTTTTTGAGTTTGTTGAGGGTGATTGCGATCTAAATATTATCTCGGTTATGGCAAATGCAGACGATGATCTGGTGCCAGAAATTGTAGACGGGTCTGATAATAATCAACAAGAATTGGTCGCACCAGAACAAAACAGCGAAAATAAAGACGAAGAACCAGATGTGAATAGTGATGAAGATGGTTTGAGTTTAGCGGATATGGCCGCCGCTATTGAGCCACCCCCACCCTCCAAACCCGAGCCGGAAAAAGCTAAAACAGAGGCTGGAAAAAACAAAAAACAGACGGCAAAAACTCCTACTGTGCAATCAATTCGTGTTGATCTGGAAAAGGTTGACCGGGTTGTGAATATGGTTGGTGAGCTGGTTATCACCCAATCCATGCTTACCCAGCAAATGGATGATCAGTTGCGGGCCCGCTATCAGGAAATGGTGCGTGGTGTTGAGGTTCTGGCGCAAACGACCCGTGGTTTGCAGGATGCGGTGATGGCGATTAGAGCGCAACCGGTGAAATCTGTATTCTCACGCATGCCAAGGCTGGTTCGCGAACTGGCATCAAAAACGGGTAAAAATATCCGCCTTGAAATGGTGGGTGAACATACCGAAATCGATAAGGCCATAATCGAGCAACTCAGTGACCCTTTAACCCATATGATCCGAAACTCAGCCGATCATGGGGTAGAAACTCCTGAAAAGCGAAAAGCGGCTGGAAAACCTGAGCAGGGAACGATCAGAATTTCGGCCGAGCAGGCCGGCGGCAATATTATAATTGCAGTGGAAGATGATGGTGCGGGCATCGACAGGGTAAGAGTTTTAGATTTAGCGCGGGAGCGCGGAGTTGTTGGTCCGGATCAGCAATTGAGTGACGAGCAGATTGATGAATTGGTTTTTGCTCCCGGATTTTCAACTGCGGATGCCGTATCTGATATTTCAGGCCGTGGCGTTGGTATGGATGTGGTTATATCAAACATTAAAAAAATTGGCGGCTCGGTTCATGTGCGTTCGTCTCCGGGCAAAGGCACCAAGATGCTTCTTCGTTTGCCTTTAACTTTGGCGGTTCTGGATGTGATGCTGGTGGAGGTTGGCACCGGCCCCTATGTTATTCCGCTCAGCTCAATCGTTGAGACTGTGCTTTGTGAGCGGGCTGATTTTGGCCATGCACCAAGCGGTAGGCGGGTTTTGCAGATCAGGGGTGAATATGTGCAGGTTATCGATCTTGCCGTTCGGTTTGAAATGGAAACAAACTTAAAAGAACATAAGAGATTTGTGGTTTTGTGCGAGGGTGAGGGCAACTCCAAAATTGCCTTGATTGTTGACCGGATTATCGGACAGCAGCAAGTGGTTATTAAAAGCCTGGAAGAGAATTTCAGACGTATTGATGGTGTCGCCGGGGGAACAATCCTTGGGGATGGCAATGTGGCGCTAATTGTTGATGTTCAGGGGCTGAAAAATTCCCCGGAACAAAAGTCGGCAGCCTGATTTTTTAGTAAAGGATAGATAAAATGGAATCTTTTGAAAATCGCGAGAGTGCAGATATTGAGCATGATATTGCCTCAGGCAATTCCATGCAGTTGATCGCATTCATGATCGGGGAACAGATTTATGGGGTTGAAATTACCACAGTGCGTGAAATTCGCGCCTGGGATGGCGCAACGCCTCTGCCCAATACGCAGGAATTTGTACGCGGTGTCATAAATCTTCGCGGAACAATCGTGCCGATATTTGACCTTAGGGCAAGGTTTGGCGATGGAATTACCAACACAACAAAAAACCATGTGGTTGTGGTTATGTCGGTTGGTGAAAAATGGGTGGGTGTTCTGGTGGATGCGGTTTCAGACATTCTTACCATTTCGAAAAAAGATATTCATAAAGTACCTGAAGGTGACAATATGGATTCTGAGCTTTTGAATGGTATTATTACCCATGACAGTAAAATGGTGGGCCTGATCGATCTCGATGCAATTGTTGCCGGGGTAAAGGCCGAGGGATAAATTTGTCCCTGAAAACTTTATTGGAAA
>CAZMVQ010000052.1:0-13042 GCA_964569865.1 uncultured Devosia sp.
CTAAATGACCAAAAAAGCCTAACGAATATGCCGCATGCGGGCAATTTCGTCATATTCGGCTTGCTCGGCTTTGTTTTCTTCATCCCTTTGGCGCTGATTTTCACGCTCGCTAAGGGTTTCAACCTTTTTCAGCTCTTCAAGGCTTTCCGCCAGTTGATCCTGCGCTGATTCAAGCTTTTCACGCATATCATCAGCAGAAGTCATCAGATTATCCCGCCGGGTCAACGCCGCCTTGGCAAAGGTCGAATAGGCAAAATGGGTAGCGTCAGAAATGCCGGTCTTGGAATGTTCCAGCTCAATCTGCTGATCCAGCTCTGCGGCCATCCGTTCAAAATCGGCAATCATCATCTCGATTTGAGATAATGCCCGTCGATGTTCGTCTACTTGAAATTTTTTGAGTCTGATAAGACTCTCATTGCGTGACTTCATGACTTGTACTCCTTACACGATCAAGTCTATTTACTTTAGGCATTTGTTTCCTCAACGACTGGCGTTTCCTCAACAATAGCACCCAACAACTCATAACCCTCAGCGATTGAAGTTTTTTCATTCTGGCTCTGGCTCAAAAACGCCTCCAAAGCCCCGTTTAACTCAATCGCCTTATCAACTTTGGGGTCAGATCCTTTCCGATAGGCCCCAAGCCTTATTAATTCCTCCATATCGGCATAAACCGACAAATATTCCCGCGCCTTTTGCAAAACCGGCTGCACATCCTCCGGTACACAGGCAGGCATAGTGCGCGAAATAGAGCGCAAAACATTCACCGCCGGATATCGTCCCCTTTCGGCAATGGCGCGTTCCATCACAATATGTCCGTCCAGTATTCCGCGAACGGCATCGGCAATCGGCTCGTTGTGATCATCACCTTCCACTAAAACGGTAAATAGACCGGTAACAGAACCAGAATTAATCAATCCCGGCCCCGCTCTTTCCAAAAGCCGTGGCAATTCAGCAAAAACGGTCGGTGGATACCCCTTGGCGGTAGGCGGCTCGCCGGTTGCCAGGCCAATTTCACGCTGGGCCATGGCAAATCTGGTCAAACTATCCATCATGCACAAAACCTTTTTTCCCTGATCACGAAAATATTCGGCCAGAGTTAAAGTAAGATATGCCGCCTGACGTCGCATTAAGGCCGGCTCATCAGATGTTGCAACAACCACAATGGCCTTTTTTATGCCCTCTTCGCCCAATTGATCAGTAACAAATTCACGAACCTCGCGCCCGCGCTCCCCAATCAGCCCGATTATTGCCACATCGCTTTGGGTATTGCGGGCCAGCATCGACATCAGAACAGATTTACCCACGCCCGACCCGGCAAATATTCCCAACCGTTGCCCCTCGCAAACCGTGGTAAAACTGTTTAGCGCCCGCACTCCAAGATCAAGGGGCGTACCAACCCTGTCGCGCCGATGGGCAGGAAGCGGTGACGTTCTAAGGGCGCAGGGCTTGGCTCCTTTGGTCAAAGGCCCTTTATCATCGATTGGCTCTCCATTGGCATTGATCACCCGGCCCAGCCAACTGGCATCGGGATAGACCGCGCCATTATGACCAACAAAAATCGCCCGACACCCCAACCGCACTCCCTCAACCGGACCAAATGGCAAACAAAGGGCGTGCCCGCCCCTAAAGCCGATAATTTCGCATTCAAGACTATTCGAAGCACTGGTTTCAATATTCACCCGGCCGCCAACCCTTAGCTCGCGCAAGGGGCCAACAACTTCAATCAACAGGCCCTGCACAGCTTTTACGCGGCCGAAAACCTCGACTTCGTCAATGGCATCAATTTCTGCAATTAAGGACTTCACCCCAATCATTACCTCGCGAATCAGAGAGCACCCGAAAACAATTGTAATTGTAGGGTAATTGATTGTTAACCAAAAAGCGTTAACGCAATTATTGGATATTTATTTCTTGTGGCCGCTTTTTGCTGTTTTGCAAGCAAAAACCCGTAAATGACTGAGTCCAAAGAATCGGTTGCAACGATTTCTTAAACTAAAATGTTAAGATTTTTTTAGCTAATTTTCCTTTGTAAAACAAACACTTAACAAATTTTTGCCTTTTTTCGTTTGCATATTGCCTAAGTGAATTAAACTTTGTTAACTATTGGAAATTATGTTTAAAGCATATCCAGTAGGGATTGCATAAATGCCGGTCACTGAGGGTTGAGCATTTTAAGGTTCCAGTAAGGAACACAAAAAAAGGGTTTAAGGGGATTGCCATGCGGGTACTCTTGATTGAAGACGACAGCGCTACTGCACAAAGCATTGAGCTTATGCTGAAGTCCGAGAGTTTTAATGTTTACGCCACAGACCTTGGTGAAGAAGGTGTTGATCTGGGTAAACTCTATGATTACGATATTATTTTATTGGATTTGAACCTACCCGACATGAGCGGGTATGAAGTGTTACGCACTTTAAGGGTTTCCAAAATTCAAACGCCTATTCTTATTCTTTCTGGTCTGGCCGGAATTGAAGACAAGGTCCGTGGCCTTGGGTTTGGTGCCGATGACTATATGACCAAGCCTTTCCATAAGGACGAGCTTGTAGCGCGCATTCACGCCGTTGTACGCCGCTCTAAAGGCCATGCCCAGTCAATCATCACCACTGGTGAGCTGGCGGTTAATCTGGATACCAAAACTGTTGAGGTTGGCGGTCAACGCGTACACCTTACCGGCAAGGAATATCAGATGCTGGAACTGCTTTCATTGCGCAAGGGCACGACCCTGACCAAAGAAATGTTCCTCAACCATCTTTATGGTGGCATGGACGAGCCAGAGCTGAAAATCATCGATGTGTTTATCTGTAAGCTCAGAAAAAAGCTTTCAGTTGCATCAGCTGGCGCAAATTATATCGAAACCGTCTGGGGACGTGGCTATGTGCTGCGCGAGCCGGATGAAAACGAGATTTCCCAGAGCGCTTAATAAAGGCAAGCGCTTAACGGGAGTACTGTCGGAAAAAGGGCCTTTGCGGTTTTCGATTTGGCAGCGCGACCATAAAAACTTTTCTTTGCTGCAAAATTATAAATTTCTAAAAACCCGGCTTGAAAAAGTCGGGTTTTATTTTGACCAGCATTTTTTTAGCTAAACCGTCCCGCGTTTCAGCTTCCAAAGCCCAAACCGCCAAAGAGGTTTAACCAAAAACCTTGTGGGGTATCCCCCTCATCTGCGTGGCCATCATTTTCCGCACTGTTCACATTGGTTAAGGCGTTCACCAGAATAATCAAATTGGTGGCATTAAATTCAACCCCGCTAAAAAACCCGCTCCAGCGCCCCTCTATACCAATAATATGAGTGACAATATCCTGCTCATCTATTTTCTGGTCCTGAAGTGCAAACTGAAGCGCCAATTGCTCGGGTTGACCCGTATCACCAAATAACAGGGTCCAATTTATAGAATCCAGACCAAATTCTTCCCTGTAATTTTTAACTAATTCATAGGGAACAACGTCAGAACCACTAACAACCCCCACAAACTGCACAAGATCACGCATTGCAGAAATATTGATCATGCCTTGCAGCTTGGCGATCATTTGCCCCTGATCCTGACTGCTATCAACACATTGAGCGCAGATGAAATACAAAATCACAACTTTGCCATGCAGACTTTCATTGTTGATAATATTGCCGTCTTTATCAGCCAGTTCAAACCTGGGTGTTTTCAGATCAATGGCCGTGTAACTCGGCTCATCTCTAGCTAACGTATTTTGAAAACTTTCCAAAGAATGTGCCCATGGGGCGCCCATATTCATAAAGAGTGAAAAAAACAGGGCGCCTGTAACGATCCTAAATTTCATTTGATTATTCCGCCTGAATATCCGCTTTTAATTGCTCACCAAGCGTAAATTCAAACATCCGATAAACCGCCTGATAATAGGCAATGTCAGGGTTGGACTGACATACGGCAAGGCTCCAACCCAGCATCATTGGCATTTCAATTTTTGAAAAATCCAGCCCGGTTTCCCCGGCAAGGTGCAGCTGCACATTAAGCCCGGTGACCATTCCATAGGTATAATCCACCAGAAAACTGCGCAACCGCTGATCGTTTTCTACATTTTCAATTATAAACCCGCAGGTATATTCAGGGTTTGGTACCGCAATATATATTCCGTCAATATCCAAATGATCAGCCAAAGCTGGCGTTGCAAATGCAAACAGGCCAACCACAACGCTGGGTTTAAGACCAACCTGCCATAGATTTTTCATCTCGATTTTCCTTTTATGATGCTTTTACTGCCACCAGACAAACCTATGCCAGAGGCAAAAAAATTCAAACCGGAAAATTCAGGAATTCAACAATCAGGCACTTAAGGCAAGGCGCGCTTCCTTGGCCTCAACGGGCTGATAAAGACCGCGCTCCTCAGCCCTTTCAAACTCGCCATTGGAGCCGATCACCGTATCGGCAGCCCCCAAAACCAGATAGCCATCAGAGCGAATGGTTCTGCGTACAGAGGTAAGCACTTTGCGCTTGGTATCCGCATCAAAATAGATAAGCACATTCCGGCAATAAACCACGTCAACGGTTCCAATAGAGCTATAATTTTCCATCAGATTGAGCTTGGAGAATTTCACCATTTGCTTAACCTGATCGCTGATTATCCAGTGAGTTCCCTCTTGAGTAAAATGGGCCACCAACAGATCGACCGGCAATCCGCGCTGAACTTCAAACTGGGTATATTTGCCTTCCTTGGCTTTGGCGATTGCATTATGGGAGAGGTCAGTTGCGATGATTTCCACCTTCAGACCAGCCCACAAATGTTTGTTCTTGAGCAACACCATTGCAATGGAATAAGGCTCCTGCCCCGTTGAGGCTGCCGCGCACCATATGCGGATTTTACCGACCTTTCGTCTGGCCCTGCTCATTTGCGGAAGCACAATTTCCTCAAACAATTTGAACGGGGTTTTATCACGGAAAAAGAACGTCTCATTGGTGGTCATGGCATCAACGATAGCCAGTTTTATCTCTTGTGAAGCTGTGCCAAGCCCCCGTGCCAACCCGTCTACCCCGTCAAATCCGAATTTTTCGGCAATGGGTTTTAAGCGAGATTCCACCAGATATTCTTTGGCCTTACTTAAAACAATTCCCGAATTTTTCTCTACAAATGCCCCGATTATATCAAATTCACGACTATTCATGTTTTTTTACCCCTAGAAATCAACAAATTACCAATCCGGTGCCCAAGTTTTTCCAGATCAAGCGCTTCCACACAGGCACCTGCCTCCATGGCGGCGCCGGGCATGCCCCAAACAATGGAGCTTTTTTCATCCTGGGCAAAAACCGAACCGCCCGCATCGGCAATTTTTACAGCCCCCAATGCGCCATCGCCCCCCATTCCGGTTAACACCACCCCCAAAATCGAACTGCGATAAATTTTGGCCAGGCTTTCAAACATCGGATCAACCGCGGGCTTGCAATGATTGATCGCAGCTCCATCCTCCAAATCAATAAGTACATCACTTCCCTGCTGTTTAACCCGCATATGAAAGCCCCCCGGTGCCACATAAATCTTCCCCGCTTTAACCTTTTCACCCTGCTTTGCTTCTCCCCCTTCAAGGCCGGTCAACCGGCAAAGACTTTCCCCCAACAAAGCGGTAAATGTTGCAGGCATATGCTGGGTTATCAGCACCGGAACCCGGCCCAATTGCCCTTTTAAAGACCCCAGCATTTTAGAAAGTGCTGCCGGTCCTCCAGTGGATGAGCCAATGGCCAAAATCCTTGGCGCAACCAACGAGGGTTTGCGCAACTTGAATTTGCTTGTTGCCGCCGGAATTGCCCCCCAGCGCTGAGAACCAGAGGCCAGTTTTGCTGTGCCAATTCTTTGACCCCCAGCCAAAACCGGCGCATCATTTATCTTCATATTTGGCCCGGATGTCCGGGTAACAACTGGCTCAAGCCCTGCCAGCCCTGAAATTTTACCTATCAACTCTTCACGAAATATAGCTCTGGCATCGTTGCCATCGCGTGCAAACGAAGGCTTTGCCAGATAATCCACTGCCCCAAGCGCCATGGCCTTTAACGTAACCTCGGCGTTGCGGCGCGAAAGGGTCGAGGCCACCAAAACTTTTACGCCGGGCGCTCCGCGCAATAATCCGGGAAGAGCGGTCAGCCCATCCATAACCGGCATTTCGATATCAAGAATAATGATGTCGGGCCTTGCGGTTTTGATCATATTCAGGGCTACCTGACCATTGTCGGCAGCAGCCACTATCTCCACCCCGTCAAGGGGATCCAGCCATCCTCTGATCATCCCGCGAACAACCGCAGAATCTTCGACAAGCATCACCCGTGCCTGCACGCCATTTTCATGACGCTGGCTCAATGCACCCATGGGGCACCTCCTGAATTTTTGTTAGTCTTTTAGGGGCTGGGTTCAGCCCCAAAACCTATTCAAAGCCGACTTCTTGAAACTTGCTTTCCAGAATTTCCCGATCAAACGGCTTCATCATATATTCGTTGGCCCCGGCCTTTAGCGCCATGGCGATATGTCCCACGTCATTCTCGGTGGTGCAAAAAACCACTTTTGGCTTATCTCCACCCTCATAGGCCCTTAAAAGTTTTAAGAACTCCAGACCAGACATAATTGGCATATTCCAGTCGAGCAAAATCGAATCCGGCATTTCAGAAGTGCATTTTTCAAACGCCTCCTGCCCGTCTTCGGCTTCATCAACCACAAAATCCAGATCCTCAAGAAAACGTCGCGCAACTTTGCGAACAACGCTTGAATCATCAACAACCAGACAGGACTTCATTTGCTTCCCTCGCTTTTATAAATTTCTCTAATCATTATGCCGCTTCCTTTTTCAACAAAGTCTCAATCAGTGCATCAATATCTAAAACCACCAGCAATTCATTTTCCAGCCGATACGTACCAAGACTTAACTGCGCCCAGGACGGATCCAGATTAACCGGGTTCGGTTCAAACAAATCATCCCCAAGCGTAACCACTTCTCCCAAAGTATCGGTTAAGAGACCATATGATTCGTTGGCGCAGATTACCCCCACTGCCGGCCGTTCACCAATTTCTTCATTTACCGCCTTTAAGCCCATAATTATCGACAGGTCGATAATGGTTACAATGCGTCCGCGCAGATTAAGAACTCCGGCGATTTGCTCCACTGATAAAGGCACCGGAGTAAAATTGTTCGGGAAAAACACGTCATGGACTTTTTCAATCGGCAAGCCAATCATCTGATTGCCAAGCCGAATGGTCACCAATTGTTTGCCCCCACTGTCTCCCGCTGAACTGCCGCCGGTTAAATTTTCACTATCATATTGTCCACTCATGCCGCCATCTCCACATGCACCCGGGTTCCAGCCGATTTTAACGCATCAAGCAGACCGGGCCGATCAAACTTGGCCACATATGCAAACAGACCCAACTCCTTGGCCCGTGCTTCGGCCTGCGGCCCGGTAAAGGCTGAAAGGGCAATAAATGGCCAATCGGCGCTGATCGGATTGCCTTTTAGAACTTTGGCCAGCGTAAATCCGTCCATATTGGGCATTTCAATATCTGAAACCACCAGATCAAATTTCTCACCGTTTTTCACCCGCTCATAAGCTGCAAGACCATCTTCAGAAACGCTGACCACATAGCCCGCCCCCTTTAGAACCGGCACGATCATCGAGCGGAAAAACTGACTATCCTCAGCATAAAGAATACGCAAACGATTTTCCTTGGATTGCTCTTTACGTTCAAACCAGTCCGAAAAGGCAAGTGGCAGATAATGACCAACATCTAAAATTTCGGTGGCCTTTCCGGCAACAATGGCACTGCCAAGATACCCCTCTTCGCTAGCCTCAACCTGCAAATCCAGCCCGTGCTCAATAATATCAACGATTTTTTCGACCACCAGCCCCATGGAGCGCTCACCCTCTGAAAACACCAATATCGAGAGACGACCTGAAACGTTCTCCTGATTTTGCTGATTTTGTTTTTCTTTATCCAGATAAATCAGCGGCATCAGACGGCCGCGATATTGCACCATGTGCCGATCTCCTGAATGCTCAACTGTGTTAGCCTCCAGCTCCTCCAGCCGGGTCACCAGCGAAAGCGGAACCGCCTTGGGATCACCTGATCCGGCCTCGAACAGCAATAGTGAATTTATTTCGCCCTCATCGAGTTTTTCTTCTTCGATGATTTCTTCTTGAGAATTTTCCTCAATTCCCTTTTTGCTCACCTGTTGGGCCACCCCGTTTGGATCAACGATCAGAATAACCGAACCGTCTCCCATAATGGTATTGCCGGAAAACATACTTGCATCCTTGAGCATTCCCGACATGGGCTTGACCACAATTTCTTCCGTATGAAAAACCTCATCAACGATAATTCCAAATTCCTGACTGCCAACTTTTGCAACCACAATGAAGATATTATCCCCGCGATGGGTTATTTGCGCATCCTCTCCCTCGGCCGGGCCAATTTTCAAAAGATCCGTCAGCCTGACCAGCGGCAACAAGGCCCCGCGCAGGCGTAAAACCTCCGCATCCTTGATTTTTTCAATGCGATTTTCACTGGTTGGGTTCGATCGCACCAATTCATTTACCGCCAGTTGCGGAATGGCAAACCGCTCTCCACCCGCCTCAACAATTAAAGCTGGAATAATAGCCAAAGTCAGCGGAATTTTGATTTTTACCGAAGTGCCTTTGCCCTCAACCGAGTTCAGATCAATAGTGCCGCCAATAATCTCAATATTGGTGCGCACAACATCCATGCCCACCCCGCGTCCGGAAACCGAAGTCACCTTTTCCGCAGTGGAAAATCCGGCGTGAAATATCAGCTTGTTAACCTGAGCGTCTGACATTTCATCCAGCTCGGCTTCGCTCATGATTTCTTTTTCAAGGGCTTTTTCGCGCAATTTTGCCGTGTTGAGACCTTTGCCATCGTCAGCAATTTCAATGATTATATGCCCACCTTCATGGAACGCGGAAACGGTGATTTTGCCGGTTTTGGGCTTACCCGCTTTTTCACGATCTTCAGGGGGTTCGATCCCATGATCGGCAGAGTTTCTAACCATATGGGTCAAGGGATCGCGAATTAATTCAAGCACTTGCCTATCAAGTTCGGTTTCAGCTCCAACCATTTCCAGATCGATGGGGCGGTCAAGCTCAAGCGAAAGATCGCGCACAATTCTTGGCAATTTCCCCCAGGCATTGCCAATGGGCTGCATGCGGGTTTTCATCACCCCTTCCTGCAATTCACCGGTGACATTGGATAATCTTTGCAGGGGAGTATCAAACTCGTTATCTTCGTGACGCCCGGAAATTTCCAGCAATTGATTGCGGGTTAAAACCAACTCGGAAACCATAGTCATCAGGGTTTCAATGGTTTGCACATTCACCCTAATGGTTTGATTGGCCGAGCGATCTACCTTGGGCTTTTTCGGCTTTGGTTTTTGGGGTTTTTTTATTTCGGGCAGTTTGAGTTCCGGCCCATCTGCCGATGCAAACGCCGCATCAAGATCAGCCAGAGAAACCTCTCCAGGCTTTAAGGCCCGACCCATCGGCCCGCCTAAATCATCGAGCTTGTCGTCTTCATCCGCCACATCGTCATCGTCATTTACCGGTTTGGCATTATCTTGACTTATAGCAATTTCTTCTGCGTCACTGGGAACAGTTTCTGGTTCTTTTGCATTGGGATCTTCAATTACTCCGGCCAAAATCAACAAGGGATCAATCAGATCCTTGTCTTGTCCCTCTGGTTCCTCTTGGTTTTCTTCCAATTCCCCAAGGATCATTTTTATCCGGTCAATGGTGTTGAGAATAGTTGAAACCCCCTCCCCGGTGACAGGCGATCCATCGCGATAAATACCCATCAGGGTTTCTGCCGCATGCGCCAGAGCTTCAAGTCTAGGCAGACCCAAAAACCCGCAGGTTCCCTTGATCGTATGCACAAGACGAAATACATTGTCCAAGATTTCAGAATTGTTGGGCTCGCGCTCAAATCGCACCAGCTCGCTATCAACAACTTCGAGACTTTCGGAAGTTTCAGTTAAAAATTCGCCTAACAGATCGTCCATTTATCGGGTCCGCACTATGTTTCACAATTGCCCCAATATTGAACGTGGCAAGGTTAACGAATGCTTGCAAAACCCCGATCCTCGTATTCGTACCTATCTTTTATCAAGCCACATCAACTCGCAGATTTTGGTGATGATAATTGACGTTGGTCAGTTTTATTTTTCCACCAATTTGACCTGAATCATAAATTTTACTATCGATAGAAAAAAGGGACATGTACATTGGCAGAGCGACAACAGGACCGCACCAAAAAAACCAGAAAAAAAATTCTGGCGGCAGCGCGTTTTTTGTTTGATTCTCAAGGCTATGAGCAAAGTTCGGTTGATCAGGTTGCCAAGCGCGCCGGTGTTGCAAAGGGCAGTGTTTTTGTGCACTTTTCTGACAAAGCATCGCTTTTGACCGCAGTCAGAATAGATCATATGGAATCAATTGCAAAAGATACGCTTGCTGGCTCATTTGGTCCCGCCGGAGACGACCCGGTGCAGGCGATGGTGGACATTCTTAAACCCTGGCTTGATCTTTTTGCCAGCGACAGGGAATTCACCATCGTATTTATGGATCAGGCTTCCCTGAAAGGAGCCGATTCCGCCCTTAGACTTTATGATGCCTGCTGCGCCATGGAAACCGCAATGACCAATGTGATCAATTCCCTGCTTGATGAAAAGCGACTGCCCGCCAATGTCAGCGCGAACATATATGTGCAGGGAATTACCGCCTTTTTTTATCATGTTTTGATTGGCCTGCATTCCGGTGCCACCCAGAATTCTGCCGATCAGGAACTATTGCTGCGAGGCCTGTTACAGCGCTGGCTGCTGCCTGAATAGAAAGACAATCCATGGCCCGCATCACAAGACTAACGAGATTATGTTCTCACTCTATTTTGGTCTGGCAACAAAAGTAAACTCAACACCATCCAGTCCAACTTCAAGCTCCATATTTGACAAACGAGCCAGCAAACCGGTGTAAAACGGCTGAATTTCACGCGCCGTCACGTCTTCAACTTCCCCGCCAATAAAATCTTTAACATTAGCTGGAAGCAAGGTTTTCTGTTTTTTATCCGGGTCGCTAACCGCTTTGATTTTAATGATTTCCCGGCCGGTTTCTCCCTCCAGATCAACCTCGACCACCCCGCCGCGAAAAACAGATTCACTGGCAATCAGCAACATATTCATCAGCAATTTGCCGACATTTTTTGGCACAAGAACCGGATTTATATTCCAGACCAGATCAGCCTTTTCAATATCATAATAAAGTTTGGCAACCCGTTCACATTCTCTGGTATCGAATTGCGTGCCCGATGTTGAAGATGCTCCATAGGCCAGTCGGGCAAATTCCAGCCTGGCCAGTGATTGCCTGGCAGCATTTACGACCAGTTCCTGAGCCAGATCTTTCATTTGCTCCTGTTCAGGATCATTAAGAGCCTGCAGGCCATTACCAATTGCCCCAACGGGATTTATCAGATCATGACACACTCTAGAACATAACATTGCCGCCAGATCTGGTGCACTCAATTCAATAATTTTGCTCATAAAAGGCTCTTCCGATAATTAAAAAAATAACTTTAGTCCTGACCGTCTCTCAACTGTTGCCAGTTATTGATACCGTTGATTCGGGCAATTTTGTCACCCATCTCAAACGCTTCACGATTAGAAAACGAATAAAACAGATATAAGCGCTTATCCAGCACTTTATAAATCATCGGGTTTCCATCTGATAAAAAGCCCCGCGCCAGACTCATGGCCCCATGCCCCCCGTAGAGCGGAGCATAAACGTCTGGGGATTTTGAGAAAATTTCAAGATTTGCCTCGCTGGCAAAATACCATGGTACACCGCGCCAAAACATTTCAAAATCCGCACTACCACGCATCGGCGCTTCATCGGTAAAATATGAAACAGGGTCAAAACCATCTAGAGCGACACCGGTCAACGGATCCACCACCATATCAGAAACCAGTCTGGCACTGTTTGCAATAACCGGCCCCGAAGACAAAATCACAGCAAACGCCCCCGCAATAACAGATAAACCAGGCCCTTTGGAAAAAAATCCAGCCAATTGCTTTAAGCCAGAGTGGCAAAAAGCTAAAACTTCGCCAACAGTTAAGATTTGTTTACCCAAATGTCGCATCATTGTCGTGATTGAACCTTAACCAAATCGTACCAACACAATAACGTCTGATTTTACAGGTTAATGGTGAGACAATAGTAAACGAATATTCAAAGCCTCAAAACCAATAACTTACAGACTACTAACTTCACGATGAACAGATCTAATTTAGGGAAATTAGCCCAATGCCCGTTCCAAAAAACCAACATTCAAATCTTTTAAACTTCAAGCTCGCCATAAAAAACTTTGCAAAACTGGCTCTGGTTTTGATGACATTTATTGCGGCACCGATGAGCGCCAATGCTCAAGGAGCAGTATCTGAGACCTATTCACCCGCTGAACTGGTCGATGCAGGCAATCAGTTGTTCGGCTCGATTTCTCAAGGATTGGCTTCAGTTCTAGAGCGCGCCGTTGCCCAATACGGCCAGCCCAATGCCTATATTCTTGGTCAGGAAGGTTCAGGTGCCTTGTTTGGCGGGGTCCGATTTGGTGAAGGCACCATGTACACAAGAAATGTCGGCCAACGCGAAATATTCTGGCAGGGACCAACCATTGGCTTTGATGTTGGTGGTGATGGATCGCGCATTATGATGCTGGTTTATAATCTTCCCGATGTAAACGCGGTTTATGGGCGTTACCCGGCCATTCAAGGCACAGCTTATCTTGTTGGAGGAGTTGGTATGACGGTCCTCAAGCGCGACAATGTTATTATTGTGCCAATTCGCTCCGGGGTTGGTGCACGTCTGGGGGTAAATGTTGGCTATCTCAAATTTACCGCCGAGCCGACCTGGAATCCGTTTTAATACTCAACGAAGTTCAAAAAAACAGCCAACCGTAAATTCATGAAAATCTACGGTTGGCTATCTGATGGCTACACGGGGGAATTGTGTGACCATCGTGGGGGTTATTTAAAAGTCACTTTATT
>CAZMVQ010000052.1:13142-16584 GCA_964569865.1 uncultured Devosia sp.
CGTCGTCATAACGATCATTTCTGTCATTCCGGCGGTTGGCGCTGGCATATTCGCATTCGATTATACCCTCAATCACCTGACCTGAGGCATCGGTGAATTGCACAGGTACTTTGGCATTTGGTGATTTATCGGCACAAAATGCATTAAGTTGTGAGTTGGAAACCAGATTGTCAGGCGAACGAGCCTGTCCGGTAACGGTCGCGGCCAGCACCAATGCCAATACAGTAAGTGAAGTGGTTGCAATCTTTTTCATTTTCTTTCCTTTTAATTTTAACTCTGCCGGGCGCCAAAACCTTGGCACCATGAATCAAACCTATCAAACCGTGCCTGACCGATCGGTGAGCCCTTTGTCAGCGAATTGTAATGTTGGATATGTTAGGGTTGGCTCATGGATAGAAGAGATATTTTGATAAGAATGGCGTGGCTACTTGCTCTTGGCGCATGGTCTGGCCCTGCTATGGCTGATGATAAAGATGACGATGATGACGACGACGACGATGATGATGACGATCATGACGATGATGACGATCATGATTACGACGACGACGAAGAGGGCGCTCTAAGGGCTTTTCAGGCTGAAGAGGCAATTTCGTTGCGTGAAATGATCAAAATATTCCGATCCGATATTAACGGAGAAATTATAGATATTGCCCTGTTCAAACGCCGTGTACAATTGCATTATCGCTTCTTGTATATCAACGAAAACGGCCGCGTAGCCTCAGCAATATATCTAGCTGCCACCGGCCAAAGGGTGGAAAATTAATTCCATGCGCGTTCTGGTAATTGAAGACGATAAAAATATCGCTAAATCCATTTGCACGGCACTTGAGCTGGCCGGGTTCATCACAGTTTTAAAACATGATGGAGAAGATGGATGGTATATTGGCTCAAGCGAACCCTTTGATGCCATTATTCTTGATCTTGGCCTGCCCACTCTTGATGGGCTGACAATTTTAAAAAGATGGCGCAAAGAAAATATCATCACTCCGGTATTAATACTCACCGCGCGAGGCAACTGGGATGAACGGGTCGATGGAATTGACGCCGGTGCCGATGATTATCTGGTCAAGCCCTATCGCACCGAAGAACTGGTAGCCCGCACTCGCGCACTGGTGCGTCGGGCAGCCGGGCATGCGGCAACATCAATTCAATTGGGTGAATTTACTCTGGACACGCTACAGATGCGGGTATTCAAAAACGGTCAGCCAATTGCCCTTACCCCCCAGGAATATCGTCTGGTGGCTTACCTGATGCACCAATGCGATAGAGTAATCAGCCAAATGGAATTAACACAGCACCTCTATTCGCAGGATTTTGAACGCGAATCCAATTCAGTTGAAGTGCTTGTGGGCAGGACGCGGCGCAAACTGGGCAAAAACTCCATTCAAACCCGGCGCGGGTTCGGATACATTATGCAAAATCCCAACAAACAGGAGAATGGTGACAAAAAAAACAGTGAACAAGAGCCCAGTGAGCAAAAGAGGCGCCCGTGACATCGGTTTCCCTGAGATTAAAATTATTTGCTACCTCGGCAGCTACAATTCTCTTGGCCCTAATGCTGGCCGGCATTGCCATTTCTGCTTTGTTTTCCGACCATGTAAAAAGAAATCTCACGAACGATCTGCATGACCAGTTCAGCCGGCTGGTTGCCCAGCTTGACCCAACGATTGAAATCCCGACACTAAAATCCCCCATGGCCAATCCTTCATTCTCGATTCCCTATGGTGGTTATTATTGGCAGATAACCGATCCGGCATCCGGCCTGCAATCGCGCTCCCGCTCCATGTGGGATGCGGTTTTTGAACTGCCTGATTTAAATGTTCTAGATGGCCGCGCCCATACTATTGAACTAATCGATCCTGAAGGAACTCCCGCCATTGCCTGGGTGCAGCGCCTGCAATTTGATCTGGAGGGCGGTGGCGCACGAACCTTAGACGTTATTGTAGCCCAGGATCTGGTGCATTTTGACATTGCAATCGCAAAGTTTCGCAATGATCTGTTTGTTTTTCTTGCCATATTGGCGTTGGCCTTGTTCATCACCGCCTGGATTCAGATTTCCCTTGGTCTTTCCCCATTCAAATCAATTCGCGCCGAAATTAACGCCATTCGCACCGGCGAGGCCAATCGCATGGATAAAAAACACCCCCCGGAAGTCATGCCTATAGTCCACGAAATGAATAAGATGCTGAAAAATCAGGAACAATCCATAACTTTTGCCCGTACACGGGCCAGCAATCTTGCCCATTCTTTAAAAACGCACCTTTCTGTAATGCAATCAGAATCTGAAAGTTTGCGCATCTCAGGGCAGATTGAACATGCCGATTCCATCGAAAAACTGGGGCAGGACATGCACTCAATCATCGACCATCAATTGCGTTTATCGCGCCTGAAAACCCGAACCAGTGCTGATTTTCTCTCCACTCCCCTCCGCTCCAGTGTGCAAAAAGTTGTAAACGCGCTGCAAAGAACACCAAAGGGAAACAAGCTAAGCTGGCACGTCGACATAGACGCGCATATTCATGTGGATATTGATAGCTCTGACTTAATTGAATTGCTTGGTATATTGCTGGAAAATGCAACAAATTGGGCAAAAGCCAATGTCAGCATCTTTGCCACCAAACAAGACCAGACCATCACCTTGAATATTTCCGATGATGGCCCCGGTTTAACCAGCGTCCAGACAGAACAATTGGGAAAACGTGGCTCTCGTCTGGATCAACAAGGTACAGGCACCGGCATTGGCCTTTCGATCGCCAAAGAAATTGTTGCCATGAACAAGGGAAAAATATCATTCAACACCAAAGAGGGCGCCGGCTTGCAAGTAAAAGTCACACTGCCTGAGGTAGCCTGAATTCAACAGGTCATAACCCTTGGCAATCAATGAGAGACAAACGACAAACAATGCTGCGCAAGAGTGCTAATTAGTGGATACCGACCCTAGCAATGCGTTAAGGTTAATGCTTAGTTAAGTTGGCGCGAGCGCCCGTAAAGTGTCAAGATGAATACTGGCGGGCAACCCCTTTTTGCTGACTTGTGGTCCGAACAGTTTTTGTCCGGATAAAATTATCACATCAGCAAAGCGGGCCTCGGCATATCTTTTGGGAGGAATGCTGATGATTATTGAAAATGTAATGTATTTTGTGCTGGGCTTCATGGGCGCCGGGTTGTTATCGCTGATGATCATGCCCTCCATCTGGCGGCGGGCTATTCGCCTGACAAAAAAGCGCATAGAGGCTGCGACTCCCATGACCATGTCGGAGTTTCGCGCCGACAAGGATCAATTGCGGGCAGAATTTGCCCTCTCCACCCGCCGTCTGGAAATGAATGTGGAAACCTTAAGGTCCCGCCTTGCAGATCAGCTTGGCGAACTTAACAATATGCGAAATGACCAGACCATGCTCAAATCTGAGCGCGATCAGCAATTAACAATAGTGCGCGAACT
>CAZMVQ010000053.1:0-16368 GCA_964569865.1 uncultured Devosia sp.
CCAACAATATCGGCGTCAAACTGCATAAACTGGCGAAAGCGGCCCGGCCCCGGTTTTTCATTCCTGAAAACCCAACCCTGCCGATAGGTGCGGTAGGGAAAATTTATTTCATTAAAATTTTGCGCCACATGGCGGGCCAAAGGCGCGGTGAGATCATAGCGCAAACTCATCCATTGTTCGTCATCATCCATCAGCGAAAACACACCTGCATTGGGCCGGTCTGTATCGGGCAAAAACTTGCCCATGGCATCGGTATATTCAAAAAACGGGGTTTCCACCGGATCAAAGCCGTAAAGCTCATAAACCTTACGGATATTTTCAACCATCTTATCGGTTGCGCGAATATCCGCTGACGAGCGATCGCCAAACCCACGGGGAAGCCGCGCCTTGGGGCGGAAATTTTTTTTTTGCTTTTTTGCCATGGTTTTGGACCTGCCTATGGGCGAATTTCATATGTTGGCGCTTCGTAACCCAACCGAGCGCAAGGGGCAAGTAAGAGTGTTGAGTTCAGGGGCGTTTGAATACCGCCCTATCCGCTTCAATTTCAGCGCGGCAAAAGCACTCATCGGTATGATCATTGACCATACCCATAGCCTGCATGAAGGCATAGCAGGTGGTGGGGCCAACAAATTTCCATCCCCGCTTTTTCAGATCTTTGGAAAGGGCAGTCGAGCCATCCGTTATGGCGATGGTTTTAACCACTTCCCAGCTCATGTTGTCCGGCCGGGTATCAGGCGATGGCTCAAACCCCCAAAAATATGCGGCAAGGGAGCCAAATTCTTCGCACATTTCAAGGGCGCGATTGGCATTATTGATAGTGGCGTTGATCTTGCCACGATGGCGCACAATACCTGCATCCAGCAATAGG
Organism: uncultured Devosia sp.; assembly: GCA_964569865.1. GTDB lineage: Bacteria > Pseudomonadota > Alphaproteobacteria > Rhizobiales > Devosiaceae > DROE01. The sequence continues at coordinate 869 of CAZMVQ010000053.1, forward strand.
CGTTCCACATCTTTTTCGTCAAATGTTGCTACTTTTTCAAAATCAAATCCGGCAAAGGCGGCGCGAAAACCCTCGCGCTTTTTTAAAATTGTCAGCCATGAAAGTCCGGATTGAAATCCCTCCAGACATACTTTTTCAAACAGGCGAATATCGTTGGCCACCGGGCGGCCCCATTCATTATCATGATAAGAACTGTACAAGGGGTCAGAACTCACCCACGGACAACGTACGGGAATATTACTCATCTTTATCTCCTTAGGTATTGACATTTAATGCTTGATATATTTATTGGCAAAAAAAGAAATAGTTGCAATTGTTTAATACATGCAAATTCTATTTGATCTTTCTGGGGGGGAGGTTCAGTTTGATTATTCCAGCAGATTTAAGCGCCCTGATTGTCGATGACAATGAATATGCACGGGCGCTGGCTAATGATGCCTTAAAAAAACTGGGCCTTATATCAATTTTCAGCGCAAAAGACGCAACCACCGGCCTGCAACTGGCACAAAACAACCAATTGGATTTTGTGTTGCTTGACTGGTACATGCCCGATATTAACGGAGCCGGGTTTGTTCGGCTGGTTCGCGGCGGACAGGCAGGGTGCTCACCGGACCTGCCAATAATCGTTGCGACAGCCTATGCCACAAGAGAAAATATCAAGCGCATACACAATCTTGGGATAAAAGAAATTCTGGTCAAGCCCTTTGACAACAGACAATTGGGGCTGGCTATTTCGTCGGTGCTCTCAACCACCCTGACTTCGTCTTCTGGCGATGCAAATGATGAAACCGGAAGCGAACAAATAATTCTTTAAAATCGAGCATGTTTCCGGGATTTCTTTCAAGCCCTATCCGAGGAAATTGATCTGAAATTAAAGCGAAACAGATACTAAAGCTGTAGGAAAAATTTACGTTTATATGAGAGTTTGCACCCGAAACCAGTTCGCCGGGAGTGCATGTTTTGAAACAGATAAATAACCTTCTCCGCTATTTTGGCTCAGACCAACGAGGGGTTTTTGCTGTCACTTTCGGATTGGTCGCAATTATACTAGTTGCAACCACGGGGGCGGTTGTTGATTTTGTTGCAGTGCAAAATGCCCGCTCATTGTCCCAATCCACTCTTGATTCTGCTACGTTGGCCCTGCACCGCGAGGTTGACAACAAAACTGAGGCTGAATTGTTGAGTTTGGCTCAAAACCTGTTGAACGAGCGCCTGTCAACCATAAATCTTTCGGCGAATGTGGAAACCGTAAATGTTGATTCCGACGAGGGAACATTATTTATTGAAGCACGCTTTCAAGTTCCCACATCATTTTTGGCGCTGGTGGGCATTTCCACCATCAACACTCGTATTTCTTCAGAAGTGACCAGCAAATCACTGAATATTGAGGTGGCACTGGTTCTGGATATAACCGGGTCGATGTCTGGAAGAAAACTTGCGGCCTTAAAAGAATCAGCGAACTTGCTGATAAACGAGCTAATGCCTGAACCAGAAAATCCAGATATTAAGATCGGCATTGTTCCCTTTAACCGCTATGTAAATATAGGACGCAGCAATCGCAATGAGCCGGGTCTGGACATTGACGATGACTATACCTACAGACCTTCCGGTCAAAGCTGTTACAATACCTACCCCAACAGTACCAGACGTTGCGATAGCCGCCGGGAAACCTATTCTTGCATCCGTGATGGCGTTCCCTCCACCTGCCGCAGGACAGTTTATTTCAACTGTACGGGAAGCCGTGGAGAACGAGTAAGAGTGTGCAACCCGCGCGGCGTACAAAATTATAGATGGCGTGGTTGCATGGGATCGCGACATATCAGAGAACTTGATACGGTCGATGGCAATTATGAATTTGGTGTGCCCGGGGTTGTCTGGCGCTGGAATACATGCCGGGTAACTCCTCTGACCCGGCTTACTTCAACCAGAGACACTTTAAGAACAGCAATCAGAGCCATGCGGGCCAGAGACAATACATATATTCCCACCGGTCTGATGTGGGGATGGAGAATTTTATCTCCGGGAATTCCGTTTACCGATGGGGCACCTTATGATGGTGAAAACAAAAAAATAATTGTGTTGATGACCGATGGAAGAAACACCGTTTCCCCAAGTACAAGATGGTCACCAAATGAACCCGCCGGTCACAGAATTCACAGGGGCTCAAGCTCCAGCACTGCAAATGCAAAAACCGAAGAAATCTGTACCAATGTCAAAATAGAGGACATTATAGTTTATACAATTGCCTTTGAGGTAACTGACAATAATATTCGCGATATTCTTTCTGACTGCGCTGGCAATGGCGGACGGTATTTTGATGCGGGAAATGCCGCTGAATTGCAGCGCGCATTTGCTGACATTGCTGACGATTTACAAAACCTGAGGGTTTCCAAATAGATTTGCAAAAGACTTTCAATCAGACGGGTGATGCTTATTGAAGCCTTACGAGATATGTTTATTGGTAAATTGGGTCCATTGGACACCACTTGCCAAGCTATAGGGTATCACGCCGTTTTAAGCGCAATATTACCGCTGAATGAAAGTTTTGATTTACAGAGCAAAAAATACCCATATGATTTTCTACCTAAAGCCAAAAGGCATAGGTAAATGAGCACAATATTAGACCATCCACAGCGATACCAGTTGGCAAACGAGTTGCATGCGCGCCCGTTTCCCGCCGTTGAGGCGCCTTGCCAGGCTATATTTTTGGCCATCAAGAAACCACTAAATGCGGTAAACCGTGATCGGGAGCTAGACCATGCTCACCTTCTGAGCCTTCTTGACCACTTTGACGCTCCCCATCCAAAACCCGATGCCACACATTATTCCGGAGAACTCAATCCTGAAGGCTTAAATTCTAAAGGATTGAAAAAACTAAAACTCAAATGGGAAATGCACACCGAATTCGTCACCTATACCCTGTTTACTCAAGGGATTGCCGGTCGCCCGTTCGATCCGGCGGTATTTGACATCTTTCCTGCTGAATGGCTGGCAAAAACTCCAGGTTCCCGAATGACATCAGCGCTGTTGCGCGTTGAAATAATGCCCGAAAAAACAGAAGATATTCAATCACAATTGCTGGAATATTTTGAACCGGAAAGTATTGCGGTTTCTTATGTTTTAGACAAATCAGCAATCATTTCAGGTGATTACCGTATAGACGATGCCGGGCATTTGCGCTTTGGAGTATTTGTAAAACCGGGAACCGGTGAACAACGAATTGGCCGAATTTTGCAAAGATTGGCAGAGATAGAAATCTATAAATCCATGTCGATGCTGGCCCTGCCACGGGCGCGCTACCTTTCCAGACGCCTGGCCCAGATTGATATTCAGGTATCAGAACTTGTCAGCGACATGAAAAATATTGATCGGGCTGAAGAAGATACATTGAGCGAAATATTATCCATTTCAGCGGAATTGGAAGACTTGATGGCGCAAACCAGTTTCAGATTTAGTGCAACAGCGGCCTATAACGCAATTGTAGAGCAGCGGGTTCAGGTTTTACGCGAGGAGCGATTTGGCGGCCGGCAAACATTTTATGAATTCATGATGCGCCGATATGATCCGGCGATGCGCACGATAAAATCGACCGAAGCTCATCTGGTTGCAATGGCAGAGCGGGTGAAACGGGCCGGAGATCTGTTGCGAACCCGCGTTGAAGTCGATCGTTCTGCACAAAATCAGGCGCTGCTCAAAAGTATGGACCAGCGCGCCGCTCTGCAATTAAGATTGCAGCGTACGGTAGAGGGATTATCTGTGGTGGCGATCAGTTATTATGCCATTAATCTGGTATCCTATGGTTTTGCACCATTTGCCAAACAGATTGGAATAGATAAGCCAACATTGACGGGAATTGCCATGCCACTGGTGCTTTTAGCGGTGTGGTGGGTGGTCCGACGGATAAGAAAATCTCATTAAATCATTTCCAGCCTAATAAATTCTGACTCTACCTGCTTCAATTAAAAACTGAAACAGTCTAGAACGCAGCTAACGGTTCAAAATAACAGGATATCAAGATGAAAATTGCTCTGACAGGAGGAAGCGGAAAACTGGGAAAAGCGATTGCCAAAGCAGCAATTAAAAATGGCCATCAGGTCGTAAGTATTGACCGGGTTTTGCCCGAAGGTGATCTTGAGCAAAAAAACATCCGCTTCGTGCAGGCTGATTTATGCAGTTACGAACAATTAGAGGAGGCATTAAAGGGCTGTAATGCGCTTTTGCATATGGCGGCAATTCCCTCCCCATTCAATGACCCGGATCATGTAGTGCACAACAATAATGTTGTTGGCAATTATAACGCGCTTCGTGTTGCTGTTGGGCACGGCATAAAGCGTATCTGTTTGGCCTCAAGTGTCAACGCAATCGGGTTTGCCTTTAGCCGTAAAGCAAAATTTGACTATTTTCCCATTGATGAGGAACACGCCAACTATTGTGAAGATCCATACAGTCTTTCCAAATGGATAAGCGAGCAACAGGCCGATAGTTTTGCCCGTCGATATGAGGACGTTTCAATTGCCAGTATGCGATTTCACTATGTGGCCGAAGAGCGCGCCGACGCGGCTAAAATTTTCACCGCTGAAAACAAATCCGGCACCAAGCAATTATGGGCCTATACCAGATCTGATGCGGCTGCCAGCGCTTGCCTTCTAAGTCTTGAAGCTGACTTTAAAGGGCATGAAGTTTTTTATATTGTCGCCCCCGACACTTGTGTGGACGTACCCAGTATGGAGCTAGCTGCCCGCTTTCATCCAGACGTGCCGATAAAGGGAAAACTGGAAGGCAATTCCAGCTTCTTCAGTTCAAAAAAGGCGGAACAAATTTTGGGGTGGCACCATGCGCCAGGGGCAAAATCCGCATAGAATCAAACTAGTTTTTTTGGTGTTTTATTGCCTCAAGCGCCAATAGCCGCTGATGCTCCAGCCCGATTACTGAAAGATCCGGTATTGGACAGGCAGGTAATTTCACGTCTAACAAACTTGCAGAAAACCGAGATTTATCCGGCATGCGCTGATAGGTTTTGCTCAAGTCAATTATCAAGTCTATCGGGGATGTTTTTTCATATTTGCAAGAAATAATTCCACGTCCCGCCAATTCGATTTTCCCGGCAATCTGATCTGGCACCTGCATAATCAAACGCCGGTTTTGTTTATATATATCCAGTCTGTCATCGCCGACCAAAATTGCCCGCTTTCCTGATGCGGAAGCAAATTGCAAAAGCGACAGGGTCAGCAAGGATTTGCCTGAACCGGAAATACCCCTGATAAAAATGCCAACACCGTCAAAAATCATCCCATTACCATGGAAGTTTTTGGCGTGAATATTATGAGGGTGAATATTTTGTGGCTCGTCATCCAATTGCTAATCCCCTGAATATGAGCGCGCGGCTATTCCTATCAAATCCTAGAGCTTGGCGGCGGGCAATGAAACAGTAAATTTGGCGCCCGGATTATTGGCGCTTGCTTTAGAATTATTGTTGGAAGCGAAAATTGTGCCCCCATGGGCCTCAACAATCTGTCGTGAAATAGAAAGGCCAAGCCCGGAATGGTTGCCAAAACTTTCGCTTTCCGGGCGGTCTGTATAAAAACGGCGAAAGATATCTTCAGGACTGCCCTTTATTCCCTGCCCCTGATCTGCAACGCTTAAAATGATTTCCCCTGATTGAGAACTTAAATCAACTTTTACCTCACCCCCTTTGGGAGAAAAGGAAATCGCGTTGTCGATCAGGTTTGAAACCACCTGAGCGAGACGTGAATCCTGACCATTGGCATAAATTGCGTCATCACCACTGATATGAAAATTTAATTTCACCCCACGTTTTTGCGCATTCTCTTCGTGCATGGCAACCATGGTGCGGGTAACTTCACCAAGATCAACAATCTCAGAAATATCGCGAGCAAGCTCGGCGTCCAAACGCGAAGCGTTTGAAATATCAGAGATCAGCCGGTCGAGCCTTTGCACATCATGCAGAATAATCGCCGCCAGCTTGTCACGATCCTTTTGGGTTTTTACCAATTGCAGGGTTTCAACCGCACTTCGAAGTGATGTAAGCGGATTTTTCAGCTCATGGGCAACATCGGCAGCAAACTTTTCAATGGCTTCAATGCGCTCGAAAAGAGCGCTCGTCATGGCTCTAAAAGAGCGTGAAAGATCTCCAATTTCGTCCGGCCTGTCCGTGTAATCGGGAATTTGATCCCTTGCACTCATGGATTTTTGCACCCGTTCAGCAGCAGAAGAAAGTCTGCGCATGGGCTCTGCAATTGTGCCGGCAAGAAAAAATGAAAGTATCATGCTAACAATCAACGCACCAAGGGACAGGCGCAAAACACCCATTCGCTCTGCTGCAATTATAGCATCAATTTCCCCCGGATCGGTGGAGAGCAACAAAGCACCAACAATAGCGCGTTGGCGCTGCACGGGAATTGCCACCGAAATCAACAAGCGATCATCTTCATCAACCCGCACTATATCTGTTGGCGCTCCGTTAAGGGCTGCCCCTACCTCCGGGTATCTTTTGCCCTCGCTGGCTGAGTATTCCACATAGGGGGGAAATTCATCCCCCGGCACCCATGTTAACAGACGCTGCCACAATTCAACGGGAAGCGGAGTTGGCTCTTTTGCTATCAGGGCTGGGCGAATGACCTCGCCGGCCAGATAGATTGTCGAGGAATCCAGTAACAAAAAACCGTTTTTGTCATAAATTCTAGCTCTGGTTCTGGTCGGCGTAATCAAATTGCGCAGCAGGGGGGCAATCCGCTCCGGATTTATTGGGAATTCCAATGTGGGATCAAAAAAACTTAAGGGAGAGACATTTGAATCAGGTTGTAATTGCAACAATCGCTCAGGATTTACCGAAATCACATCACTATCAACGGTGGCAGAAGCGGCAATTGCGGCGGATATAATTTCGCCCTGCACCCTTAAACTTTGCACCCGCGCATCAATCAGGCCGTCGCGTAACTGGTTGAGGTATAAGATACCAGCTACCAATGTTGTCAACGCAGCCAGATTAAGAACGATAATCCTGCGGGTTAGAGATGAAAAAATACTGGTCTGGAAAAACCGGCGCACCCGATAGAAAGTGCCTTTTTTCGGCGTGATTTCGACATTTGCAGTGTCCGCATCCAATATGGATGGCTCACTTTGGTAAGCAGATGGTAGAATTTTTTCATTGGCGGGATTGGCGCCAGCGGTTTTGGCGTCAATAGTTTTACTGTTCTGCTCAGCAGTCTGATTACCAGAACCATCTTCATCGGGCGGCACATGCAAAGACACAGACCCCATAGAAATTTGGCGATCGTTAGCTAAATTCAGGTCTTCGTTATCCAAATCATCATTTTTGCTGACGCTCAATTGAACCCTATTGCTCCTTAAAACGGTATCCCACACCATATAGGGTTTCTATCATATCAAACTTTTCGTCCGCGACCTTGAATTTTTTTCTAAGGCGTTTGACATGGCTGTCAATGGTGCGATCATCCACATATACCTGATCATCATAGGCAGCATCCATCAAGGCATTGCGGCTTTTGACCACACCAGGACGAACAGCCAATGCTTGAAGGATAAGAAATTCAGTCACCGTTAAAACCACATGTTTGCCCATCCAGGTGCAGGTGTGTCGCTCATCATCCATCACCAGTGCTCCACGATCAATTATGGATTTTGAGTTGGCAGGCTGCTGAGAATTATTGGAATTTGGAGCAGTTTCGCGGGCCTGAGAACGTCGAAGTATGGATTTTACCCTCTCCACCAGCAAACGCTGGGAGAACGGTTTTTTAATAAAATCATCCGCGCCCATTTTCAGGCCAAAAAGCTCGTCAATTTCTTCATCTTTGGAGGTGAGAAAAATTACCGGTATATCGGATTTTTGCCGCAATCGCCTTAATAGCTCCATACCATCCATACGGGGCATTTTAATATCAAGAATTGCAAGATCGGGCTGATCCGAAGTCAAACCCTCCAGACCAGAGGCACCATCGGTATAGGTGGCAACCGCATAACCCTCAGCTTCCAGAGCAATGGATACTGAGGTCAAAATATTTCTATCGTCATCGACCAGTGCAATCTTTGGCATTGATCATCCTTTTTTATAAATTTAAGAAACGGCGTAAATCAGCAAAGGCAGATTATGTGTCTTTAGGTGGCTACAATTGCGCACAAAATATGGCCATCAGCAATCAATTTAAGGCGAAATTTTGCCAATTCAATGCCAAACCCATTGCATCTAACGATATTAAAGTAAGGAATAAAACACATGCTGCCCAATTTGGGCGACACTTTTCAAACGAGTTGCCCAGCCGGGACTAACTGCAAGACTGTGATAATAGAGAACCGATTCTGGTAGATTTTCCTGAGATTGACCATCATTAAAACGCTCAAGCGCAGTATCAGCTATAAGGTTAGCCTTGACCCAGCTCTGACGGACGATCTTGTTGCCAATGCCCCCAACATCTGAAATCCCGTCACAGGCAAACGAAAACTGACAGCGATTACGCAGGGCAGCGTTCTGATAAACCACATCACAAACCGACGAGGGATATTTGGTACTGTTCACCCGGTTCAAAATAACCGTTGCAACCGCCCACTGCCCTTCTTCAGGCTCTCCGCGAGCTTCATGATAAACAGCCTTGGCCAAACAATCTCTTGAAGCGCGAATATCAGCCAGTCTGGTGGTGGTGGGAACATAGGTGTTGGCCACATAAGAAAGCAGCATATTCTGATCAAGGCGCGCATCAGTCGAGCCAGCTGTTAAAACACCAGCCGCCAAAGCATTTGCCTGCAACAATGCCGGACTTTGCAAACGGGCGACCTGTCTGTTGGCCACATAGGCTGATAACATGGAGTTGGTAAGGGTTGGCACGCTAACCAAACCAATTTCAGGCGAAGAAAAAATCTGACTGGAAGAAAAAACCGGAGCTCCAAAACTATCCTGAGCAACTAACGGAGCAGAAGCGAGCAAAGAAAAACCCAGTGCACCAATTGCTGCAATTGCCATATTGCGCAATGATATTTTTGCAGTGCAAACAAACATAAGTCTGAATATTCCCCGACTATCGAAGTCTTGAACTATTAAAGTTCTGGACTTTGAAAGTCCCGTGATCATTTTCAGCAAAATTTGCTGAGCCCGATAGCAACATAGCTGATCAAAGCAAATTGGGAAACATAAAATTTACGTTTGGTTAACCATGGCAATTGACCATATATTTAGCATCAATTTTTGATGGCATTTTGGTTTTTGCTGATGACACACCGAAAAGATTGTCATAAGCACAGCGATGCGAAAAATATTGACTTCCCCATCGCTAAAAGACTTGTCCCGCCGACAATATGGCTGGATTAGCGCCGGTTATTTTCTCACCCTTGCTTCCATGCCCGGGCAAACATTATTCATTGCCCAGTTCAATTCATCCATCCGGGAAAGTTTTTCGCTTTCCCATTCGGAATTTTCACTGCTTTTTATGGGCGTGACCCTGCTTAGTTCCTTATGCCTTATCTGGGCGGGTGGTTTGGTCGATAAGGTTGGCCCTCGCCTGCTGAGCATGATTTGCATCATTGCCCTTGCAATAACCGCTATGGCAATGAGCCGGGCTGACAATATAATCCTGCTGGGAATTGCCATGTTCGGCTTAAGATTTTTTGGCCAAGGAATGATGCCGCAAATTGCCATGACCACCCTGTCGCGCTGGTTTACAAGATTCAGGGGACGCGCACTTTCGCTGGCTGAAATGGGCATGCCAACCGGAGAAGCAGTTTTGCCCTATCTGCTAACCATATCAATTCTTGCCTTTGGCTGGAGGCAGGTTTGGGTTGGTGTTAGTATTATTATGGTCCTGATATTTTTGCCCATGATCGCATTTTTACTGCGCAACCCGCCCCAAATTTCCAGCAATCAGAAAAAACCTGAACTTAGCACCAGAGACCTGACTGGTGACTTTAGCGAAACTCCCATGACCGGAAAGGGCTGGACACGGCGCACGGTTCTGCGTGATCCGTTATTCTATCTGACAATTCCGGCAATCGTTACGCCGGGGGCAATCGGCACCATGTTCATATTTCATCAGGCCTATCTGACCCAGTCAAAGGGCTGGGACATTTCGCTTTTCACCGCCCTGTTCCCAATTCATGCCTTGGGAATTATTGCCGGTGCAATTGGAGCCGGTGCCATGATCGACAGGGTTGGGGCATGGCGGGTTTTACCCTATGCATTGGCACCATTGGGATTGGGGCTGTTAGCCCTCAGTCTTAGCAACTCGATCTGGGTGATTTCAATATTCTTTATCACCTTTGGCCTTTCCGCCGGAATGATAGCACCGATTGCCGGGGCCTTATGGGTGGAAATTTATGGAACGGCCAACCTTGGAAAATTAAGGGCCTTGGCAATCGCCACCATAGTCTTTGCCTCCGCCGCCGGGCCGGGATTTTCCGGAATTCTAATTGATAATAATTTTAATCTTGATCAACAGGCATTTATATATGCCCTGTTTTGCTTTGTTGTCGTCGCGGCCCATTTCATGACACGAAACAGCTTCAGAAAACGAGCTGAAATTATCAGCAATGAGGCAGGTTTATAAAAACCGGCCAGCTATATTATCCATAGCGGACAGGTAAAACCATCTATTCAAAATGGCTTTTTACCTGATGCATATCTTTCATCACCGCGATCGACAATGAGTGCATTTCATCCGTTGGGGCCAAAATATCGGGCACCATAATTGTGAGCATTCCGGCACCGTGGGCCGAGCGCACTCCATTATAACTGTCTTCGATGGCAAGGCAAAACTCCGGCTCTACCTCCAGCCGCTCTGCGGCCAACAAATATGGCTCGGGATGGGGTTTGCCATTATCCACATCATCGCGGGTTATAATAATTTCAAAACCAGCAATAAGATCAGATCGGCTAAGATGATGGTTTGCCGCATCCGCACTTGAAGAGGTAACAACGGCCGTTGGAATTTGTAACTCCTCCAGCGTATCAAGAAATTCTAACACTCCCTTTTTCACGGGAACCTGAGCCATTAGACGAGCGGCAACTCTTGCCTCAAGAACCTGCATAAACTCATCAAAAGGAAATTCAGGTCCCATCGCCTCCCGGATCATTAAGGCTCCCACTTCAAAGGGAAGACCAATGGTGGAATTGTGCAATTCATCACTCATATGAAAACCGTGCTCTTTTGCGACCTCAAAAGCGGTGTTTTTATAAACCACCTCTGTATCAACCAGCACGCCATCCATATCAAATATTACTGCCTGCAAATCATCCGGGTTAAATGGCATTTTTTTTAAAAATCTTTCTGATTTTTTGAGATCAAATAGTGGCAGCTTTTAGAGTTTGGGCAATTTATTAGTGGGCTTCGTCCCAGTTAGTAGCTGCCCTGGCATCAATCTGCAAAGGAACAGATAACATAATTGCAGGAGTTGGAGCATTTATCATCACTTCAGAAACAGCCGCAATCGCTGTTTCTACCTCTGCAATGGGCGCTTCGAATATCAGTTCATCATGAACCTGTAAGAGCATATCAGCGGCAATATTTTTGGCGCTTAAAGCCGGTTCCATCTTAATCATAGCGCGGCGAATTATGTCGGCTGCCGATCCCTGAATGGGTGCATTGATTGCGGAGCGCTCGATAAAGGCTCTTTCGGCCGGATTTTTGCTGTCAGCGTTGGAAAAACTGACCTTACGGCCAAAAATCGTTTCTACAAACCCCTGTTCTTTAACCAGAGATTTTTGGGCTTCCATATAGTCTTTTATGCCGGGGAATTTTTCAAAATAGGCTTTTATATAGTCCCCGGCTTCAGTGCGTGAAATTGACAATTGATTGGCCAGACCAAAAGCTGAAATTCCATAAATAATGCCAAAATTGATCGCCTTGGCCTGTCGACGGATCATCGGGTCCATACCCTTGATCGGCACCGAAAAAATTTCAGATGCGGTCATGGCATGAATATCCAGCCCATCGGCAAAAGCATCTTTTAGCGCTCCAATATCGGCGATATGGGCCAGGATTCTAAGTTCAATCTGGCTGTAATCGGCTGAAATCAATTTATAGCCGGGTTGGGCGATAAAAGCCGTTCTGATTTTTCTGCCATCGGCAGTGCGAACGGGAATATTTTGCAGATTGGGGTCTGAGGATGCCAGACGACCCGTCAATACCGATGCCTGATGATAGGAGGTATGCACACGCCCGGTATCAGGATTTATATAGGTCGGCAAGGCGTCGGAATAAGTGGATTTAAGTTTGCTCAATCCGCGCCATTCCAGAATTATTCTGGCAAGTTCAATGCCCTTTTGCGCCTGTTCCTGATCACCCTCTGCAACACCTGAAATATCCTTGGCAACAATTGCCTCCAACACCCCTGCCCCGGTTGCCCATGCTCCGGTTTTGGTTTTTTTGCCGCCCGGCAATTCCATATGATCAAACAATATTTCTCCCAGTTGTTTGGGGGAGCCAAGGTTGAATTTTGTGCTGGCGATCTCGTGGGCCTCAGCTTCCAGCGCCGCTGCCCTTTGGGCAAAATCTCCTGACAGGCGAGCCAGAATTTGCCGATCAACCACAATCCCCCGTCGCTCCATTCTAGCCAGAACCGGCACTAGTGGACGCTCAAGGGTTTCGTAAACTTTAACCGCCTTTTGTGCCACCATACGAGCCTTTAGCACCAGCCATAGTCTCATGGTTATATCGGCATCTTCCGCAGCATATTTTGCTGCCTCATCAATATCGAGCTGATCAAATGTTTTTTGTTTTTTACCGGTTCCGGCCAGATCGGTAAATTTAATGGGCGCATGCTCTAACCACCGGTTAGCAAGCGCATCCATGGAATTGCCACGCGCCCCATCAATGGCATAAGAAATCAGCATGGTATCGTCCAGAGTATGCAAATCAATTCCATAACGGGCGAAAATTCCCATATCATATTTGGCGTTTTGCAGAATTTTTAAAATCGAAATATCTTCAAGACATGGCCGTAAAATATCAAGGGCCAGCTTCATATCCATCTGGTCTTTGGCCACCCCTCCCCCAAACATATCGTCCTGACCATCCTTGTGGGCAAAGGGAATGTAACAGGCCGTGCCCGGCACGACACATAGCGAAATACCCACCAGATCTGCCTGTTGATTATCAAGACCTGTTGTTTCGCTATCAATGGCGACAATTCCGGTTTTATTGATCTCATCAACCCAGCTTTTAAGGGCTGTTTCATCTCGCACTATTTCATAAGCATTTAAATCAAGGGGAATGGATTTAACCCGCTGCAAAACTTCGTTGGCATGATCTGCTGGTGTTCCAGTTTCCTTCAAATTTTGAGCCTCGCCCGTGGATGAAGAACCTGCAATTCCCGGCTCAGCATTACTGTCCGTTGAAACATTTTTAGCAGCAAACTCGGGATCCGCCTCAAACAGATTGATCTCACTATCCAGATGCACCGCCATGCGCCGGCTAAAACTGCTCAGCTCCATGGCCTTCAAAAACGGTAACAATGTTGAAGGATGCAAAGGTTTACGTTCAAGTTCTGCCAAATCATGCACTAAAGGAACATCAGTTTTCAAAGTCACCAGACGATGGGAAATTCTGGCCTGATCTGCAAATTCAATCAGATTTTCACGGCGTTTATTTTGTTTGATTTCACCAGCATTCTCCAGCAGGTTTTCCAGATCGCCATACTGGTTTATCAGCAGGGAAGCGGTTTTTATTCCAATGCCGGGAACGCCGGGAACATTATCAACACTATCCCCCGCCAAAGATTGCACTTCGATAACCTTGTTCGGCGTTACGCCAAATTTCTCGAAAACCTCATCAGGGCCAATCCAGCGGTTTTTCATACTGTCAAACATGCGGATTGCGCCATCATCAGACACCAGTTGCATCAGGTCTTTATCGGTAGAAACAATGGTTGCTCTGCCGCCAATATTTTTTGCATCAATGGCATAGGTGGCTATTATATCATCGGCCTCAAACCCCTCCTGCTCGATACTCATGATGGAAAAAGCGCGAGTTGCGGCGCGGGTCAAAGGAAACTGTGGCACCAGATCTTCAGGCGCCGGGGGGCGATGGGCTTTATACTGGGGAAAAAAGTCGTTGCGAAACGTCTTGCCGGAATAATCAAATATCACCGCAATGTGGGTTGGAATATCATCTCCCTTAAGATCGTCAATCAGCTTGAACAGCATATTGCAAAAGCCGGACACTGCACCGATGGGCAGCCCGTCAGATTTGCGGGTCAGCGGCGGCAGAGCATGATAAGCGCGAAAAATAAATGTTGATCCATCGACCAGCAACAAATGCATGAAACTATCCAGTTCGGCACGGTTTTAATCCAAGTGCCAGACTAATCGCCAATTGCATACATTTGCTAGGGGGAAGTTGCAGTTTCACACCACTGGCTTGATCTTGAGGTCTAGAATTTTAACTGGCCAGAGAAAACAAAAACTCGTCATAGTCCATGTTGTTTTCCTTGAGAACATCAACCAGCATTTGAAATGAAGCGTTCATTCCGGTTTTGGCATTGTTGTGACGTTTTTCTTCAGCCAGAAGGGTTTGATAAAGTGGAGCGACTGATTGTTGCACTATCTTGCGATCTGGCACTGTTCTATTGGAATGATAGGAGATTATTGAGCCATCATGATCCCGACTGGCGGTTACGTTGGCATAAACCCAATAATGATCGCCATTTTTGCAACGATTAATCACATAGGCAAAAATTTCTTCTCCTCCGGCCAATGTATCCCACAAAAGTTTGAAAACGCAGCGCGGCATTTGTGGATGCCTGATAATGGCATGGGGCTGACCTATTAGCTCGGCTTCGCTAAATCCAGATATATTGACAAACACATCATTGGCGTAAGTAATGCGTCCCTTCAGATCAGTTTTTGAAACTATGATCTCCCGATCCTCAAAAAACCTCTCTACATTTGTAACGCTTGAATGTGTGGACATGTATCCGTTCCCCGCTGAGCAATTGTAGATTTGTTGCTTTTGATTATCCGTTCCAAATTATCAAAAGATAACTAATTTTGAAACTGCACATGCCTAAGGGGAAACCCCTAGGAACTCGAAGAATTTGCATGACAGAGTTGTTGGGTTTTAAAATTACGTTGAATTTTAGCCAACAATCAAAAGCCGGCCAAAGGCTGATCATTGAATAAATTATTTTATTTCTAGGGTCAGGACTTGTTAAATTCATACAATTTTATTTGAGGAAGAGTGCTCAGATGAAGTAAAGCGGAGTGAGATAATATTTTCCATCTTTTTGCAAATTCATTTATCGTTTTAGATTTGGGTTTGTTTGTGATGGATGCAATATCTCAAACTCTTTAGGCGTTGCGTAGTTGCCTTTGATTGCGTTGAAATACGTAGCGCAGAATGGGTGAATTTAACAAGCCATGACCCTAAAGTCTGCCGATTAAACGCGGACGAAATTTACTGAAAGTGTGATTGCACACAAAAGCAATCTCGTTTAGGTTCCGCAATAAATAGCAACATTTTTGCACGCCAAGACTATTG
>CAZMVQ010000054.1:0-16228 GCA_964569865.1 uncultured Devosia sp.
GCTGGTTGCCGGGCGGGTTGGCGGTTTCAACCGTATTTGCCACTGCCGGGTTTGCGGCCGTGTCTGGTGCTTCGGTTGCCACCTCGGCGGTATTTGCACGCATTGCCATACCTGAAATGCTTAAAATTGGTTATGACAAACGTTTTGCGGCCGGGGTTGTGGCGGCGGCGGGAACGCTGGCCTCCTTAATTCCACCATCGGCTATTTTGGTGATTTATGCGATTATCGTTGAGCAGGATGTGGGCGCGTTGTTAATCGCTGGATTTATTCCCGGAGCATTTTCGGCAATAATTTATGGCGGCATGATTGTTATCATGGCGTTGGTGTGGAAAAAGCTTGGCCCGCCGGTAACCGGATATAGCTGGGGGCAGCGTTTTAGATCTCTGCCCGGGGTATTTCCGATATTCTTTGTCGTGGCGATTATAATATTCTTTATCTACAATCCGTTTGGCGGTGATGCCTGGGGCACACCCACCGAAGGGGGCGCGCTCGGAGCATTTGTTGTGTTCTTGATGGCGCTGATCAAGGGCATGCGCTGGCCGCAATTCAAGGAAGCATTGCTGGAAACTGCAAAGCTTACCGTGATGATTTTCACCATTATCTGGGGCGTTTTGATCTATGTCAGGTTTTTGGGATTTGCTGATCTGCCGGGCCTGTTTTCAGTCTGGATAGGATCGCTCGATCAAAGCCCGATGCTCACTCTGGTTTATATACTTTTGGCCTACGCGGTTTTGGGCATGTTTATGGATGCCATTGGCATGCTGGTTTTAACATTGCCGGTGGTTTATCCGGCGGTAATTGCCCTTAATGGCGGCGAGGGCGTGTTGGCGGCCGATAGTGCATTTGGCATGGGGGCGGTTGGATTTTCCATCTGGTTTGGCATCATTGTGGTGAAGATGGCGGAGCTGTGTCTGATTACGCCGCCCATTGGGCTAAACTGTTTTGTGGTGGCCGGGGTGCGAAAAGACATCTCGGTGCAGGACGTGTTTTGGGGCGTTTCACCGTTCTTCGTCGCTGATGCGCTAACCATTGCCGGGTTGATTGCCTTTCCTGCCATCGTGCTTTATCTGCCGCGTCTTTTGTTGGGTTTATAGCTTGGAAGTGGCTCAAAAAGGTATTCTGCATTTGAGAATCGTCTAATAATGCTGGCATGAAGCAATATCTGGATCTGTTAAAACACGTTAAAGAGCATGGAAGCGATCGAGGCGACAGGACCGGAACCGGCACCCGCTCGGTGTTTGGCCATCAGATGCGGTTTGATTTATCGGATGGGTTTCCGCTGCTGACTACAAAAAAACTGCACATAAAATCCATTATCTATGAACTTTTGTGGTTTTTGCGGGGCGAAACCAATGTGCGCTGGTTGCAAGAGCGCGGGGTTAAAATCTGGGACGAGTGGGCCGATGAAAATGGTGATCTTGGCCCGGTTTATGGTTCCCAATGGCGAAGCTGGCCAACGCCGAATGGAGAAAAAATTGATCAGATAAAAATTCTGGTCGAGGGAATTAAGAACAATCCCAATTCACGCCGCCATATTGTTAGTGCGTGGAACCCGGCTGAAGTCGATGAAATGGCGCTGCCGCCATGTCATTGTCTGTTTCAGTTTTATGTGGGGAACGGGGCGCTTAGTTGTCAGCTTTATCAGCGCTCGGCGGACATATTTTTGGGGGTGCCATTCAACATCGCCTCCTATGCGCTTTTGACCCATATGGTGGCCCAGATCTGTGATCTTGAGGTTGGGGAATTTATTCACACGCTGGGGGATGCGCACTTATATAAAAATCATTTTGAACAGGCTGATCTGCAATTATCCCGAAAGCCAAAACCTCTGCCAAAACTTGAGATTTTGAATCACCGCATTTCGCTAAGTGATTTTGAATTCGAGGATTTTCAGATTGTTGGCTATGAGGCTGATCCGGGAATAAAGGCGAAAATTTCAGTATGAGTGTTTCCATAAGACATGCCGTAAAAGGCGATGAAGCCTTAGTTGTGGATTTTATTTTTGCACTGGCAAAATATGAAAAGCTGGAACATGAGGTAAAGGCAAATAAAGAAGATATTGCACGGGATTTGTTCGGCCCATCGCCGCGTGTATTTTGTGAAATTGCTCAGATCGGTGGGCAGCCCGTCGGGTATGCGCTCTGGTATTATACATTTTCCACCTTTCGGGGAAAACACGGCATCTGGCTTGAAGATTTGTTTGTGGACCCTGATGCGCGCGGAAACGGTATTGGTAAAGCCCTGATGAGCCATCTGGCAGAAAAATGTCACAATGAGGGGCTGCCGCGCCTCGAATGGTGGGTGCTGAAGTGGAACCAGCCTTCCATAGATTTTTATAAGTCGCTCGGGGCGATCATGCAGGACGAATGGAGCGTTTGTCGGGTGGACGGGGATGCATTAAAACGACTTGGTGAAAAATGATGGCAGCCAAAAATATACCTGAAATCACGATTATTGCAGCATTGGATCGCAATGGAATAATCGGGGTGAACGGGGATATGCCCTGGCGTATTCCTTCGGATTTTATCCATTTTAAACGTACAACGATGGGCAAACCGATGATCATGGGGCGCAAACAGTTTGAAACCGTGGGCAAACCATTGCCGGGAAGAACAAATATCGTGGTTTCTCGCCAACAGGGATACCAGCCGGACGGGGTGATAGTAATCAATGATTTTGAAGCGGCGGTTTCCCATGCAAAAGAAATTGCGCTGGCTGATGGAGTTGGTGAAATCATGATTATCGGGGGCGGTGAGATATATGAAATGGCAATAAAAATCGCCGACCGGATGATTATTTCTCATGTGGAAATGGACGTTGCAAGCACTATCACCGATAATGTGATAAAGTTCCCTCACATAGATTTGCGCAAGTGGCAGATTATCAGAGAATTGCAGGTTTTGCCTGATGAGCGTGACAGGGCGGTATATTCTATCAAAGTTTATTTGAGCAGAAACGCTCCCCCGCATTGATCGGGCGGCAATAGATGCCTATATAGGGCGAGATTTTAATTTAACAACTATATGAAAGGGCCAATATGGCTTGGGATAATGAAGGCGGCGGAAATAAAGGCGGCGGCGGGCCGTGGGGGCAGTCGCCCGGCGGTGGTGGCGGTCGTGGACCGCGCCGGCCAAATGGCGGCGGCGGCGGGGGAACTCCTCCTGATATTGAAGAATTGCTAAAAAGAGGCAGGGATCAGTTCGGTGGTGAATTGCCCGGCGGCAAGTGGTTTTTTGTCGGAGTATTTTTTGCAGCAGTTATATTTTGGGCCACCCAGGCTATTTATCAGGTAGCGCCGCAGGAAATTGGTGTCGAGATGTTATTTGGCCAACCTAAAGAAGAATTAAGCAATTCGGGCCTGCATATGATCTGGTGGCCTTTGGAAACTGTTGAAAAAATAGCAATTACCGAAAATCAAACCAATATTGCTTCGATCGTTACCGGTCGGCCGCGTACTGATGAAGGTTTGATGCTTTCAGGTGATCAGAATATTGTTGATGTTTCTTTTTCAGTTCTGTGGCGGATTGATGATCCGGCAGCCTATTTGTTCAATGTAAATGATCCGGCTGAAATGGTCAGAAAAACTGCCGAAAGCGCCATGCGCGAAGTGGTGGGACGTCGTCCGGCTGATGATATATTCAGGGATGACAAAGAAGGGGTGAACTTTGAAGTTCAAGAAATTACCCAGAATATTCTTAATTCCTATGTGGCCGGCATAACAATTTCACGTGTTGCCATTGAGCAGGTTGCTCCTCCTGTTGAGGTTGCCGATGCATTTGATGAAGTGCAAAGAGCGCAGCAGGATGAAGACCGGTTCCAGGAAGAAGCGCGTCAATATGCCAATACATTGCTCGGAAATGCTCGCGGTCAGGCCGCTCAGATTTCTGAAGATGCGGCAGCCTATAAAGATCGGGTTGTAAAAGAAGCCGAAGGTGAGGCAGCACGCTTTATTTCGGTTTATGAAGAATATGCAAAGGCTCCTGAAGTAACTCGCAAGCGTTTGTTTCTTGAAACCATGGAGAAGGTTCTTGCATCCTCCAACATGGTTATTATTGAGAGCGGAGCTGGAACGGGTGTGGTGCCATATCTGCCACTTCCCGAATTACGCTCCAATGCCGCCGCGCAGGGGAATTAGATCATGAACAACAAGATAACCATTTTAATTATCGTGGTTGTGGGTGCGCTTTATATTCTGTTCTCCTCAATCTTTATCGTCAACGAGCGTGATCAGGCGATTGTTACACGCTTTGGTGAAATCACACGGGTCCATACAACGCCGGGGCTTTATTATAAAATCCCCACCGATATTGTGGAATCTGTGCAAATAATTGAAGATCGTCTGCTTCGCTATGATCTGGACGATATTCTTTTGCAGGTTTCTGACGGTAAATTTTACATCGTGGATGCATTTGTAACCTTTAAAATCGACGATCCAATCAAGTTCCGTCAAAGTGTTTCAGGTGATCTGCCAACTGCAGAACGGCGCATTGCAACACGGTTTGATGCGGCCTTGCGTCAGGTTTATGGCAAGCGGGATTTTAATGCCGCACTTAGTGCCGCCAGAACTGAAATGATGTTGGAAACCCGCAATATTTTGCGCAATGATATGTCGGAGCTGGGAATTGATATAGTTGATGTGCGGGTTCTTCGCACGGATCTGACATCTCAGGTTTCCTCACAGACGTTTGATCGTATGAAGGCCGAACGTCTGGCTCAGGCAGCTTTGGCACGGGCGCGGGGACAAGAGCTTGCTCAGGCATTGACTGCGATCGCTGATCGTCAGGCAATCGAGATTGTGGCAACTGCCAATCGTGATTCCGAAATTCTTCGTGGTGAAGGTGATGCGGAACGCAACCGGATATTTGCTACAGCCTATACCAAGGACATAGAATTCTTTGAATTTTATCGCTCTTTGGAATCCTATCGTAATGCGATTGGCGGACCTGATACATCGTTGGTACTTTCACCGGATTCTGAATTTTTCAATTATTTCGGTAATAGTTTAAATGCTCCATCGACAAATGGTGGAACCAGCTCGCCAGCGGCAAGTACACCAATCAATCAGTGATTGATTTAATTACGGCGCTCGCTTTGGCAATTGTTTTGGAAGGGCTGCTTTATGCAGCCTTTCCAGAGCAGATGAAGCGGGCGCTAGCCTCTTTACTGGAACTTCCCAATTCAAAACTTCGTGCAGGTGCGCTGGCATTTGCTGCGGTGGGGCTTATTATACTTTACCTTATTAAAAGTTAGAGCGGGTTTTGGATGGTGAAGAGCAGCACATTATTTAAAGGGCTTTTGTTGAGCCTTAGGCATCTGAAACCCCTGTTGGTTCAATTTGCCAAAACAATATTATTCTCAACTTTGTTGTTTTTTTCGTTTCAAAGTGGCACTTTTTCACAAAGCGCGGCTTTTGTCGGACCTGCTTCGGTATCGGAACTGGCGGCAGATTTATCGGGGGCGGTGGTCAATATTGGCACTTCGCGGCCCGTTGCGGGCGGTGGTGGAGATCCTTTTCCCGACCTTCCTCCCGGATCTCCTTTACGGGAATTATTTGAGGGTTTAAATCCAAACCTTGGACAGGGGCAAGAGCGAATGGGGGAGGCGCGCAGTCTTGGCAGCGGGTTTTTGATCTCTGAAAATGGATTTGTCGTTACCAATAATCACGTGATCGTCGGGGCCAGCGAAATTCTGGTCTATACCTCTCAAGGGCAAAGATATGTGGCTGAAGTTGTCGGGGTGGATGAGAAAACCGATCTGGCAGTGTTAAAAATTTCATCAGGACATTTATTCCCATTTGTAGAATTTGGTAACAGTGACAGCGCTGAAGTCGGCGACTGGGTAATGGCCGTTGGCAATCCGTTTGGCCTTGGAGGGTCGGTTTCACTTGGCATTGTTTCGGCTCGCAACCGGGATTTTAATTCTGGACCTTATGATGATTATATTCAGACCGATGCGGCGATAAATCTGGGTAATTCCGGCGGTCCGCTATTTGATATGAATGGGGATGTGATGGGTATCGTCACGGCTCTGATATCCCAGGAGGGTAGTTCGGGTGGGCTTGGTTTTGCGGTGCCGGGTAATCTGGCTTCGCCAATTATTGATCAATTGATCGAGTTCGGCGAGACCCGGCGCGGATGGCTTGGGGTTTCCATACAAGAGGTTGGTGAGAATTTGGCGGCCTCTGTTGGTTTAAGCGCTGCCATTGGCGTGTTGATTGCTGATGTTACAGCAGGTGGGCCATCTGACGGCAACTTGCTTGAGGGTGATATAATTCTGGTTTTTGATGATGCTCCAATTATTGACTGGAAGGATCTGCCCAGAATTGTCGCACAGACTGCGGTGGGCAATGCAAGCATCATGCGGGTTTATCGTAATGGGGAAATTGTAGAAATTGGTGTGACCCTTGGTGAGTTGGAAGAGGGCGAAAAACTTATTGCCCAAAACCGTCAGGATCAAATGCGCGATCAGGTTATTTCACAGGAATTGGTTTTAGAACCCCCGTCAGAAATCATTGATGACGGTAAGCGTTTACAATTATCCAATTCTGATCTGTTGGGATTTGATGTGGTGGAGCCGAGTGAGCAATTGCTGACCAATATGGGCATGGGGACAAATGTTGACGGGCTGGCTATTATTTTTGTCGAACCTGAATCCATTGCCTTTGAAAAAGGAATGCGGGCCGGGCTAATTATTTCTCAGGTTGATCAGGTGGAAATTGATTCCATTGAAGAGATGGAAAGCCTTCTGGCAACGGCGCTTGAAAATGGAGCTGAAGCCATATTGTTAAAAATACGCGATGCCAGCGGTATTAGCCGATTTGTTGCTGTGCCTTTAAGCTGAAATTTTTTTGGCGGTGGTTTGAGCCGCGAAATGAAAATCAGCGGATAAATTCTTCCTCATTGAAGCCCTGCATATATAAGAGCGCTGAAAGGTCTGCGTGCTTAAGGCTATAGGGAGCGGCAGCGGCAACTGATGGTTTTGCGTGCAGTGCAACGCCCATACCAGCTTGTTTCAACATGGGAAGATCATTGGCTCCGTCGCCAACCGTGATGGTTTCATCAATAGTAATGCCAAGTTCCTCAACCAGAGATTGAAGGCGATCAGTTTTGGTTTTTGCATCAACAATCGGTGGAATTATTTTGCCGGTAAGCTGCTCATTTTCATCAAATTCCAACAGATTTGCTGTGGCATTATCAAAACCTATTCGCTTGGCAAAAAAGTCAGCAAAAATGCTGAAGCCACCGGAAACCAGTTCGCAATAGGCGCCATATTCCTTCATGGTTTTAACCAGAACTCTACCCCCCGGACTAAGGGTAATGCTTTCACGGCGCACTCGTTTTACTTCGCTTAATTTCAAGCCTTTGAGCAGCATAATCCGGGTGGAAAGAGCCTGTTCAAAGTCAAGTTTCCCATCCATAGCTTGTTTTGTAATTTCAGCGATTTTTGCCTTTATGCCTAAAACCTGGCCCAGTTCGTCTATGCATTCCTGCTCGATGATGGTTGAATCCATATCGGCAAGCAGCAGTTTTTTTCTTCTTTTTTTGTGATTTTCTTTAGGTAGCAAAACCACATCAATGGGATATTCGGCGATCATTTCTTTTGCTATGTTTAAGGGATCTGAACTTTTGGGACTGTTGATTTCGCAGGCGATAGTCTGGGCAAGCCAGTTGATTTCTCCACCCACCTGCTCGTGGATTTTTGCTATAAGTTCAGGGGATAAGGCCGGGTCAGCAGGGTTGGCAATCAGACACAAAACAGTCATTGAAGCGGCTCTTTTTTAAGGTTGAATTTATTGGGCGACACTGAGATAAATATTAATATGGAACAAAGCGCAAATATTGCCGTTTTGATAGCTGGTCCAACGGCCAGCGGCAAGTCGAAGCTGGCCTTAAAAATAGCGCAAGAGATCGACGGGGTGATAATCAACGCCGATTCCATGCAGGTTTATTCGGTGCTGGATGTTTTGAGCGCTCGCCCTCTTGGCGAAGATATGGCGCAGGTTGAACATTTTTTATATGGATTTTTATCCCCAACAGAGCGTTGCTCCACCGGGGTCTGGCTGCGAAAAGTCGCTAAATTGCTGTCCCGGGATGACTTAAAAAACAAAAACAAGATTTTTGTTGGTGGAACAGGGCTTTATTTCAAAGCCCTGATAGATGGATTCATTGAAATTCCCGAAATTTCGCCACAACTTATCGAGGAGATTGAAGTGCTGGTTGCTCCGCTTTCCCGTCAGCAACGAAAAAACCTGTTGGTTGAGCGTGACCCGGAAATGGCAAAAATCCTGTTGGAGCCGGATCGGCAAAGGCTGGTTCGGGCCTTAAGCGTACTTGCTCAAACCGGGCGCTCGCTGGCTAGTTGGCAAAAGGATGAGCAACGGGGTTTGCTTGGTTCTTATAGCCTTAAAAAAATAGTTCTAAATCCGGCCCGCGAAGTTTTAAACGAAAGAATAAAAAAGCGGTTTTTATTCATGTTGGAAAGTGGAGCCGTTGAAGAAGTAAAAAAGATTTTATCCCTTGATATTGATCCCAGTATGCCGGCAATGAAGGCGATTGGTGTACGTGAAATAAGCGGCTGGTTGGCAGGAGATTTCAACAAAGAGGAGGCGATTGAAAAAGCTATTATTGCCAGCAGGCAATATGCAAAACGTCAAAGAACATGGTTTCGTCGCCAGATGGCGGATTGGGAATGGCAGAACTAATTTTTTCTATTACCGCATTGATTTTTGCTGTAATTTTTGCCGCGCCATGATGGGAAATATTGCCTGCACTTGACGCGCACAATTTTCCCGCTTAACAATTGCCCATAAATTTGGTTGGGAATGTTTTGATGGTTTTTGAAATTCTTGTGGTTATGGAGCGCATTGGCGTCGCGGGTTGAAACAACTCCCGCGGACGGTGATGCGCATATCAAGGCTCCTTAAGGGGCCTTTTTTATTGCTTGAAATTTGAAATTATTTGTTAGATTCATTTGATACGACGGTTGGCCCTCTTTAGCGGGGGAAGTTTAGAGTTGAAGAAAAAGGAGCAGGGCCTGATGTCCCAGAAATTAACCGGTGCGGAAATGGTGGTTGAGGCGCTTAAGGATAATGGCGTTGAACATATTTTTGGCTATCCGGGTGGCGCAGTACTACCGATTTATGATGCTTTGTTTCAGCAGGATGCTGTGGAGCATATTCTGGTGCGTCATGAGCAGGGGGCAACCCACATGGCGGAGGGTTATGCACGCTCGACAGGCAAGGTTGGCGTTGTTCTGGTCACTTCGGGGCCGGGGGCAACAAATGCTGTTACCGGCTTAACCGACGCTTTGCTTGATTCAATTCCACTGGTTTGCATCACAGGACAGGTGCCAACTCCTCTGATCGGCTCGGATGCTTTTCAGGAATGCGATACGGTTGGCATCACGCGCAATTGCACCAAGCATAATTATCTGGTGAAAAAAATTGATGATCTGGCCCGGATAATTCATGAGGCCTTTTATATTGCAGCCTCCGGTCGTCCTGGCCCGGTGGTGATTGATATTCCAAAGGATGTGCAGTTTGCGCTGGGGCAATATATCAAGCCCTCAACTCAGGTTCAGCATACTAGCTATTCGCCAAATGTTGAAGGTGACCTTGCGGACATAGAAACGGCTGTTGATTTAATGTTGCAGGCCAATAAGCCGGTTTTTTATACGGGCGGGGGCATCATAAATTCTGGCCCAAGGGCATCTGAGTTGTTGCGGGAACTGGTGGAATTGAGTGGCTTTCCCGTTACTTCAACCCTGATGGGACTTGGTGCCTATCCGGCATCCGGTGACAAATGGCTGGGAATGTTGGGTATGCACGGCACGTATGAGGCCAATATGGCCATGCATGATTGCGACCTGATGCTAAATATCGGCGCGAGGTTTGACGACAGGATCACCGGGCGCATTGATGCATTTTCTCCGGGATCAACCAAGGTGCATGTGGATATTGATCCATCCTCGATCAATAAAAATGTTGATGCGGATCTGGCGATCATTGGCGATTGTGAGCATGTTTTAGAAGAAATGGTCCGGTTGTGGCGCACCAAAACCAATGCCCCAAGGACCGAAGCTATTAAACCATGGCTGGATGAGGTGGAAAAATGGCGGTCGGTGAATTCCCTGCGCTATGAAAATTCGGATAGCATTATCAAACCGCAATTTGCCATCGAGCGGTTGGCGGCAGCGGTTAAAGATCGCGATGTCTATATCACCACTGAAGTTGGACAACATCAAATGTGGGCGGCGCAATATTTTCCGTTTGAAGAACCCAATCGCTTTATGACTTCTGGCGGACTTGGCACTATGGGATATGGCTTGCCGGCGGCGGTTGGCGTGCAAGTGGCCCACAGAGATGCTCTGGTTATTGATATTGCCGGAGAGGCCAGCGTGCAGATGACCATGCAGGAATTCTCCACTGCTGTTCAATTCAGGCTGCCGATCAAAATTTTTATTCTGAACAATGAATATATGGGCATGGTGCGCCAATGGCAGGAACTTTTGCACGGTTCGCGTTTTTCTCAATCTTATTCCGAAAGCCTGCCGGACTTTGTTAAATTGGCTGAAGCCATGGGAGGCAAAGGGGTGCGCTGTGAGGACCCGAAACAGCTTGATCAGGCAATAAAGGAAATGCTTGATTATGATGGGCCGGTTTTGTTTGACTGCCGGGTGGAAAAACTGGAAAACTGTTTGCCGATGATCCCTTCGGGCAAAGCCCATAATGAAATGATCCTTGCGGATACCGCAGATATTTCAAATATTATTGATGAAAAGGGGAAGGTTCTTGTTTAGAGATAAAGTGAAACTTCTTATGGCCGCACAAGCTGGAGAAAGAGCATGAATTCCCATCTTAGAGCCAGCGGATCAGCGTATTTTTTAACCGCTGCAAGAAATAATAAAGAGCGTCACACCCTTTCAGTTCTGGTGGATAACGAACCGGGGATTTTGGCGCGTATTGCCGGGCTGTTTTCGGCCCGTGGATATAATATTGAAAGTTTGACGGTTTCTGAAACCGAGCATGAACAAGGTTTAAGCAGAATTACGGTGGTGACAATCGCCAGCCCCAAAACCCTGCGCCAGATTAAATTGCAGTTGGAGCGCCTGATACCGGTGCATAAAGTGCATGATCTTACAGCCGAGGGAAATCCTTTGGAGCGGGAACTGGCGCTGGTAAAGGTGGCCGGAACGGGCGATAATCGGGTTGAAACCCTAAGGCTTGCCGAGGCATTTCGCGCTCAGGTGGTTGACGCTTCCACTACCAGTTTTGTATTTGAGATCACCGGCAAAACCTCAAAAATCGAGCAGTTCATCTCTTTGATGGTGCCTTTGGGACTGGTTGAAGTAGTGCGGACCGGACTATCGGCAATTTCGCGCGGACCCGAAGGCATGTAATTCTTGAGGGCATGTAATTATCAGGTTTTTGCCCTGTGAAGTAAATTTGAAAAGTCAGTTATTATGACAAAACTTTCAGTAAATCTGAATGCTGTGGCCATGCTTCGCAATCGGCGAGATATCGGCTGGCCCAGCGTTACCGGTATCGCAAGGGTTGTTTTGCAGGCGGGAGCCAGTGGCATAACCGTGCATCCGCGACCTGACCAGCGCCATATTCGCGATAGTGACGTGGGTGAATTGGCGGCTATGATCCGGGATGAATTTCCAAAGGCGGAATATAATATTGAAGGCTATCCCGACCAGCGGTTTTTGGCATTGGTTGAAAGGGCAAAACCTAATCAGGTGACTTTTGTTCCCGATGATCCGGCGCAGGCCACATCTGATCATGGTTGGGAAATTGGAAAAAATGCCTTGATGCTAAAATCGGCCATTGTACAGATGAAAAACATTGGCTTTCGGGTGGTTTTGTTTGCTGATGCAGACGACAAAGTCCCCCAACAGGCAAAGGATGTTGGAGCCGACAGGATAGAACTTTACACAGGTCCATTCGCTGCCAGTTTTGGCAGTTCAGAGGGTGAAAAGCAGCTTCAAATGTTGGCAAACACCGCCAAAGCGGCAAAAGCGGTGGGACTTGGTTTGAACGCGGGCCACGATTTGACACTGGAAAACCTGCCCGTTTTTCTTGGTGCTTTGCCCGATGTGGCGGAGGTTTCCATAGGTCATGGAATTACCGCCGATGCCTTGCTTATGGGGTTTGCTGAAGCTGTGCGCCGATATAAGGCGTTGTTGGGCTAGGGGGGCGAATTTTCTGGCTGTTTAGGTTTAGAGCAATTCGAGCGGAATTTTTCTGGTATCCTTGACGTTTCGCACCACCACGCTGGAGGCGATTTCGCGCACCCCTTGCATCTGCATCAGATTGAGGCGTAAAAATTCTTCGTAATCATCAAGATTTTTGGCAATTACCCGCAGCCGAAAGTCAATTTCTCCCAGTAATAGCTGACATTCCTGAACCTGGGGAAATTTGCAGATGGCCTGTTCAAATTCCGAAAGGGTATGGCGGCCGTGTTCGGTCATTTTAATGCGAACAAACACTTCAATACCAAAACCGAGCTTTTTGGCATCAACAACAGCAACTGTTCTTTTTATAATTCCCGTTTTTTCGAAATTGTTGATCCGGCGCCAGACCGGGGATTGGGAAGAGCCAATGCGCTGAGCAATTTCTCCTGAGGAAAGACTGGCGTCTGTTTGCAGTAATTCCAGAATTTGTTTCTCCAGATCGTCGAGCTTTCGCATATTTTATTCCGAATTTTGCTGGTTTTAGGTAGTTTCTATTCAACCACGGCACATTTGTCGAGTAAACAGGATAGATTTTGCCGGGAATTCACTCTACTTTGCCCCTCATTACAGGATTGCTGGAGATTAAAATTGGTTTGCATTGTTGGCTGGGCCCATACGAAATTTGGAAAACTTCCCGATGAAAATATTGAAAGCCTGCTGAGCGATGTCACCCGCCGATCATTGACGCATGCGGAAATAAGCGCCGGTGATGTGGATGGGTGTTTTGTCGGTACGGTCAACAATGGATTTTCTGATCAGGATTTTTCTGCCGGATTGTTTTCATTAGCTGATGACTGGCTGCGTCATACTCCTGCCGTGCGGGTGGAAAATGCCTGTGCTTCGGGCAGTGCGGCAATTCATGCGGCGCGCGATTTCATCATGGCAGGACGTGGCCGAATAGCTCTTGTGGTCGGGGTTGAAAAAATGAGCGCAATCCCGACGCCTGATGTCAGTAAAATATTGCTCGGGGCCAGTTATTATAAAGAAGAAGCCAAAGAAAAGGGAGGATTTGCCGGGGTGTTTGGCAGAATTGCCAAAGGTTATTTTCAGCAGTTTGGCGATAAAAGTTCATCATTGGCCCGGATTGCTGCCAAAAATCATTTCAATGCCCTATCTAATCCCAATGCGCAAATTCGCAAGGATTTAGGATTTGAATTTTGCAATACAGTTTCCGATAAAAATCCCTATGTGGCGGATCCGTTGCGGCGCACTGATTGCTCTTTAATTTCTGATGGAGCGGCCGCCATCATTCTGGCTGATAATGAAACTGCCCTGACAATGCAGCGGGCCATTGCTTTTCGGGCTGCTGCCGCAGTTAATGATTTTTTGCCCTTATCGAGACGCGATCCAACAAAATTTGAGGGGGCGGCTTTGGCGTGGATGAGCGCTTTACAGAGTGCAAAATTATCCATTCATGATCTCTCATTTGTTGAAACCCATGATTGTTTCACCATTGCCGAACTGCTGGAATATGAAGCGATGGGGCTGGCAAAACACGGGGAGGGCCACGCAATAATTGATGAGGGCATCACTCAAAAAGACGGTGCACTGCCGGTAAATCCTTCCGGCGGTCTCAAAGCAAAGGGGCATCCATTGGGGGCCACCGGGGTTTCCATGCATGTGATGGGGGCCATGCAATTGATGGATGAGGCTAAGGATATGCAGATAAAAAACGCCAAACTAGCCGGAATTTTTAATATGGGTGGAGCCGCTGTTTCCAATTATGTGAGCATTCTGGAGCGCATAAAATGAGCGGGGAAATTATGCATCTTGATGCTGGATCATCAGCACAACCTGCCAGCAAAAGAGTGATGAACCTCTCGCATTTTTTATTGCAACAGGCACGGCGGCAAGGCTCGGATATTGCTCTTGTCTGGGGGGAAAGAAATTGGAATTGGAGCGAATTGAATACCCGGGTTAATGCTATGGCTTTGGCGCTAAAAAAACTCGGGGTTAAAAAAGGCGATAAAGTTCTGGTGCAGTCAAAAAACTGCAATCAGTTGTTTGAAAGCATGTTTATTTGCTTTCGGCTGGGCGCCGTCTGGGTGCCGGCAAATTTTCGCCAGACCCCCGATGAAATCGTAAAAATGGGCAAGGCCAGTCAGGCCTCAATATTTATCTGCCATCAGGATTTCCCTGAGCATTCCAAGGCGGTGGCAAAGCAATTACCTGAAATCAAGCAGATAATTATCGGCAATTTAGAGATGGGCGAAGATTATGCGGATAAAGATTTTGAAAGTCTGGTAAGCGCCAATTTGGGGCAGGAATTTAAGGCCGCAGATGTGGAATATGATGATCCGTGCTGGTTCTTTTTTACCTCTGGCACAACCGGCGCGCCAAAGGCTGCGGTGTTAACTCACGGGCAGATGGGTTTTGTAATCACCAACCATCTTTGTGATTTGATGCCTGCCATGACCCCGCAAGATGATGCCTCGCTGGTGGTTGCTCCTCTTTCCCATGGGGCAGGAATCCATCAGCTTGCCCAAGTGGCACGGGGGGTAAAATCCATTATATTGTCGGGAAATATATTTGACCCTGCCGAGGCGTGGAGGCTGGTGGAAAAGTGGAGGGTGAGCAACATGTTTACGGTGCCTTCAATTGTCAGCCTGCTGGTGGAAGATGAAGCGGTGGAAAGGTTTGATCATTCCAGCCTGAAATATGTGATTTATGCGGGCGCTCCCATGTATCGAAAACATCAAAAATTTGCCCTTGAAAAACTGGGCAAGGTGTTGGTGCAATATTTTGGTCTTGGGGAGGTTACCGGAAATATCACCATTTTGCCCCCTTTTGCCCATGATATCAGCGATCAAAAACAAAAAGTGGGCAGTTGTGGATATGAGCGCACGGGAATGCAGGTAAGCATTCAAAATGAGCAGGGTGAAGAGCTGGATGCCGGACAGAGCGGGGAAATCTGCGTTTGCGGACCGGCGGTATTTTTTGGCTATTACGATAATCCTGAGGCCAATGAAAAAGCCTTTCGGGGTGGGTGGTTTTTAACCGGTGATCTGGGGCATCTGGATGAAAACGGATATCTTTTTATTACCGGTCGCGCCTCGGACATGTATATTTCTGGCGGCTCAAATATCTATCCAAGAGAAATTGAAGAAAAACTTCTGGCTCATCCCGCTTTAAGTGAAGTTGCGGTGCTTGGAGTGCCGGATGAGCGCTGGGGCGAGGTCGGCATTGCCATCTGCGTGCTGAGTGAGCGCCAAAGCCTTGGCGAAAAAGAATTGCTTAAATGGATGGATGGAAAAATCTCCCGCTATAAAATTCCAAAGCGGGTTTTCTTCTGGGATGAATTGCCCAAATCCGCTTATGGCAAAGTTACCAAAAAAAATATTCTTGCCGCCTTGGAACAAAAAAACTGCATGGCAACCAAGGAGCAGGGCAAATGAATGGTCCAAGCTCGCAACCGGGTCGCCCCAGAACCTTCAAGCATCCGGGCAGGCCAAATCCGGTTCGTATTCAAAGCGAAAATTCGCGCCAAGCCCGTCATGTGAGATTGGCATTGCAACCGGGATTAAGCCTGTTTGATGCCATAGTGAATTCGCTGGCCAAAATTAATATCGAAAATGCATCGCTGACTATTCTTGGAGGAGTGTTTGAGAATCTTGATTATTGTGTCGCGCCGCCGGACCCGAAGAAACACACAGTAATTGCATATTCAAAGCCAATCAATGCGGGGAAGACCTACATGGTTTTTGGCAATGCCACGCTGGGAGAATCCATGAAAGGGCAGCCCTTGGTGCATTGTCACGCCGCTATCCGAACGGTTGATGGAGAGATTAAGGGCGGACATATTCTAACCGAAAGCTGCATAATCGGATCAAAAGCAATTAGTGCGCTAGTGACTTCGCTTGAGGGTTTTAGGCTGGTGCAGTCGTTTGATACTGAAACTAATATCCCACTCTTACAACCAGTCAGGAAATAGAAATATGAGTGAATTCAGGGCAATTGAAAGTGGAAATATGGGCCGGGTTGCCTATGCGCGCAT
>CAZMVQ010000055.1:0-3387 GCA_964569865.1 uncultured Devosia sp.
GGCAGGATTTGAACCTACGACCCTCTGTCCCCCAGACAGATGCGCTACCAGGCTGCGCTACACCCCGACTTGAAAAAGTCCTAGTTTTTAAGGGGTTTAAGGTCAAGCCCAAATCGACGTAAAGTGAATAAAAGGAAACAAACGGCATACTGTAACTTCATGGCGCACCAATTGCGCAGTAAGAATTGCGATCTCGGTTCATTGCCTGAGCCATAAAGTAATGCGCTTATTATCCCTCGCGAGCATTGTCCAAAAGCCGTTTGCATTCCAAAAGTTCACGCATCACGTTGGTTAGTCTGGTTTTGCCTTTACGCGAAATATTGGAAGCTGAATTTTGGGAAATATTTTTGCCATCAGAAGATTTTATGGCCAAATCAGTTGAAGTTTCACCATCATCTGCATCATTGCTGCCAGATTCGCCAATTGTGATAACCCGGCGCGGCCCTTCCTCCTTAAGAATACGCTGCACACCCTTGATGGTATATCCCTTGTCATAAAGAAGGTGCTGAATGCCTTTAAGCAGCATAACATCGTCAGGCCGATAATACCTTCTGCCTCCACCGCGCTTTAAAGGTTTTATTTGAGGAAATCTGGTTTCCCAAAACCTTAAAACATGCTGTGGCAAATCCAGCTCAACTGCAGCCTCAGATATGGTGCGAAAAGCTTCCGCAGACTTTCCCACAAGCATCTCCTGATGAAGAAATCGTTATTTTACAGAGCCAACCATAGATTTGTTGATCTTTGTTTTCAAGACATTGCTAGGCTTAAATACCAAAACCCGGCGTGGCAAAATCGGCACCTCTTCACCCGTTTTTGGATTTCTGCCTATTCTGAGGCTTTTCGAGCGCACATGAAAAGAGCCAAACGAGGAAAGTTTCACCGCTTCGCCCTTAACAAGAGCATCGCTCATTAAATCCAGAACCCGCTCCACGAGTTTAGCTGATTCTGTTCTGGAAAGGCCTACCGAACTATATACGGATTCAGCCAAATCAGCTCTGGTTACTGTTTTTTGTCCCATAAATATTTCCACCCACATGAAAAATTTAAATAACAGCATTTAAATTAAATGCTGCAAAACGAGGTTAGCGCCGAATTGGCATGCGGGTCAATCAGTTAGTCCAACGAATAAGGCTAGCCCCCCACGTAAAGCCACCACCCATGGCCTCAATCATCACCAGATCGCCCGGTTTTATACGCCCGTCATTCACCGCTTCGTTTAGCGCCATTGGCACCGAGGCCGCCGAAGTGTTGGCGTGTTTATTAACGGTAATAACCACCTTTTCAGGAGCAATACCCACTTTTTTGCCGGCTCCATCGATTATGCGTCGATTAGCTTGATGAGGCACAAACCAATCTAAATCGTCAGCCGTATAACCCGCATCTTCAAGAGCGCCGTCAACAACATCAGAAATCATGCCCACGGCGTGTTTGAATACTTCGCGTCCCTGCATACGAACATGGCCAACGGAACGGGTAGTGGAAACGCCACCATCCGTATGCAGTTTATCCCACTGATTGCCATTTGAGCGCAATCGGGACGATAAAATGCCCTGATCAGCCTGATCATCAGGCAAATCCACTGTCTCAACAACAACAGCGCCTGCGCCATCGCCAAAAAGTACGCAGGTGGTACGGTCGTTCCAATCCAAAAGCCTGGATGCAGTTTCGGCTCCAATTACCAGCGCGCGCTTACCTAGGGAGTTTTTAAGATAACTGTCGGCAATAGTTGTTGCATATACAAACCCTGAACAGACGGCCTGCAAATCAAATGCTGCGCCATGGCTCATGCCCAGCTTGTGCTGCACCAGAGCTGCGGTGGCAGGGAAGGTAAGATCGGGAGTGGTGGTGGCGACAATGATCAGATCAATGTCTTTAATGCTCATACCTGCCGCATCCAGCGCCCTCTGGGCAGCCTTTGTGGCCAAATCAGAAGTGAATTCACCTTCGGCTGCCACATGGCGTTGCTCGATGCCGGTGCGTTGCACAATCCATTCATGGGTCGTGTCAATTTTGCTTTCTAGTTCTTTATTGGTCAAAATGCGTTCGGGGAGATAGCCTCCCACGCCGCGAATCAAAGTACGGGTGATTGTCACGCTGAATGCTCCGTTTTATTAATTTTATCAGAATTAGTACCGGTTTTTTTCCCAGCAGGTTTTTTTTGATCATCCAAAATTGTATCTTTTGAGGCTTCTTCAGGCTCAAATTTCTTCAAGCCCTCGTTGACTTTTTCTATCAGTCGAAAACGCCCCATTTCATAGGCCAGATCAAGAGCACTGTTAAAACCAATCTCGTCAGTTCCGCCATGGCTTTTGATAACAATACCGTTCAGCCCCAAAAATACCCCGCCATTTATGGCTCTTGGGTCCATTTTGCGTTTTAAAGCCGATAAAGCCCGAATTGAAATCAAGGCCCCAAGTCTGGAGACCCAATCAGCTTTAAGGGCCTTGCGAAAATAGGAACCTACCTGACGGGCCGTGCCTTCGGCGGTTTTTAGCGCGATATTGCCGACAAAGCCTTCGGTCACCACCACGTCAACCGTGCCCTTGCCAATATCATTGCCCTCAACAAATCCATGGAATAAAAATCCGGCGCCATCCCGGTCCTTGAGGATTTCGGCTGCTTCGCGAACCGAATCAATGCCTTTTAGATCTTCGGTGCCAATGTTTAACAATCCAACGCTTGGTAACTCCTGATCAAACAAGGCTCTGGCAAGGGCTGTGCCCAATATGGCAAAATCAACCAATTGTTTTGCATCACCGCCAATTGTTGCCCCCACATCAAGGACGATAATATCTGCCCTTTCTGTAGGCCATATGGCGGCAATAGCTGGTCTTGAAACGCCCTTGATCGGCCTGAGACAAAAAGTGGCCATAGCCATCAGCGCCCCGGTATTGCCCCCGGAAATTGCAACATCTGCCTTGCCATCCTTGACCGATTGCAAAGCCTGCCACATGGAGGAAGTATTGCGCCCCTTCCTAAGAGCGGCGCTTGGTTTTTCATCCATGCCGATAACAATGTCGGAGTGGTGAATGCTTGAAACGCCCTTCAACTCTTCAAACTCTTCCATGAGAGGTGCAAGAATTTCTTCTCGACCATGGAATAAAAATTCAATATTTCCACGCTCGCGCAACGCCAGCCTTGCACCATGAAGTACAATGCGCGGACCATTGTCGCCGCCCATTGCGTCTACCGATATTGTTATCGTTTCACTCATGTATGCTCATATGTGACCTGCCTAGCGCCAGAAGTGTACATATTTCTTTTTGAACTGTAATTCTGGTGCAAGTTCTACCGCTTTTGACAGAATTTAGTATAATCGGCGCAGATTAGCCTTATCCGATTAAGACGCAAGGATTTTAATTTTTGTGATTTTAATTTTTGTGATTT
>CAZMVQ010000055.1:3487-5434 GCA_964569865.1 uncultured Devosia sp.
TCTAGTTTTTCTTCAAGCCCTTTAGCGCTGAAAATGGAGACAAGTCAGACGGATCGTCTCCAGCCAGCTTATCACTCATGACAGCACCCTTTGCGCGCGGATATAAATCTATTTCCAGGCCAAGGGATTCCAAAATAAAAGGCTCCAGATCCAGCTCGTTCCCCTCATATTCATCCACAATGCTCGATGCCTGCAAATCCACATAGATTTCAGATTCTTGCGATGCGGGTTCCGGACGTTTTTTTGCCTTTGGAACAAAACTTGTCTGCAGTTGCAGGTCAATTTTTTGAGATACGGGAGCGAGTGTAATTATGCAGGGCTGAATGATTTTTGCCTGTAAATGTCCACTAACGCCAATGCCGGGTTTTTGCTTAAAAACATGCAATTTGGCTGCAAAAGCCTCAACAGAATTAACCTTGAGGATTTTTGCAAGTTTTTGCAATTGCTCAGGGGTAGGAGAGATTTTTAGACGAGCACCATCGACCGGTAATTTTTCCAACCGCACAACAACGTCGAGCAAGCTTGAAGTTTCGTTTGGTTTGCCGTTGGTTATTTCGGGGTTTTTATCGTTCACTTTTTTCACCAGATTTAATATTGCACCAATTAGTATTGTTTGAACTCAATCAGCCCATTATGAATTGCTTCAGGTTCTTGAGTGGTCAAAAACTCGCTTTGCACCAGCACATATTGCACAAGAAGTTCAAGCGAGGGTGTCTGCACGCCATCATATACATTGCGCACAAGACAAGATTGCAGCGCAGCATTATCCTCTTCATCCAGAGCTTTGCTCAAACTTTCCGCCATGCCATAAAACAACTCGCCCATTTTTTGAATGCGCTTGGGAACAACCATATCCCCTGCTCCCATTTCGCGCAAAGACCGGTCCATATCCAAAAAGAACAGATCAAACAGGCTTTGAGAAAAGATTTTTGCCTCCGGATCCGATGATTTAAGTCGGCGAAATACAAGACACATATGCAAACTGATCAGATCAAATCTGCCGTTTACAGAATCTGGAATTCCCCAATCCGCATAAAATAACTTTTGTCGGGATTGCGCCACAATGTCGTTATAGACTTTGCGCACGATCCGCGCGTCGGGTTTTTTCTTAAAAATTGACAGGATCATCAATTATCACCTTAAAAACACTGCCTGAATAATACAGCTCGATTGAAAACTCACAGGGGCTGGTTTACATATTAGCTGAACAATGCTCATTTGCCACCACTTCAGGACACGGTAATGGCGGGAATTGGTTGTAAAATGCCGGCAACGTTCCTAAAACAGATATGCCTATAATAGAGACAAGTTGGAATAGTCAATCAGATGCCAAAAAATACCAGAAATTATCGCCCTATTTTGTTCACATCCGCGATAGCTGCAATTATTGGCCTTAGTGCCTGTGCGCCCGGACTTGGCGGATTTACCAGCGTTCGAACCCAGGGATATGAAATATCTGAATCAGCACTACAACAGGTGCGGGTCGGGCAAAGTCAGGATTTGGTTGTCGCTGTGATGGGGTCTCCCCAGACGCAGGGTAATTTTGGCAATGAATCTGCGTTCTATTATGTGGAAACAAAAATTGAACAAACCAATTTTGGTCTAAAAACCGTATCTGAAAGAACCGTTCTGGCCGTGTATTTTGATAGCAATAAACGCGTTAAAGACAAGGCGATTTATACTCTTCAAGATGGACGCCTGTTTGCTATGGAAACCAGACGCACCGCATCTTTTGGACAGGATCGCACATTTGTTGAGCAGATTCTAGCCTCGTTCTAAGGGCTGCCTTCATTTAGGATTTTAGAATTTTTATTCCGCAATTGGCGGGTTTTCATTCTTATTTACACAAGACATGTGTCTTTTCCTCGCGCCGGCAGGCTTTGTCGTGCCTCGCGCCGGCCGGCTTTGTCATTGCCTCACGCTGGCGGGCTTGTTTGCGCCTCACGC
>CAZMVQ010000055.1:5534-8734 GCA_964569865.1 uncultured Devosia sp.
GGCAAAAACAAAGACGGCTTTAGATTCGCCAGTGATACTCCATCTTTAGTCGAATCTTTCCGTTCGGTTCCTGTTCCCCACAAAGCCCGGTTCGGGCGGCGCTTTCTGGCTTTTCTAGGGCCGGGCTTTCTTGTTTCAATCGGCTATATGGACCCGGGAAACTGGGCAACTTCTATCGCTGGTGGTTCCCAATTTGGCTATACATTGCTGGCGGCTGTTTTAATGTCGTCGCTTATGGCCATAGTATTGCAAGCGCTTTGCGCTCGATTTGCCATTGCGACCGGTCGGGACCTTGCTCAGGCCTGCCGCGACGAATATTCCAAGCCGGTTTCATTCATATTATGGGTATTGGCGGAACTTGCTGTCATTGCCACCGATCTGGCCGAAGTTATTGGCACCGCTATCGGCCTGCAATTATTGTTTGGCATTGCGCTTATCTGGGGTGTCGCGATAACCGCGCTGGATGTGTTTTTGATATTGTGGTTGCAATCAAAAGGCTTTCGGTATCTTGAGGCTTTTATCGCCGCTCTGATATTGATTATAGCTGCAAGTTTTGTCGGGCAGCTCATTCTTGCCCAACCCTCCATTGCCGGAATCGTTTCAGGGTTTTTCCCCTCCCCCGAAATCGTAACAGATCAAAGAATGTTATATCTGGCCTTGGGAATTCTTGGTGCGACAGTGATGCCGCATAACCTATATTTGCACACAGGAATTGTGCAAACCCGCGCCTTCAAACGCAATGAAGAGGGTAAAAAAGACGCCATAAAAATGGCAGCGCTTGATTCCACGCTCGCTCTGGGCCTTGCCCTTTTGGTCAATGCGTCAATTCTCATTCTGGCCGCCGCAGCATTTTACGATACCGGTCAGGGTGTGGTCGACGATCTGACCGAGGCACATAGATTGCTGGAGCCGCTGCTTGGTGCGGCGATTGCGCCAATTTTGTTCGCCGTCGCCTTGCTGGCCTCAGGTCTGGCTTCGACTGTAACAGCAACTTTGGCCGGTCAGATTATTATGGAGGGGTTTTTGCGCCTTAAAATCCCCCTATATGCCCGCCGATTGATTACACGCGGCACGGCAATTGTCCCGGCAGTTTTCATGATTTATGCGTTTGGAGAAAAGGGGGCAACGAGCCTGTTGATTTTAAGTCAGGTTGTGCTGTCATTGCAATTGCCGTTTGCCGTGGTGCCGCTGGTGATATTTTCCATGGATCGCAAAAAAATGGGTGTGTTTCGCGCACCATGGTGGATGATCGGGCTGGCTATCCTGATTGCTATAATAGTGATTGCACTCAATACAAAACTGCTTTTTGATTTTGTTACCGGAGCATTTTAAGCAAAATCGCAGAGCTGCAAAAACAAAACCGTCTGCGCCTCAGTCAAAATTGGCGGGGTATAAAATTATTCCAGACTAATAGTTGAAGCCGTCAGGACCGACTTCTTTTTCGGCCGATTGTTATGCAGGCGAAATCCCCAAATCAGCAAAATGATAACAAATACAGCCACCGGAATTGAAATCATATTGACCGCCCGCCACCCCACAAGCTGCAACACCGCTCCCGAACCAATTGAAGAAATTGCCATGGCTCCAAATACCACCTGCTCGTTCAAGGCCTGAGCCCGCGCCGCTTCGCTTTTGCTATAGGCAGTTGAGAGCATGGTTGTTGAACCGATAAAACCAAAATTCCACCCCAAGCCCAATAAAACCAAAGCCCCGTAAAAATAATATTGGGAGGTTCCGCTCAACGCCACCAACGCGCTCATGATTATAAAAACCATTCCGATACCGACAGTCACGTGGGTGCCGATGCGATTGATAATAAACCCTGTCGCAAAACTTGGCCCAAACATTGCAACGATATGCCACTGGATTGAGGTAGTTGCGGCCTGCACATCATGGCCATAGGCGCTGACCATGGCCAAAGGGGCGGCAACCATGACAAATATCATCAGGGCATACGTTGTCATGGCGCAAAGCACCGGAACAAAAATGGCCGGAGAGCGGATCAGCATTTTTATCGAACGCCCTTCCCCTTCTGATCCTGAAGCCTTGGCTGTGGGAGCAAGGGAGCTGAACGAGAGCAAAATCATCGTCAAAAACGCCATGCCGGAAATCAATAAAAACGAGCCGGAAAATTGTTGATCGGAAACCAGATCCTTGGCAAAAAACGCCAAATTCGGCCCAAGAAAACCGGCAAATACACCACCGAGCAAAACAAATGAAATTGCTCTTGGTTTCCATTTATCATCAACGCTATCGGCCGCGGCAAATCTATATTGCTGGGCAAAAGAGGCAGAAGCGCCAACAAAACCAAGAGCAATGCAAAACATCAAAAACGACGACACCGCAATGGCATAACTGGCTGAAAACCCCGCCAAAGCCGCAATCGCTGCTCCAAGCATAAAGCCGGTTTTTCTTTGGAAGCGGTGAATTATATAGGTTGCCGGAATTGCATTTAGGGCCAGTCCCAAAATCATAACGGTTATTGGCAGCGTCGCCAGAACCGGATCAGGCGCCAAACTGGCTCCTGCCAGAGCGCCAACAGCCAAAACAATTCCCTGATTGGAGCCGTTTAGGGCCTGAGTCATGGACAATAGTGTAATATTTTTTATTGTTTTATTTTTAGAGTTGGACATTGTCGTGACTACTTATCACATGAATTATGGGCCGTTTAATCTTTGGGCAGTTCTTTGGAAATTTTATCCAGAACGGCGTTTACCATAGCGGGGACCTCGCCCTCAAAAAAAGCCTGGGCCACATCCAGATATTCGTTAATGACCACTTTTGCAGGAATATCCCTTTTATAAAGCAGTTCAAACGCCCCGGCGCGAAGTATCGCTCTTAAGGTTGAATCGATTTTTGTAAGATGCCATTCGTCGCTTAGCTTCTGATTTAACAACGGGTCAATTTTAAGCTGGTTTTTAAGCACGCCTGAAACTATCTGGCGTAAAAAATCCACATCAGCAGGCAAATATTCTTCACCCTCAACTTCTCCCCCGGCTCGACGCGGATCAAACTGTTCAAGAATGCTCCCCAACTCCGTGCCGCCAATATCCATTTGATAAAGGGCCTGCACCGCCGCAAGGCGAGCCGCACCACGCTGGTTGGCATGGGGTTTGGTAGAATTTTCTTTGTCAGCAGATGGCTTCGATTTATTCGTGTTCATTTTGTTCATTCTAAGTTTTTGCTAAGTTTTTGCTAAG
>CAZMVQ010000055.1:8834-16212 GCA_964569865.1 uncultured Devosia sp.
GCTAAGTTTTTGCATTCTAGGTTTTTTGATTCGCAGCGCATTCCAAATCCAGGTAACTGGCAGACCCTAGCGCTGATCATCATCGTCTAGCGCCGCCAGAAAGGATACAAAATCCTCAGCGGCTGAAAAATTCTTGTAAACCGATGCAAATCGCACAAAGGCCACATCGTCCAGTCCCTTTAGCCCATCCATAACATAAGCGCCAATCTGCTCCGAGGCGATTTCAACCTCCCCAAGGCTCTCAAGCTGGCGAACAATGCCCGAAATCATCCGCTCAACCCTCTCGCTTTCAACCGAGCGTTTTCGAAGGGCGGTATTAACACTTCTGGCCAGTTTCTCGCGTTCGAAAACCACTTTGCGCCCGGACTTTTTTACCACAATCAAATCGCGCAACTGCACCCGTTCAAACGTGGTGAAGCGGCCGCCGCAATCGGCGCAAATCCTGCGACGGCGGATGGAATTTGAATCCTCTGTCGGGCGAGAATCCTTAACCTGAGTATCAAGATTTGAACAATAGGGGCAACGCATCTGTTTTGATCCGCAATAAAAAAATCAACGATAAAATCAATTTGGGTAAATAGGAAAACTCTTTGTCATGGCAACAACTTTTTCCTTTACCATGGCTTCAACTGTTTCGTTGGCTTTGTCAATTTCAACCGCGCGCAAACCATCGAGCACTTCAACAATCATTTCGCCAATCTGTGTAAACTCTTTGGTGCCCAAACCTCTGGTGGTTCCAGCAGGGCTGCCAAGCCTGATGCCCGAAGTCACAAAGGGTTTTTCCGGGTCAAAAGGAATGCCGTTTTTATTGCAGGTGATAAAAGCGCGCCCCAAACCGGCCTCAGCGCGTTTTCCAGTGGCGTTCTTTTTGCGCAGATCAACCAACATTAAATGATTATCGGTGCCACCCGAGATCACATCCAAACCATTATCCACTAGTGAAGCACTAAGCGCCTGAGCATTTTTGACCACCTGAGCGGTATAATCCTTAAAGTCATCACTCAATGCCTCCTTGAACGCTACCGCCTTGGCAGCAATCACATGCATTAGAGGGCCGCCCTGCAATCCGGGGAAAACCGCTGAATTTATTTTTTTGGCAATAGCGGGGTCGTTGCACAGGATCATGCCACCGCGAGGGCCACGCAGGGTTTTATGGGTGGTGGTGGTTGTTACATGGGCATGGGGAACAGGGGAAGGATGAACTTTACCAGCAACAAGCCCGGCAATATGGGCCATATCAACCATCAAAATCGCTCCGATTTCATCGGCAATGCGGCGAAAACGGGCAAAATCCCAATAACGCGAATAAGCCGACCCACCGGCAATAATCAATTTTGGCCTATGTTTTTTGGCAGCCGCTTCCACCTCGTCCATATCAATCAGGTGATCATCCTTGCGCACATCATAGGATACCACATCAAACCATTTGCCCGAAACGTTGACCGGGGAGCCGTGGGTTAAATGACCACCGGACTTCAAATCAAGCCCCATAAAAGTATCGCCGGGCTGCAACAGCGCCAAAAACACAGCCTGATTGGCCTGAGAGCCTGAATTTGGCTGCACATTAACAAATTCGGCGCCAAACAATTTTTTGGCCCTGTCAATTGCCAGAGTCTCAACCATATCAACATATTGGCAACCGCCATAATAGCGACGCCCCGGGTAGCCTTCGGCGTATTTGTTGGTCAACAACGTTCCCTGAGCCTGCATTACCGCTGCGGAAACTATATTTTCTGATGCGATCAGCTCCAACTCATCCTGCTGACGCCCATGTTCCAGACCAACCGCTGCAAAAATATCAGGATCGGCTTCAGCCAGAGATCGGGTGAAAAATGGTGATGGTGAGGAAGCTGTGTTCTTGCTTGAAACTGGAGTTTTTACGCTCATTTTGATCTCACAATTTAATTGGAATGGCATGTAAATTTATGCGGCACGGAAACAAAAATAATTTCAAAAATCGCTTATCACACAAGATGCGCCAACCCAAGCAAATATCCAAGGAGGTATTTAAGCAGATGAATTACGTTCGAAATTATAAATTCAACGGAAAATCAAATGTGGTTTTAATCTGTCAGGAAATTTGATCCCGCTCCAGCTTGCGCATCAGTTTTGCCGTAGCAATACGCTGCATATCAAGTTGAGAGGCGCTGGCGGGGGCAATAATTACCACTTCGGCTCCGCTATCCGGGTCAATTGCGGCAACCCTGATCTGCTTGCCCATCGAAATAAATTCGAAATAGATCTCACGTTGCTCGTCTTGACGCTGATTGTCTTGTTTCTTCATATTAAATCCAGAACAATACTTCCTAAGAATCGTTCCCAGTTTTATTCAGCACGAATTAATAATCAAGTTTCACTCAAATTACAGGGCTGCTTTGGCTAAATCGGACAAGCCAACGCCAAAAACGCCGATCAACGATCAGCGTTTAAGGAGCGGGATAAATCCCGACTTTTAATTCAGTGCGTTTTCAGCTCTCTTGATAAAATTAAAGCTTATAAAGGATCTGATCGACCCAGAAGCGTTCCAGCTGTCCAAGGGATTTATTCAATTGCTCAAACTCACCAGCCCCAAGACCACCAACTTTTTCGATTGAAGCCATGTGGCGATCATAAAGTTCGTCAATAACTTCGGCCACCTCTTCACCCTTTGGAGAGAGTTTAATACGGACCGAGCGACGATCAGCTCTTGAGCGTTCCTGAAAAATATAGCCCATATCAACCAGCTTCTTAAGATTATAAGAAACGTTGGAACCAAGATAATAACCTCTGGAGCGCAATTCTCCGGCGGTTAGTTCAGCATCACCAATATTAAACATCAATATGGCCTGGGTTGGATTAATGTCATCCCAGGACATGCGATCAAATTCATCTTTTATCAGGTCAAGAAGCCGGCGATGAAGCCGCTCCACTCTGGATACGGCTTCAATATATAAAGGTTTAGTGCGAGCCTCTGGCCCGTCCTCTATCACCTGCGCTGTGTTCGATTTGAAATTCATAATATGCCTCACTGTAAAACGCACGAATTTTTCCGTGTCTGTTAGGGGCAATGTAGATAGGGAGAAATAAGATCGGTTTAAGATTCAAACTT
Source organism: uncultured Devosia sp. (assembly GCA_964569865.1). GTDB lineage: Bacteria > Pseudomonadota > Alphaproteobacteria > Rhizobiales > Devosiaceae > DROE01. Next base: position 11,923 of record CAZMVQ010000055.1, read on the forward strand.
AACACTATCTTACTGAGATAGTTTGTGTTTTTGGCTTTCTAAATCCTTACCCCTGGTCATAAAATTGTAACCTGAATAATTGGTAAACCTCTAATTGACCAAAGGTAAACCATTTTACTTTTTGCAAAGCATAATTGTTGCGAATAATTTCATTGGCTAAAAGCCATGCAATTTTTTAGACAAAACATCAGGCTCAAGCTCTAATCATGTCTGCCGCTGTGCCAGGTCTTGTATAAAATAATCAAAATCATCAAAGACCCAGCCAACTGGATCAAACGAAATGCAAACCCAAAAATTCCAACATCAATAATTGCCACTCCAGACAGATAGATTACCAGTTCAATAAGAGTGGTTCCAAATAACATTGGAGTTCCCCAGTTTGATTTTATCCACATGCCAACGGCTGAAAAAATTCTGGCAATTGCAAACACTCCAAGCAGAGTGAAACCTGAAATCGAATAAATCTGCAACGGATCGGCAGAACCAAGGCCAAATCCGGCCAGCCGACCGGCATCATAAATCCCACCCAAAAGCGCCAGGAAGGCAATCGCAGGGGTAAGTTTATTGATCATTATTATTTTGGCTCCAAAGTTCTTCAAACCTCCCCTATCCTTTTTGCGGTTTTGTGGCAACAAATTGAATGTTAAAATCCAGTTAGGCAGACGAAAACAAAGAATGAAATCAAGCTCATTTTTCTAAATGACTTGAAATGCAGCTCAAATCACCCAATCTTTGCTGTCACAAGTAATATTCTTGATCTGATCACAACAAAGCGGGACAAAAACCACATGGCACGAAACGCAGGCAATGATTTGCCCGATCCGCAATCATATCCAGAACTGTTCGACAGTTTGTTGAAAAGGCGAATGTTTGCCTATGTCATTGATCTGTTGATTTTGGCATTCATCGTTTCGGCGGTGATGATATTGGGGCTTGTTGCCGGAATCGTCACTTTGGGTCTGGCCCTGCCTGCTTTAGTATTTGCAGTACCGGTTTCCATTGTTGGCTATTATGCCCTAACTCTTGGCTCGCAAAAACGGGCCACCGTTGGCATGGGCATGATGGATATTGTTTTAACTCCTACCAGGGGCCAGCCTCTTGATGGATGGAGAGCATTTGCCCACCCGTTGGTTTTTTGGATTACCTGTTGGGTTTTGGCACCCTTTTCACTGATGGTGGCGCTATTTACTCCTCGTCGGCAAATGCTACACGACCTGATTGTGGGCGTGCTGATGGTGCGCCGTTCGCCCATGGATCGACATTGGTCAAGTGAAGCAATTTAGGGCTTCTTTGGGTGGAATTGTCCGGTGTTAAATATCATTGATTTTGAAAACCATCGATAAATCAATGATATATGACAATTTTTGCATACTTTGATTCGTGTAATTGCAGGTGCAAATCACCATATAAACGCTAATACGGGCTTGGATGAGTGGACCAATAAGGCCATGATGAAAATATCATGATTGATATTTTTACCGATTCCAACCAATTGGCCATTTCCAGCAATCTAGCGATGGGTCTGGTTTTTGCAATTATTGTTCTGACTATGGTATTTTATGCCATGGAATTGGCAGCCATTGAACTGGTATCCCTTGGGGCCATTGTTGCTCTTATGCTGGTTGGCGCGTTTTCGCCGACAAGTGGAATTGATCCGGGCGAATTATTGCGTGGATTTTCAAACCCGGCCCTGATTACAATTTTAGCTTTGCTGGTGATTGGTCAGGGGCTTATTCAAACCGAGGCCATGGCTTCTCTTGCTGAATATCTGGGAAATCTCTGGCCTAAATATCCAATTCTGGTGGTGATTGTACTACTGATAATTGCCGGCGCCGCCAGCTCGATTGTCAACAATACCCCGGTGGTTGTGGTTTTTATTCCCGTTTTGGCTTCAATCCTTAACCGCAGAAAAATACCCAGCGCAAAATATATGATGCCCCTGAGCTATATAACCATCCTTGGCGGGATGATGACATTGCTTGGCTCGTCAACCAACCTGTTGGCAGCTGGAGCTGCGCGCGAGGCCGGAGTGGAAATCGGGTTCTTTTCTTTTGCGGTTCCCGGTCTGGCCATGGCACTGGTTGGGGGCATATATGTGTTGTTCATTGCCCCTTTGTTTGTTCCGGACAATCAAAAAGACATACCATCAAAAAAGCCATCGCGTTCGACACAATTCTTGACAGAAATCCGCCTGACACCGGGGCACCCTTTAATTGGTGATAAAACCGTTGCTGGAATGTTTCCCAATCTGACAAGTTTTACTGTGCGTTCGGTTCGGCGCGGACTGGAAGATTTTTTACCCCCGTTTGAGGATATTGTTTTGCGCACCGGGGACACTCTTATCATTGCTGCGACCCGCAATGCGCTTACAGACAGCTTAAAATCATGGCGGGCCTTTGAGCACAAAGGGGAAGCAACCGCTGCCATTGCAGAAGGGGAAGGGGCAATTTTACTTTATGAAGCTCTGGTTCCGCCCGGATCGCGAATGGTAAATAATGTGGTTGATCAGGCCGGATTTGCTGCTCTGCATGATTGCACCATTCTTGGCATTGAAAGGCGAAGCAGAATGCCGCGCCAAACCCTGAGCCAGATAAGGATCGAGGCGGGAGATGTTTTACTGATTTCGGGACAGCGTAGTGCAATTTCGCGCCTGCGTGGATTGCGCGATCTGTTGGTAATGGAATGGAGCGGCACCGAGGTGCAGCCCCATGGCATGGCCTTAAAAGCTCAAATGATTTTTGTTGCAACGATAGCTGTCATTGCCAGTGGCGTGGTGCCCATGGTGGTGGCGGCGGTCGCCGGAGCGTTTTTAATGATTGGGGGGGGGTGTTTAAATGTACGGCAGGCCGCAAGAGCAATTGATCGCAAAATCGTCATGCTGGTGGCATCATCCATCGCCATGGCATATGCAATGTCGGCAACGGGCGGGGCAGACTTTATTGCCCAGAATGCCATCAACTCCCTGACCGGAGTATCTCCGGGAATGTTTATGGCGGGATTATTTTTGCTGGTCGCGGTGTTGACAAATTTCATGTCCAACAATGCAACAGCGATTTTGTTTACACCCATTGCAATTGCGGCGGCGGCAGAAATCGGCATGGACCCGTTGCCGCTTATTGTTTCGGTTATTCTTGGGGCCAATGCTTCTTTTGCCACTCCCATTGGATATCAGACAAATCTTTTGGTAATGGGTGCCGGACATTATCGGTTCAGGGATTTCATAATGGTGGGTTCGCCACTGGTGATAATTGTCTGGATTGTATTTTCAATTGTCGCTCCATGGTATTATGGAGTGCCATTTTAGGGCCTAGCGGAGAAACTTCATGAGTGTATCGCCCCCTGAGGCAACCCAGTTTTATCTTACGGCCCCCTCACCCTGCCCCTATCTGGCAGATCGTGAAGAACGTAAAATGTTTACCCATCTTTTGGGACGGCGCTCACAAGGATTGCACCAATTGCTGGCCGATAACGGGTTCAGGCGATCACAAAACCTCATATACCGCCCAAGCTGTGAGAATTGTTCTGCCTGTATGTCAGCGCGGGTATGTGTTGACAAATTTGTTGCCGGTAAACGCCATCGCAGAATTATCAGAGCTAATCAGGATTTAGAGGTGCTTGTAGTTGAGCCTCATGCCAGTGATGAGCAATTTGAAATTTTTTCGCGCTATTTGAACGCCCGCCACAATGGCGGCGGAATGACGCAAATGAGCGAAGAAGATTATCAGGACATGATAGAGGACACCGCCGTTAGCACTTCGGTGGTTGAATATCGCCTTATCTCCCACGATGAAAACGCCGGTAAACTAGTGGCAGTTTCGCTCAGCGACAATATGGTTGATGGATATTCCATGGTTTACAGCTTTTTTGATCCGGACCTGAAAGCTCGCAGTCTTGGCAATTTTATGGTTCTTGATCACATAGCGCGCGCCCGGCAAGCCAACCTTGATTTTGTCTATCTTGGATATCTGGTGGAGAGGTCTGCAAAAATGAACTATAAATCTCAATTTACCCCTTTGCAGGTTCAGTCCTTCGATTATGGGTGGCTCGATTATGAGCTAAGTGATCGCCCGGCAATAAAACCTGAGTAATTTTTTTCAGTTAAGCAGTTTTATGGCGATACAAATTCAATGCGTTGAAATTTCACGGCGAAGTTACTTTACCGAAATTGGTCGTGGCCATAATTAGAGCCTATCATGTTTTGATGGAATCAAAACATGATAGGCTCTAAGTCTTTGATTTGTCGCATTTTCGAACCGGATAACCGCGTACACTTATCCTGAAAATGCTCTA
>CAZMVQ010000056.1:0-16163 GCA_964569865.1 uncultured Devosia sp.
TGCTCAATCCATTCAGGCCGCTTTGGAGCGGAAAATTCCCGCCGCATAGCGATCTGCCATCTGGGACAGGCTTAATGGTTTGATCTTGTCGGCCATGCCAGCGCAGCCAAACAATTCATTACGCTTGGCGCAAAGATCAACAACGCGTTTACGCCCCGGTTTAAGAATAGCGCGCAAGTCAAATGAGGAGCGATTATTGAGCAAAAATTCACGCATGGAGCCACTTAATGCCATGCGAATATCGGTATCGATATTGATTTTTCTAACACCACATTTAATACCACGTTCCACCTCTTCCAGCGGTACGCCAAAAGTCTGGGGGATATCACCGCCGTGCTGATTTATCAGGTCCTGCAAATATTGAGGGACCGTGGAAGCACCATGCATAACAAGGTGAGTATGGGGAAGTTTTTCGTGAATTTGCTCGATAACATTCATGGCCAAAATATCACCATTTGGACGGCGAGAGAATTTATAGGCACCATGGGAAGTGCCACAGGCAACAGCTAAAGCATCAACGCCGGTGCAATTGACAAAATCACACGCTTCAGATGGATCAGTCAGCAATTGATTGCGCGCCAGCATGCCCTCAAACCCATGGCCATCTTCTTTTTCTCCCATGCCGGTTTCCAGCGAGCCAAGCACACCAAGTTCGCCTTCAACAGAAATTCCGCGAGCATGGGCAACTTCAACAACCGAAGAGGTTTCGGACACATTATAATCATACTCGGAGGGAGTTTTTGCATCGGCTTCTAAAGAGCCATCCATCATCACCGAGGTAAAGCCCATATCCATAGCCGACATGCAGGTATCAAGCTCGTTTCCGTGGTCAAGATGCATGCAGACCGGCAGATGCGGATAGGTTTCTGCCGCCGCCATAAACATGTGCTGCAAAAATTTATCACCCATATAATTGCGTGCTGTTCGCGAAGCCTGCAACAAAACCGGAGAGTTGGTTTTGTCAGCAGCTTCCATAACCGCCTGCATGGTTTCAAGATTGGTGATGTTAAAAGCGGGCATGCCATAGCCGTTTTCTGAAGCGTGATCCAAAAGCTGGCGAAGGGTGATCAAAGCCATGTTTTTCTCCTAAAAATCCTGTTTGTTTTGCCTATTTATGTGTTGGCAATCTGTAATTGGTGTACTTGCGATCTTTGATTTCACTCAAAGGCTGTACGCATAGTTTTAATTTTGTTTTGTCGCGTTCCCGAAACAAAAAACCGGTACCCACTTTTTTTGGGAACGATTATAAACATTTGTTTGTCGCGTTCCCGAAACAAAAAACCGGTACCCACTTTTTTTGGGAACGCTCCTAGTCAAAATCCGCAGCCCGAAGTTTCTTATAATTATCTTCAAATAATTTGAGCAATTTAGCTGCCTGCTCCGCATAGGCATCGCTGTCCTGCCAGGTCTGTTGCGGGTTAAGCAATTTATCTTCAATGCCATCAATGGCGGTTGGGACTTTTAAGCCGAACACCTCGTCCGTGCGATATTCAACATCATCCAGATCACCGTTAAGGGCAGCTTCAAGCATCTTTCTCGTATCCTTTAAGGCCATGCGCTTGCCTTCTCCATAGGCTCCGCCGGTCCAGCCGGTATTAAGCAGCCAGCAGGTCGCCCCGGTTTCACCAAGGCGTTTTTGCAGCAACTGACCATAAACAGACGGGTTTCTGGCCATAAAGGGGGCACCAAAACAGGCGGAGAATGTAGCCTGAGGCTCTGTCACACCACGTTCGGTTCCGGCCAGTTTGGCGGTATACCCCGACAGGAAATAATAAATGGCCTGCTCCCGGGTCAGTTTTGCGATCGGGGGCAATACGCCAAAGGCATCAGCGGTCAGCAGTACAACATTTTTTGGAACAGAAGCCATTCCACTTTCAACGCGATTAGGAATTGCCGACAAAGGATAAGCGATTCGGGTATTTTCAGTAACGCTGGCATCGGCAAAATCCAGCTCGCCGGTTTTTGGATCAAGCGAAACATTTTCAAGAACCGTACCAGCCTGCAAGGTGGTAGCAAAAATTTCAGGCTCGCCTTCTTTAGTCAGATTGATGGCCTTGGCATAACATCCGCCCTCAAGATTAAACACACCATCCTTTGTCCAGCCATGCTCATCATCGCCAACCAAAGCACGCACGGGGGAAGTTGAAAGGGTGGTTTTTCCGGTTCCCGACAGGCCAAAAAACAGGGTGGTATCATCATTTTTGCCCACATTTGCCGAGCAATGCATGGGGAAAATATCTGCATCAGGGGCATGGTAATTAAACAGAGAGAATACGGATTTCTTAATCTCGCCCGCATAGGCAGTACCACATATCAGAACAATATTGCGCGAGAAATCCAGCGCAATACATGTGCTGGTTTTTGTGCCGTGACGAGCTGGATCGGCCTGAAAATCGGGCATATGAACGATTGTTACATTGGCATCAAAGCTGCTTAGCTCTTTTTCGCTGGGGCGCAATAAAAGATGGCGGATAAACAAGGCATGCCAAGAACTTTCACTAAATACTTCAACGTCATAGCGATGGTTTTTGTCCGCTCCAGCAAATAATTGTTGTTGGAAAACCGTGCGGCCAATGGCGTGCTCAAGCATATCATCAAGCAACAGATCAAATGTATTTGACGTCATGGAATTGGTATTATCCCACCAAACAGTATCGGTGGTTTTTTGATCCATAACGATATATTTATCCCCTGCCGAACGACCGGTGAATTTGCCGGTCGAGGCAACAAGAGCGCCATGTTTGGTCTCAATAACCTCGCCACGGCGCAGGGCATGGCCAACAAGAGACTGGGTGACATCATTGAGATGCACAAGTCTGGCATTGCGATATATCTGATTGCTCACATCATCATTGTTAAACTGGTAGGAATTGTCGTTGCCCACGGAAACACCTTCTGAAACATCTTGTCCCACGGAAGTATCTTGTCCCACAGAAGTATCTTGGGATTGGGTGGTTTGAGAAACACTCATTTTGCTCTGAGAAACACTCATTTTCTTATCGCCTGTTATAAAATCTAATGCCTGAGAAAAAAACTATACTGTTGCAAGTTTTATGACATCCACTCGTAAAGTCATTTTTTGCATACGCATGCAATAGATGTTTTTGCATGCGCATGCAACAGTAAATTTATGAGCGCCAGACTTTTTTTCCATCAATGGTAAATATGGAGTTTTTGGGTAACCTGGCTGACCCGCGCAAAATCAGCTCCCCCCTCACCTCGCGCCGCATGGCCCGGCGACCCGGATGGGCAATCTGCTGATCAATGATCTTGATGGCCTCTTCTGCAAGGGCAGCGGCAGGTTGGGAATAGGTGGTCAAATCATAGGCGGAGTGGGAAGCTTCTGGCACATCATCCACGCCAACGATGGAAATATCCTGAGGAACATTTAAGCCAAACTCTCGCCGCACCACATCCAAAGCGGCAAAAGCCATATAGTCCGACGCACAAAATATGGCATCAACGGGTTTTTTGGAGTTCAAAATCTGGCGGGTAGCAGCCGCTGCCCCTTCAAAAGAATAGTCGCCAAACGCCACCTGCACTTCAGGAAAACCCAGTGATTTGAGATGAGAGGCAAAAGCATGTTGGCGAATTTGGCTGGTGTTAGAATCTTTTGTGCCGCCGATAAAGGCAAAATTCTTGTGACCTCCGGCAATCAAAAACTGAGCGATCTGCTCGGCAGCTTTTTGATTCTCTCCCCTGACGGTGGAAATCCCAGAAATCTTGCTCTCACGGTTGATCTGCACAATGGGAATGCCGTTTTTCTGGCACTGGTCAGTCAATTCAATGGAGGCGGTGGTGGCGGTGAGGATCAGGGCATCAACCTGATAGCTTAAAACCCGCTCCAATTCCGGGTCGGCAGTGCCATCGATCTTGGTGGTGAACAACAAGATATGGCGACCGGTATCACGAAGACGTTCCGAAAGCTCTTTGACCACCTGAGCATAAAACGGGTTTTCTAGATTGGAAATGGCAAGGGCGACAATGTTGGAGCGGCTGGTGGCTAGCGAGCGAGCCATCAGGTTGGTCTGGTAACCGATTTTTTGCGCAGCTTTTAGAATTTTTTCTCTGGTGTTTTTAGCCACACTCGCGCCAGGGGTGAAAGCGCGCGAAACCGCCGACTGGGAAACCCCGGCCAGTTTGGCGACATCAGTTTCTGTGGGCGCACGACGCACCCGCACTTTTTTCTGCACGAATTTTCTTTCGCTTTTTCATTTTCAAAAATCACTGATTTGCACATAATAGTCACAAACACAGATTTTGCACTGCAAATGGGCAAATATGTTGTGGAGCAAAAACCTGAATTTCAACAGAAAATTCAGCGGTGTCGTTCTGCTGTAAAAATTGGTGTAATTTTGCTGTAAATTCGCTGTAATTTTGTTGCGATTTTATTGGGGGCGCACGTCGGAATAATTCTTGGTATATGGCTTGCCAAAAAACGTCACCCAAAGATAATTAAGGGTATAAGTTCCCGCAGTTTTAAAAACCCCCTCCCCCTCAAGTCGACGGCCAGAAGTGTACATGGGCAACTTAAAGGTCCACTTCACCGGACCAACCTTGTGCAGGCGCATGGCCACATCGGTATCTTCCCCATAAAAGGCAATTGAGCGATCAAAACCACCAACCTTGTTCCACGCACTGCGCTTGAGAACAAAATTGCCCCCTTGAATCATCGAGCCGACCCTAAAGACAAAACGGTTTAAAAGATAAAGCACATAGGCAAAATAATAGAACCCACGTACCAAAGCCCGGTTATACCAAGCCATATCGTGATAAACATATGGACCACTTAAGGCCACCAGATCGGAGCGTTTTTCAAACGTTGTTAAAACTGTGGTGATCCAACCCTCAGGCAATTGGGTATCGGCATCGATATTGGCCACAAGTTCAGCCGTTGACGCTTCAAATCCTGCATGACGGGCATGCACCAGCCCCTTTTTGCTTTCAAATACCACCTTAACTCCGGCAAAACTGCTGGCGATTTCAGCAGTTTTATCGGTTGATGCATTGTTGACAACAATGATCTCAACATCAGCGCCAGAGCGCTCAACCTCCCTGATCACCGACTTGAGACAGTCGCCAATCAGCAATTCTTCATTGTAGGCGGGAATGACGAATGCCAAATCCATACACGTTCTCCAAAATCATCGAACCTGATTTGTTTATTGCTTTAGCCTCTAGAAAACAAGCAAGCGAATTATGGCAATTATTACGGCGGTGCGAATAAGCCATGTGAACATGTTTAGATTTATCATCTTTAGCACCTTGATGCCAAGCCATGCACCGGCCAAAATTATCGGTATGGCATATAGATTTAGGGTCAATGTCTCAGGTGTTATCAGACCTAAACTAACGGAAAACGGCAATTTCATAATATTCATAACCAGAAAAAACCATGATCTGGTGCCGACAAACTTCTCTTTGCTCAAACCCATTTGCAAAAGAAAAATACTAAAAACCGGCCCGGCCGCATTGGCAACCATAGACGCGGCTCCAGCAAATATCCCAACAATTGAAGTTACCAGCCAGCCCCCAAATTGGCGCTTACCGCCATATTCAATAGCCAGATTTATCAATAACATGACCAGAATTATCGCCCCGATCAGTTTTTGGAAGAACTCAGGGGGGGCAAGATCCACAATGAAAAAGCCAACAATAACCCCGATAATGGTGGCCGGAAACAGTTTGATCAGAATGGACCATTGGCAATTTCGACGATAATAAATCACCGCCACAATGTCGGCAACAATAAGCATCGGCAATAAAATACCCGGAGATGCCTTGCCCGGAAAGGCCAGCGCAGCCAGCAAAACCGCCAATATGCCAACCCCGCCGACCGAGGTTTTGGTAAAACCGATTAATGCTGCGGCACTTAGATAATAAAATACCTGCAAACTGCTCAGATCAAAAATTAGCTGTCCTCTCCCGCAAACCGTTAAATATCAATAGTTTATGGGGAGGAATATTGCTCAACCAATGATTTGGCAGCGTCATAAAGCATTTTGCCGTTCGGAGTTTCTTCAATCCACTTGTCAATCGTTGGCTGGGCCGCCTGTTTCCAGCGCGCAGTTTCTATCGCGTCCAGAGTAATGATGGAATTGCCAAGTTTTTGGGCCACATCTTGGCCGATGAAATCTCCCGCATCCATGGCAGCACCAAATTGAGCCGCGACATCAGCGCCGGAATTATCGTCAATTATCTGGCGCAAATCAGCCGGTAGAGCATTATAGCTGTCTTTATTCATCACCAAAGCAAAGGTCTGGGTATAAAGACCATTGGCACCGCTAAAGCCGGTATGGTTGCTCACCAATTCACTAATGGCAAAGGCTGTTGTTACCTCCCAAGGGATGGTGGTGCCTGAGATCACGCCGGTGCTCAATGCTTCGGGAACCGAAGGCAGGGGCATACCAATCGGCTCGGCCCCAAGATCGGCAAGCATCTGATTGATGATTCTGGAACCGCCGCGAATTTTGCGACCCGCCAAATCTTCAAGCGAGGTAAGCGGTTCGCGCACATGAAATAGGCCGGGACCATGGGTATGGGCGGCAATTAATTGCACGGCTTTAAATTCATCCATGGCATATTTTTCGATATATTCCTGAAAGGCGCGAGAAGTGTTTTCACCATTGGTGACCATGAACGGGGTCTCGAACACTTCGGATTTGGGGAAACGTCCCGGCGTATATCCAAGCACTGTCCATATGATATCAGCCACACCTTCGCGGGCCTGATCAAACAATTGCGGGGGCGCTCCGCCCAGTTGCATGGAGGGGTAGATTTCAATTTTTATCCGCCCATCAGAGGCTTCTTCAATCCGCTTGGCCCATGGAGCAATGGCATTGGCTGGAATTGTTGATGTGGAGGGCAAAAAATGATGCAGACGCAAGGTGAATTGCTCCCCCTGCTGGGCTATGGTTGGGACAATGAGAATTAACCAAAGGCATAGAGCGCCGAAAAACCTATAAATTATATTCATGGCAATGTTCCTTATTCCAAATAATCAATTCCCGATAACCTGATTCGCTGCTATTCGGCTCAGCTAAACAAGCGAGATAAAAACAAACTAATCGCCGGAAAGGTTAGCAATAGAGCAATTCTAAAAATATCGGAAACCACAAAAGGCAATACCCCATAATAAGTCTTTGAGAGCTTGGTATCGGGCGACATTTTATTGATAACAAACAGGTTCAAGCCCACCGGGGGCGTTATCAGCCCCACTTCCACAACCACCAAAACCAACACCCCGAACCATAGGGCAAATTCAGCCGGGGACAGGCCGAAATCCAGTTGGGTAACAATTGGATAAAAGATCGGAATTGTCAAAAGGATCATCGACAAAGAATCCATCAACGTGCCCAAAACCAGATAAAGCAAAAGGATAGCAATCAGCACCAGCCACGGAGAAAACCCCTGCTCGCTGATGAACAGCGCCATGGCCTGAGGAGCACCTGACAGGGCAAGAAACCCATTCAAAACTGCTGCGCCAAAGATAATCAAAAAAATCATTGCGCTCACTGACGCAGTTTCAAGGATGGCATTACTGAGGGCAGAAAAATTCAGCTTGCCGGAAAAAACGGCAATAAGGCCTGTTCCCAAAGCCCCAATCGCCGCCCCTTCTGTAGGGGTGAAAATCCCGGAATATATGCCACCGATAACAAGGGTAAAAATCAGCAATACCGGCCAGATATTGAGCAAAGCCATGAAGCGGGCACTATAGGGTTCTCTTGGTGCAGTCCCGGCGCTATTCGGGCTGAAATGCACATAAATCCTGATAACCAGCATGTATCCTAACGCAGCAATAACACCGGGGATTATCGCTGCCACAAAGAGTTTTGCCACATTAACCTGAGCAAGAATGGCAAATATCACCAGAATGACCGATGGGGGAATTAATATGCCAAGGGTGCCACCAGCGGCCAGCGCTCCGGTGGCCAGTGCGTTGGAATATCCATAGCGTTTCAGCTCTGGCAATGCCACCTTGCCCATGGTGGCTGCGGTGGCTAACGAGGATCCGCACACGGCACCAAACCCGGCGCAGGCACCAATTGCGGCCATGGCCACCCCGCCCGGCTTATGACCCAGCCAAGTCTGGGCAGCCTTAAACAAAGAAGCCGACATGCCCCCGATTGTTGCCAGATTGCCCATGAGCAAAAACAGGGGAATGATGGAAAGGGAATAGCCGGAAAATGTTGAAAATGTCAGATCTTTCATCTGCGAAAAAATCGGCGTAAAAGAACCGCGAATTAGAAAATTGCCAAAAAATCCAACTAAAAACATGGCCAGAGCAATGGGGATGCGAATAAAAATCAGCAATATCAAAACGGGAAATGATAAAAACCCGATGGTCAGCGCACTCAATTGCCCGACCCCGAATTTGTTGATGAGCCAGTTTTGAAACCGCTATCACCAATATCTGCACCGGCAAAAATCCGGTTAAAACTGTTAAGCGAAGCCCATATGCCAACAATTATCCAGATGGAAAGGCCAAAAAGGGCAGAACCATAAGACCACCAGATTGGATAGCGAAGCAAAAAACTGGTTTCACCAAATTCTATTTTGTCAAACATACCAAGCCCGAGCTGGCGCGCCATCAGCAATGCTAAAACCGTAAGCAAAAAATCACCGGCAAAATCCAGGAACCTGTTTAAGCGCGCACCAAAAAAATCCGTAAGAACGGCAACACTGGCATGGCCTTTTTTTAGATGGCACCAGGGCAAAAACGCACAAACGGCAAATAATGTTCCCGCCTCTACCAGTTCAAACTGGCCGCGCAGGGGCCGAAGGCCAAAGGGGATAAGCGCCCGCCCGATTACGCTGACAAGGGTTATCAGGGCAATGGCAATCAAAACAATTCCGCCAATAATCGCTGCAAATCGAGCCAGCTTTTCAATCCAGATGCCAGAGATTGCCAATAAATTATCTAAGGCGACAAAGTTATTGCGACGCATGTTAACCTGCCCCTAAAAATTGAAAGCCTTGACGATTGATAGTGTTGACTATGATCACTATGTATCAGGACAGGAAAATAACTAAAGAGAAAATCATGGGCGAGCAAAAGCGGGACGCTAAAAATCAAAATGGTAAAACCAACAACAATGAAAATCCTGGTGTAATATTTCCGCCGCCGCTGATTTTGCTGAGCTTCCTTGTGGCCGGTGCTTTGTTACAATTTATTTTTCCGCTCGGCGTATTTGCACCATTTAGTATCTTCAGCCTACAGTTTTTTGGCGGGCTGGCGATAATTTTAGTTGGAATAGGGCTGGCGCTTTGGGGGGTTAAAACATTCTCCAAAGCCGGCACCAACGTTGCCACCCATCAGGCAGCGCTTTTGGTTGTGGTTGACGGGCCTTATAAATTCACCCGAAACCCCATGTATATGGGCATGCAAATTTTGCTGATCGGGGTTGGGATTATGTTTTCCAGCGAATGGTTTTTGTTGCTTTGGCCAATATTTTTTCTCATTTTAAGATTTGGCGTAGTTGCCAGAGAGGAGCGCTATATGAGGGAAAAATTTGGCGAGCAATATGTTGCGCTATTAAATAGCACAAGACGCTGGATCTAAAACCCTATCGCTAAACGTTCACGGTTTTTAAAACGAATCGCGAAGCCGTTAGCTGTGCAATTCAAGCAAAATTCGCCACAAAAATACCTGAATTCAGCATTTTTTGCATCATTTGCATCAATTTACCCGTCCGGCAAAAATAAATTTTTAGCGCTAACGGATTCTTCTGACTCATGTTTTTGCTTTGGCCCAGATTTTGCCAAAATTCCCCTCTGGACAGGCCTGCCTTCCATGATTCATGTTGTCACTTCCAAAGGGGCAAATCATCCAAAAAAAGGTGATGACAGGGGTGGAACCAGTCAAATCAAAAATACCTGAATTGTACAAAACAGCGCCCGCTGATGCCAGCGGTCTGAGTATAATTAAATCCAGAGAAAAAGAACTGATGGCCCGCGCACCATTTCCATCTAACCTGATTGTTTTCATCGGGTTTTGCACACTGGCCAGCGCATTGTTTTTTTTCGCAATAATTTTTGCTTTTGTTCCAACCCTGCTGCCAATTCAATTTGTTTTATTGACCTGTTTGTTATTGGCCAGCGGGATGGCGGCAATCGGGTATACATTGTTTTTGCGCAGCGAAAGGGCCTCATATCAAGCCATGGCGCTGGTGGAACAGCAAAACCTGATCACCACAATGGCCGCGCAAATCTCCACCCTTCGCGATCGGCAAAACAATCTGCGACGGGCTTATGGAGAAGAAAAACTTCGCGCCGATGAAGCGCGAAATTCCAAGGCGGCGTTTCTTGCACATCTGAACCATGATTTTAGAACGCCTCTAAACCACATAATTGGCTTTGCCGACCTGATAACCCATCAGACATTTGGACCGGTGGGAGACGAGCGCTATTTAGCCTACATAAGGGACATAAAAAAATCTGGCGAAGGATTGTTGAGCGCAATTTCGGGGGTGATTGAACTATCCGAACTTGAAGCGGGGCATAAAATTTTAACCCCTGAGGAAATAGTGATCAGTGAAATACTGCACGATATAGAAAAAAAATTCTCCTCTCGCGCCAAGCGTTGCGGTATCAAACTTGATATTGATTGCTCATGCGAGCAGGTATTGTTTAGTGACCGCGCCGGGATCGAACGCATAGTCGGCAATCTTTTGGACAATGCCGTTCGCTTTACCCCCGCCGGGGGGCAAATACGAATTGGAGCGTGGGTGGCAAATGAGGGAATAGTGCTGGAGATTACCGACACCGGCATAGGAATAACAAAGGACAAGCTGGCAGCATTGTTTGAGCCATTTGCCCTTGAAGATGCCTCCAAATTCCGGGAGCGGGGAGGAATGGGAACAGGCCTTGCCATTGCCCGGGCAATTGCTGAACTTTCTGGCGGAGAACTGGCAATCGATAGCATGTTGGGGATTGGAACCACCGTTGCTGTTTCGCTGCCCATGAACATGAACGTGGATAAGCAGATGGAAAGCGCACAGGCAGCTTAGAGCGCAAACCAAAGCTGATTTGCCGATTTGACCCGATTGCGAATATTATCCATATGATTTTCCAAACGTGCAAAATCTGCAAAATTGGTAAGGCGAGCCAGCAATTCCTTAAATGCTTCATTCCAGCTTTCATCTACGAATGGCCGACTTAGGCACGCTGCTATAATTTGCACAATTGCGCACATTAACTCATAATCCTGAGCCAAAATGTCCGCGCCTTTCAGCAGATTTTTATCAGCTAGAACTTGCAATATGCTTTGGGTGTCGGTGCGATTTTTCACCAGCAATTTTGGATATAAAAGCACTGCCGACTGGGCAATGAATTCGATATCCATCAACCCGTTTTCCATGAATTTCAGGTCAAAAGCATGGCGAGACGGGCGCTCCTTTGCCAATCGTTGACGCATCTCAACCACATCCTTTAGCAGTTGTTTTCCGTCTGTTTTGCGGGCAAAAACATCCCTTATGTCCAGCTCAATTTTATCACCAAAATCACCATCTCCATAAATCACACGGGATCTGGTCAGGGCCAGATGTTCCCACGTCCAGGCCTTTTCATGCTGATAGGAAACAAATGATTTTCGACTGGTGGCCAACGGCCCTGCATTGCCCGAAGGGCGCAGGCGCATATCGACCTCATATAATACCCCCTCAGCAGTCTGGGAAGAAATGGCCGCGATCATTCTTTGGGTCAGGCGAGTAAAATAGAGGGCCTTATCCAGTGGTTTTTTCCCATTGGAATTTTCAATTTCATCTGGCACTTCATAAAGCAAAATCACATCCAGATCCGAAGCGACATTCATTTGCGAGGAGCCAAGCCTGCCAAAGGCCAGCAATGCAATTTTTGCCCCCTCAATTGTGCCATGGCGCTGCTCAAACAGGGCGCGAACCCTTTCAAACAGCCGATCGAGCAAGGTTTTTGCCAGTACAGAAAACTGAACGCCCGCCAGTTCCGGTGAAATAGTGCCTGAAATCAAACCGGCGGAAATAAGAAATTTTTGCTCCTGACCAATAATTCTGGCCCTCTCTATCACATCCTCAAAGCCGGTCGCCTCAGCCAAAAAACCCTCAACCTTTTGCATTAATATCTGAGGGTCAATAATTTCTGCTGTTCGGGCCGGATCAATCATGCCATCCAAAACATGCGCCCGCTGAATTACCGCATCTGCCATGCGCGGAGCAGAGGCCATAAAAGCCACCAGCAATTGGCAAAGCTGATTATGGGCTCGCAGCATGGCAAACAATTGCACACCGGTAGGGAGGCGGGACAAAAAATTATCAAAACGGGCCAAAGCCAAATCTGCGCTGCCGGAATTGGCAATGATTTGCAAAAGTTTTGGCAACAATTCAGTAAGATGAGCGCGTGAAACCGCAGCGCGAGTTGCGGCATAGCTGCCGTAATGCCATTTTTTAATTGTGGCAGATGCTGTGATCGGGTCTAAAAAACCAAGGACACTTAAAGTTTCAAGAGTTGCAGGATCGTCATCTGAGCCGGTAAAAACCAGAGAACCGGAATGGGAGGAAAGCTGATCTTTTCCGGCAAAAAGCCTGATATAGTTTGAAGTGACTATGCCAAGAATTTCGCGGTAGGCATTTTCAAAACTTTTCAGGTTTTCATATCCCATCAGCGAAGAAATTAAATTCAAACCGGTTTGGTCGATGGGCAGGGTGTGAATTTGCTCATCATTGAGCATTTGCAGACGATTTTCTACGGCCCGCAAAAACCAATAGGCATCTATCATCTGACGAGCGGTTTTTTCTTCAATCCAGTTGTTTTGAGCCAGTTTTTCAAGAGCCGTGCCAGTGGGCAAAACCCTTAGTTCCGGCTCGCGCCCTCCTGCAATCAATTGCTGGGTCTGGGCAAAGAATTCGATTTCGCGAATGCCACCTCGGCCAAGTTTTACATTGTGCCCCCCCAAGCGCTCCTCGCCGACATTTTGCGCCATATTGATCTGACGCTTCATGGCCTGAATGTCGGCAATAGCGGCAAAATCCAAATGTTTGCGCCAGATAAAAGGGGAAAGATCATTTAGAAATTTTTTGGCAACTTCCATGTCACCAGCTACCGGCCGAGCCTTGATCCAAGCGGCGCGCTCCCAGTTCTGGCCCCTGGATTCATAATAGGTCAATGCCGCATCAACGGACAGGGCAACCGGGGTTGATCCCGGATCAGGACGCAGGCGCAAGTCAGTGCGAAACACATAACCATAACCTGTGCGATCCTGCATCAAAGCGGCAGTTTTTTGGATGATTTTAGAATAGGTTCTTGATGCATCTTGCGGCGGGCAAAGAGTTTGTTTGCAGGGGTCAAAAAACGCCACAACATCGATATCAGACGAATAATTTAATTCGCAGCCCCCATGTTTACCCAAGGCTAAAATACAAATTCCGCTGTTTTTTGCTGAAAATTCTTGATCCGGCGCGCTAATTTTCCCGGCCCTAAGCGCCTCATCAATGCAAAATTGCAACGCCGCCTGCAAACTGACATCGGCAAAGTCACTAAGCGCTGCCGAAGACTTTTTGCTGGACCAAACCTGCCCGGTCTCGGCAATGGCACAAAGCAATGCCACTTTAGCTTTAGCGAGGCGAAGATGCTTTGAAATATGATTTTCTTCAATTGTTGTGTGAGGCAATTTTTCTACGGATTTGAGAATTGCGCTCAAAGATTTTTCAGGCGATTGTTGCAATATTTCCAGCAAAAACCCGGTGTTTTTTTTGGCCAGATCAAACAGGTAAGGAGATGCGCAAAACAAGGGTTGCAGCAGGGGCAGCGCATTATGAATTGTCTGGTTTTTATCTTTTTCCAGGGCGTCAAGCCACAGGTCAAATGCGCTATTCGCCGGAAGGGGCGGCAGAGGAAAAAATTTGGGAATAAGCTGGTCTATCATGCAGGTAAAATCCAAAACTCAACGGGTCCAAACTGAACGATCAGAGAGTTTTTGGCAAACTAATTATTGCGCATACTCCGGGGCGATCTGCTGGATTTGAAGCATGTTGTGAAGAATTATCCTCAACCTTAAAATTACCGCGATGAAGTTTTGCAACCGCCACCACCAATGCCAGACCAAGGCCTGAACCGGATTCAGTGCGGCTTTTTTCCAACCGGACAAATCTTTGCAACACCCGTTCACCCTCACTGGCGGGAATACCGGGCCCGCCATCACAAACGGAAATCTTTATATTTTGCCCCTCGCTCTTAACGCTAACCAAAATCTTATTGCTGTCAGGATTATCTAAATTTTTAGTATCATCCCCAAGACTATATTTTATGGCATTTTCCAGCAGATTTACCAACGCTTGAGACAGCAATTCCCGATTTGAATTCAAATGAATATCTGGCTCAATATCCATTACCAAAACTCCTTCCGCATCTTCAACCACCGGACTATAAAGGTCGCAAATATCAATAACGGCGCGCGAAACATCCACTTTTTTCAAAGCATCCGAATGGGCTCCAGCCTCAACACGAGCGATCAACAAAAGGGCATTGAATGTGGAAATCAGTCGGTCGCTTTCGTTGATGGTTTTTTCCAGAGCTTTTTTGTGATCTTCATTTGAACTGCCATCCCTAAGGGCGGCTTCGGCGTGATTACGAAGGCGGGTAAGAGGGGTTTTTAAATCGTGAGCAACATTATCCGTCACCTCTTTTAGGCCCTGCATAAGTTTTTCAATCCGATCGAGCATATCGTTGAGACCAGTGGATAGCTGGTCAAATTCGTCGTCTCTTTTGGTAATTGGCACCCGCTCGGACATATTGCCGGACATGATTTGTTTGGTGGTGGCGTTGATGGAATCAATGCGGGTAAGGACCCGTCTAGCCGTTAAAATTCCGGCAGCGGCCGCAAGCAGAATAATGCCAATAACCCCAAGTAGCATCGTGCGAAAAATAATTCTGGTAAAGTCACGGCGCTGCACAATATCGCGCCCCACCACCAGTCTGAAGCCGTTTTCAAGCATAATGGAACGAACCACCGCCTGAGCATTTCTTTGCCCGCGCTGACTGCTTTCAATGGCCTCGGGGCTGTTGGGGTCCTCCGGATCTGCTAAACCCTCAAAGGCTTGTAGCGGGGAATATGAAAAAGAATATCTGCCAGGCTCCAATAAAACGTAGCTGGGAATCGAACGGAAATTCCCCGCCAGCATTTCCCCGGCGGGATTGCCAAGATAATAAATGCCACGGCCCGGCTGATTGGAAAGGCGCTGCACGGCAATGGTCAAGGCCCTTGGCCCACGCTGACGGTCAAGATTGCGCAGTTGGCGAATTTCCCACGTAACATCACGGGCCTGCACCCGTTGAATTTCAATAGAGGCCTGAAACCCCACATAGCCCAGCAAAACCACAGAAAATAGCACGAACATAAGAATGAACAGCGCCGTCAGGCGCACTGTCGTAGTTCGCCAGAGTTTTAAGAAATTATGCACGGATCATATATCCGGCACCACGTATGGTTTGCAATAAACTGGTCTTGTGACCACGATCAATTTTGGCACGCAGGCGTGACATATGCACATCAATGACGTTGGTCTGGGGGTCAAAATGATAGTCCCAGACATTTTCCAGCAACATGGTGCGGGTGACCACCTGCCCGGAATATTTCATCAAAAATTCCAGCAAACGATATTCGCGCGGTTGCAGGGCAATTTTTTCATTCCCGCGTTTTACCGCCCGTGACAGGCGATCAAGGGTCAGATCGCCAACCTGAAAAACCGATGCTGCCTCTATCGGGCTGGCGCGGCGGGCCAATACTTCGACACGGGCCAGCAATTCAGAAAAGGCATAGGGTTTGGCCAGATAATCATCGCCACCGGAGCGCAGCCCCGTTACCCGGTCTTCAACTTCACCAAGAGCTGAAAGAATGAGTACCGGGGTTCGATTATCTTCGGCGCGCAATGATTCAATAATTGAAATTCCATCGCGCCTAGGCAGCATGCGATCAATTATCAGGACATCATAATCCATGCCGGAGGCCATGGCGAAGCCGGTTTCCCCATCCGCTGCATGGTGAGCCACATGGCCCGCTTCATCCAAAGCCTGCATGAGGTAGGTTGCCGCTTCGCGATCATCTTCAATCAATAATATTTTCATCGATCAGATCCTAGGCAAATTCACTCCTTAGAGCAATCTGCGGCCCCCGAAAGAATTCGGGGGCCGCA
>CAZMVQ010000057.1:0-9278 GCA_964569865.1 uncultured Devosia sp.
TTTAAACAACCGTAAACTGGCCCATCATTCCCGCATCTTCATGTTCCAGAATATGGCAATGATACATATAGGGGCGATCGGCATCGCTATATTCATCAAAGCGTATCAATATACGAACGGTATCTACAGCTCCCAGCAATACAGTATCTTTTAAGCCTGCTTCTTCAGGGCGCGGTGCAATGCCGTTGCGATCAATTATTCTGAACTGGGTATTGTGGATATGTAATGGATGGGCCATGCGGCTTTCATTGACGATTTCCCAGATCTCGGTTGTGTTCACAGGTACTGTTTCGTTAATTACATCAATATCCATCTGTTTACCGTTGATGGTAAACCCGCCCATCATCATGCCGCGAACCCCAAGAACAAAACGTCTGGTATTTATGGCTGTGCTCACATCAGGGGCCGCCATGGAAGCAAGGGTTACAGGAACCGGGTTTGAACTTTGCAGCTCTTCGGTTGGATGCAATTGTAAAAACGGAAACTGAAGCCCCAGATCTCCGGTGTTTGAACGGGTAAAACTGGCCAGCATGGTGTTGGTTTTGTCTGACATATCGACAATTATCTCCACCCGTTCGCCCGGCGCAATCTGCACAAGTTGGGCCTCGACCGGTTTTTCAAGCAGGCCACCATCAGAGGCGATGATCTTGAAATTACGGCCATCGATAAAGCCGAGCGTATAAATTGAAGCATTTGCCCCATTTAGAAGGCGCAAACGAACAAGGTTGGTGGTGACATTAAATACTGCGCCAACAGTGCCGTTGGCCATGGGGATGTCGCCCATCATTCCCATATTATTGTCGTGGGGATTGGGGTTGTAGCTCATATCTCCGTTCTGGCGGATGCGTCTGTCTTGCAAGGCGATTGGAATATCATCAACGCCATAATTATTGGGTAGTCCGAGAGCCTGGCTTTCCTCATCATTAACAATTGCCATGCCTGCTATGCCCGACCATACCTGTTCGGCGGTTTTATGCATCAGGTGAGAATGATACCAAAGGGTTGAGGCATTTTCGCGAATTTCAAATTCAGGGGACCATGTTGTCCCCGGAGTAATAACCTGGTGGGGACCGCCATCGGATTTTGCCGGAAGATTAAACCCGTGCCAGTGCAATGTGGTATCGTCACTTATGGAGTTGGTGACATTGAAACGGGTATTTTCACCTTTATTCAGGGATAATACCGGCCCAAGGAACGAGCCGTTAATGCCACGGGTTTTGGTCTTCAATCCGGAGAAAAACTCGGTCTGCCCATCCTGAATATCAAGATCAAAAACTCGTGTTGCCCCTTCCATCCTGCCTTTCAAGAGTGGGGGGATTGCCAGTGGGTTTTCGCTTTGTCCGATGCTTTTGGCCATGCTATCGGGAGAGAAAAACAATGCGGCGGCGGTGCCCGTTATGCCAATGGCTGCGGTGCCAAGCAAAAGCTGCCGTCTGGAAATACGGCTGTAAAAAGGTTTCTTTGGATCAGGGCTTGTGTTGCTGGCGGACATTTTTTTAAGGCTTTCTTTGCTCATCAATTCCCAATAAAACAGTAATCAATAATACATGAAATAAACAGCATATTTTAGCAATTTCTTATATATTAAATAGTGGCAGCTTTTAGGCGTTTAAACCCTTACCGCTTTACCATAGACATTATGTCGCAGGCCGTGACCAATCAGAAGTGTAGTCAAGCTTTTACATGGGCCAGATTAAAAGGATCATAGGCACGGCAACGACAGTAACAATGATTTCCAAAGGCAGGCCCATGGGCCAGTAATCGCCAAATTTATAACCGCCGGGACCAAGGATCAGCATATTGTTTTTATGGCCAATGGGGGTGAGAAACGCACAACTGGCTCCAATGGCAACTGCCATTAAAAACGGGTCCGGATTAACCCCCAAAGTATTGGCCAATTGAATGGAAATGGGCGCGGCAATGATGGTTGTGGCGGTATTATTTAGCACGTCGGAAAGGGTCATGGTGGTGACAAGGATCACCGATAATGCCACCCATCCGGGAAGGCCAGAAGTGGCGGCGGCCAGCCAGCCAGCGATCAATTGAGTGGAGCCGGTGGCATCAAGGGCGGCACCAAGAGGGATCATGGAGCCAAGCAGGACAATTACCGGCCATTCAACGCTGTCATAAAGTTCGCGCAGGGGCAATATATCAAACAGAACCAGCCCGATTGCCACCAAAGCAAGGGCAATCGGTAGGGGTATAAAACCAAAGGCTCCCAACCCGATAGCAAAGGCAAACATGGCAATGGCTCCCCATGCCTTGTCATGGCGGGTGACGTTGAGGTTTCTGTCGGCCAGAGGCAGCGCATCAAGGCGGGAAAACACCGCGTTCATGCTGGTGGCATCACCAAGCAAAAGCAGCACATCACCGGCACGCAATTTTGTGCGGCGAACTCGTTCGCGAACAGTTTTTCCCATGCGCGAAAGCCCGATTAACGAGACCCCGTGGGCGCGCAATAATTGAATGTCGTTTGCTGATCGTCCAACCAGTTGACTGTCACCGGTTACAACGGCTTCGGCTAAAGTCTGCTCGGAATTAAGGGAGGCTATCTGGCCCGATTTTCCCTGAAATTTTATGGAGATAGCGCCGGATAAAGAGTTTAAGGCCCCTGCCTCGCCCTGAATGATTAAAATGTCCGATGCTGCAATTTCTATGCGGCGGGCACGACCGGGAAGGCGCTCTCCCTTTCGGACCAAGCCAAGGATTATACAATCATTATCTTCGAGAATTTCATCGAGGTCTCTGACTTTTTGACCGATGATCTTCGCTTCTTTTGGCACCACAAGTTCTGCAACATAATCCTCGATTTTTATCATGTCTTCGATGGGGCCGGTTTTTTCAGAATGGGACGGGATCATGCGCCAGCCGACAAGCGCGATAAAGGCCAGTCCGGCAAGGGCAACCGCCAGGCCGACGGGGGCGAAATCAAACATGGCAAAAGGAGCGCCAAGGGCCTCGTTGCGATAGGATGCAATTATGATGTTGGGGGGAGTGCCAATAAGGGTGACCATGCCGCCAAGAATGGTGGCGTAGGACAGGGGCATGAGCGAACGGGCCGGGGGGCGACCGGCCTGTCGAGCGGCCTGCATATCAACCGGCATCAATAACGCCAAGGCTGCAACATTGTTCATGAAGGCTGATAATGCCCCGCCCAAAATTCCCATCAAGGTAATGTGGGCGGCTAATGAACGGGTGCGGTCAATGGCGGCTCTGGTGATCAGGTCAACGGCGCCCGATCGCATCAAGCCAGCCGATATCACCAGCACCAACGCAACGATTATAGTTGCTTCATGGCCAAATCCGGCGAAGGCTTTATCTGCCGGAACCACTCCAAGGATTACCCCGGCGACAAGAGCGGCAAAGGCCACAAGGTCATAGCGCCAGCGGCCCCAAAGCAGGCCGACCAATACGAACCCGATCAGGGCAAAAAGGATGATTTGCTGACTGGTCAAACTGGGTATCTCCTAAAATCAAATACTGATTTTGGATTCTGGGACAGTTTGAGATTAGGTGCAAGGGCAGAGATATAAAAGATGCCAAATTTGACTTAAAAAAAAGGGGGCAGGAATTACCCCGCCCCAGATTTGGAGATCACAAAAATCGAAGATTTATTCTTCGAATGACACAATTTGTTTTAAAGACCATTGATGAAAATAGTTCTGGAAAAGCTGTTAAAATTTTAGACAAATTACAGTAAACTTGCAGCAAAGTTACAGAGGGAATGCCGACAATTTGGCATAAGTTTTTTTATGCAGTTTTTATCTATAGTCGACCATGACAATGTTTGAATTTTTTGCCCGAATTACAGGGGCATTTTTCATTGCGACGGGTGCTTTTCATCAACTCGTCAGAAAGTGGTTCTAAAACTTCCTCAGCATTTGATTGTGCATTTTGTAATTGTGCATCCTGTTGAGTGCCGGGGGGTTGAATCTGAATATTGACGTGGGCTAGCTGTGTGGTGACCAGCTCGCGCAGATTGTCCAGCAGCTTTTCAAACAGTTCATAGGATTCTTGTTTATATTCGTTAAGGGGATCGCGCTGGGCCAGCCCGCGCCAACCCACAACTTTTTGCAAATGATCCAGAGTAATCAAATGTTCGCGCCATAGCCCGTCAACTGAACTTAGCAGATAATGACGCTCAACCTGACGCATGGCTTCCGGGCCGTATTGGGCGGCTTTGGCGGCGATCACAGCGTCGGCGGCATCAACCAGACGTTCTCGGATGATATCAACTTCTATGCCCTCTTCTTCCGCCCATTCCTTAACCGGAACCTCGACATTGAGATAGGTTTTGGCCGCTTCGGTTAGCTGTTCGGTGTTCCATTGTTCCGGATAGGCACGATTAGGAATTGCTTTGGCGATAATATTGTCAACCACATCATGGCGCATGTCGGCAACGGTGTCGGAAACATTTTCATCGTCCATCAATTCCAGACGTTGTTCAAAAATGACTTTGCGCTGATCGTTCATCACGTCATCATATTTGAGGATGTTTTTACGTATATCAAAGTTGCGGGCTTCTACTTTGCCCTGGGCATTTTCAATGGCCTTGGTCACCCATGGGTGGGTGATGCTTTCGCCGTGTTCAAGCCCTAGTTTTTCCAGCATGGAATCCATGCGTTCAATCGGGAATATGCGCATCAGATCGTCTTGCAGGGACAAGAAGAATTTAGAGTGACCGGGGTCACCCTGCCGCCCGGTACGACCACGAAGCTGATTGTCGATGCGCCGGCTTTCGTGGCGCTCGGTTCCAACTACATAAAGCCCGCCGGCTTTAAGGGCCTTTTCTTTTTCGACTTTGATCGATGCGTCGATTTCTTCGATCTTTTTTTGTTTTTGTTTTTCGTCAAGCCCTTCAGTCTGCTGGGAAATCATTAGTTCGCGATTGCCGCCAAGCTGAATGTCTGTTCCACGACCTGCCATATTGGTGGCGATGGTTACCGCTCCGGGACGACCCGCATCCCCGATAATCTGCGCTTCCTGCTCGTGATGGCGAGCGTTGAGAATTTTAATCTCATTGGTGCCAATTTTTTCAAGCTCTTTGGCCAGAATTTCAGATTTTTCGATGGAGGTCGTACCCACAAGAATGGGCTGGCCGCGCGTCTGGCAATCTTTTACCAGTTCGGCGATGGCGACAAATTTTTCGTCTGTAGTGCGAAAAATCGCATCATCTTCATCTTCGCGGGCAACTTCAACATTGGTTGGAACCGATACAACTTCAAGATTGTAAATGTCCCCAAATTCTTCGGCCTCGGTATCAGCTGTTCCGGTCATGCCGGCCAGTTTTTTATAAAGTCGGAAATAGTTTTGAAATGTTATTGAAGCAAGGGTTTGGTTTTCCGGCTGAATTTGCGCGCCCTCTTTGGCTTCAAGGGCCTGATGCAGACCATCGGAATAGCGGCGGCCGGGCATCATGCGACCGGTGAATTCATCAATGATCACCACCTGATTATCCTTGACGATATATTCCTTGTCCCGATTATAGATTCTATGGGCACGCAGGGCATTGTTAAGGTGGTGAACTGATGAAACGTTTTCTGCATCGAACAGGGATCCGCCAACGATCATTTTATCTTCCAAAAGCAAGGCTTCAAATTTTTCTATACCTTGATCTGTGAAGGTGGCGGTGCGGGTTTTTGCATCCATTTCAAAATCGCCATCTTCCAGATGGGTCATATATTTATCCATGGCGATATAATGTTCGGAGCGATCTTCGGCGGGGCCTGAAATAATCAGCGGGGTCCGTGCCTCATCGATCAGAATTGAATCCACTTCATCCACAATGGCAAACTGGTGGCCGCGCTGCACCATCTGGGCGCGCGAATGCTTCATATTATCGCGAAGATAATCAAAACCAAATTCATTATTGGTGCCATAGGTCACATCAGCCGCATAGGCCGCTGCGCGCTGCTCTTCGGTGATGTCGTGCACTATGGTGCCAACGCTTAAACCCAAAAACTCATATATCTGCCCCATCCATGCGGCATCGCGCTGGGCCAGATAATCATTGACCGTGATCACATGCACGCCCTTATCTTCAAGGGCGTTGAGATAAACGGCAAGGGTTGCAACCAGGGTCTTGCCTTCTCCGGTGCGCATTTCGGCAATGGCGTTTTCATTCAACACCATGCCGCCTATCATTTGCACATCAAAATGGCGCAGGCCTAGGGTACGTTTTGAGGCTTCGCGCACAGTGGCAAAAGCCGGGACCAGCAGATCCTCAAGTTTTTTACCCTCTTTAACCTGCGCTCGCATATTAAAGGTGCGGGCTTTTAGTTCACTGTCGGAGAGTTTTTCCAGCTCCGGCTCCAGGGCGTTTATTTCGTCAACTATCGGGCGGTAGGCTTTGATGCGCCGGTCGTTTAAGGAACCGAAAATTTTGCGGGCTAGCGCTGCGACAACCATTTGGTATTTCCTTTAATGACTCTTGCAAAAAATCTTGCGTAATTGGAGCTTTTGTTAATTCATAATCCTTAACCAATTTAGGCAGTTTATAGCCCTTGGCTATGAATGGCAGCCAGATGTAAGAGCGGCGAACTCTCTTGTCAACGCTATCAAAATGGTCCAAAGATTAGCGCTGGAGTTTGTGGAACAAATCAGAGTTGAATAGTTGAGTGGATTTTATGCCAATTCGTCGGATTTTTCGACGAGTTTGATTTAAAATTTCAACGAAAATAAAACTGCAAGACATCAATAAGAGATATAATCATTTTGTCTTTGCAGAAACCGGAGAAAATTTAAATGTTAGTTGCCCTATGTAAAAAAAACGGCGGCAGGGCGGTAATAGCTGCAGCTTTTGGTATTAGCCTGATGATGGCATCTAGCGCTATTGCCCAGGTGAGCCTGCCCGCGATTTCACCCGATGAAGTTGTTGCAGTGATTGACGGGGTTGCCATCACCGAGGGTGAGTTGGCATTTGCCGCCGAAGACATGGCGCAGGACCTTAGGTCTATTCCACCTCTAGAGCAGCGGGCATTGCTTATAGGTGTGTTGATTGACATGAAATTAATGGCCAATGCCGCCCGCACCCTTGAGCTTAATCAGGGGGAAGTGTTTGAAAGGCGTTTGCGCTATCTGGAAGAAAGAGCGCTGCGCCGCGCTTTTTTTGTTACCCAGATCAATGAGAAAATTTCTGATGAAGATGTTCAAGCTGCCTATGAAACGCTAATTGCGGAGCAGGCTCCGCAAGAGCAGCTACGGGCTCGCCATATATTGCTGGCCAGTGTTGAAGATGCGCAAGGGGTAAAAGCAGAACTGGATGCCGGGGCCAATTTTGAAGATATGGCCAGAGAAAAATCTACTGGTCCTTCCGGGCCAAATGGTGGTGATCTGGGCTTTTTCAGCCGAGGTCAGATGGTTTCAGAATTTGAGGATGCGGTGTTTGCGCTGGAATTGGGGGAAGTTTCCGATCCGGTTCAAACCCAGTTTGGCTGGCACATAATCAAACTGGAAGAGCGCAGACAGAGCGAGCCTCCCCCGTTTGAGCAACTTGCAGAACAAATTCGCCAGCAATTGCTGATCGAAGCCTTTGACAACACGGTGGAAGAGTTGAAAACTTCAGCCCAAATTGAAGTGATCGATCCCAATGTCAGAGCCGTGTTGGAACGAGGACAGGGCCAGAACTAGGGAACTAACTTGTTCCTAATAGTGCTCTGGTTGAGGGAAATTTTGTGCAGGAATTAAAAATTTCACCTTTAGCCCCGCAACAATTTGGCAAAACTGTGCCAGTTGACGGGGTTGAAATGTTTATTGGCGCAAGCGGGGAAACCTATGGAGAGCGCGCCAATATTCTGCTGGCTACATTTGCCAAGGGTACTGTTGCGGCCGGGGTTTTTACCCGCTCCAAATGCGCCTCAGCCCCCGTGGAATGGTGCCAAAGTGCTTTGAAAGAAGAACATGCGCACGCGCTGGTGGTAAATGCTGGTAATGCCAACGCGTTCTCCGGTAAAAAAGGGCAGTTATCAGTTGATAAAATTGCCAGCTATGTGGCTCAGGAAAAGCAGATCCTGCCGCGCGAAATCATGCTGGCCTCTACCGGAGTAATCGGGGAACCGCTGGACCCGCAACCGGTGCTTGATACATTAAAAACCATGCAGGACGGTGCGCCTGCGGATTTTGAGGCGGCGGCTTGTGCAATAATGACCACCGACACCTATGCCAAGGGTGCCATGGCCACGTTCGTGGACGATGGGGTGGAGGTGCCTATCGTGGGCATTGCCAAGGGTTCAGGAATGATTGCGCCGGATATGGCGACCATGCTTTCATTTGTCTTTACCGATATGGCGATTGCCAAGCCGGTTTTGAACCGGATTTTACAGGATCAGGTTAAAACCTCTTTCAATGCCATCACGGTTGATAGCGACACTTCCACCTCTGATACCCTGATTGTATTTGCCACCGGCAAGTCAAAGAATCGCGGCATCAAAGCAATAGTCAGCATGGATGATGCAAGGGTGCCCTCGTTTTCCAAAGCGTTGGGTGATGTTTTGTTTGATCTGGCCATGCAGGTGGTGCGCGATGGCGAAGGGGCAAGTAAATTCGTTGAAATTCAAGTTAGCGGTGCCGCCAGCGATGCCAGCGCCAAAACCATTGCTTTTTCTGTGGCCAATTCCCCATTGGTAAAAACCGCGATTGCCGGAGAAGATGCCAATTGGGGCCGTATCGTCATGGCGGTGGGCAAGGCAGGGGAGCCGGCTAACAGGGATCGGCTTGCCATTAAGTTCGGCGAGATTGTTGTGGCTGAAAATGGGCTGCGGGCAACAGAATATTCTGAAGCATCCGCTAGCGAATATATGAAAAATTTAGAGCTGAAGATATCCATTGATGTGGGAATAGGGGGCGGACAGGCAAGGGTTTTTACCTGCGATCTGACTCACGGATATATTTCAATTAATGGGGATTATCGGAGCTAGATTGATGGTCGAGCATCTGGATTTTTTTAAAATTCATCAAATCGAAAAGGGGTTGCTGGCCAATCGGCCAAGCCTTGAAACCGTAAATGATGGCAGTTGGGTGTGGCGGTTTGCCAACGGATTTACCGGGCGGGCCAATTCATTGCAGGCGCTGGATCGGGATGATCATTTGGATTTTGAAAATCGTCTGCATATTCATTGGCAGCGATCACAACATAAAGGCATCGCGCCACGATTTCGGGTGACGCCGACAACGCCGCCAAAAATTGTTGAATTCCTGATTGATCAGGGTTTTGAGCGGCAGGGAAATACGCTGGTGCTGGAATTTGCTGGATCTGTTGTTTCAAAAACTGATGTGCCAGA
>CAZMVQ010000057.1:9378-10652 GCA_964569865.1 uncultured Devosia sp.
AAACTGATGTGCCAGATCTTCGGATAATTGAGCACTTAGTCACTGACTCAAAATGGCAAAAACAAATATTGGCACTTGAAAATATCAAGGGAAAAGATGCTGATACATTTATCCTGATGATGGAAAAACTTCCCTTCACCGCAGTTGGTCTATCTCTTGTGCAAAGTGATGGTGCAATAATCGGGGCGGTTTATGCCAGCTGTCAAAATGGGATGGGAAGTGTTTTTGCTTTGGAGGTTAATCCTGCGCACAGGGGCAAAGGTTTTGCCCGATTGCTGATGAATTATCTAGATGCGTGGTTCACTGAAAACGGGGCTGAGCGGGTGGTTTTGCAGGTGGTGGTGGATAATAAAGTAGCGGTCAGGCTTTATCGTTCCATGGGGTTTGAAGAAATTTACAAATACTATTATTTGGTGGGAAAATAATGAAACAGGTTCTGGTGGTGGCGTGCGCCCTGATTGATATGGATCAAAGGGTTTTAATCGCTCAGCGGCCAGAGGGGGGCGAAATGGGCGGGTTATGGGAGTTTCCGGGGGGAAAGATCGAAAACGGGGAAACTCCAGAAGAAGCGATTGCCCGCGAACTGTATGAAGAATTGGGAATTGATATTAAGGGAGCCTGTCTGGCGCCATTAACATTTGCCTCCCATTCTTATGAGAATTTTCATTTATTAATGCCACTTTTTATCTGCCGGAAATGGCAGGGCGATCCAATTGCTAAAGAACATATGGCATTAAAATGGGTCAGGGCGAACAGATTGGGCAAATATGCCATGCCTGCGGCGGATAAACCCTTAATTGCGCATTTGTGTGATTTATTGTGACGAATATTATCTGGTGGCAGAAAAATGGCAAATTTTGGCAAAACAATACTAAATTTTCTTGAGGATGAACGTGGCGCAACCGCGCTCGAATACGGTTTGATTGCAGCCCTGATGGCAGTTGCGGCCATTGCATCTTTCACCGCTTTTGGCAATGGTTTGCAAAATGTTTTTGGTTCTACAACCGAAGGTGCAGGCGGAGCAATCACAGATGCCGCCTCCAGTCTATAAATCACCTCATGTGGATTTGTCGTTCAAAAAATTGCTCAAGCTGATTTGAGCACTACCCGGTTTTAGAGGTTTTTGTTGGCTTTCATGGGGAGACCAGCCACTCATCCAGATAATTTCAATGGTGGCAGGAACCCGACTATCATTTGCTATTGAAAGCCGCGGATAGGCAGCAATGGCGCTGGCAAGATGATCCTTACCCATTAAACTCGGTCGAGTTGCACTC
>CAZMVQ010000057.1:10752-13672 GCA_964569865.1 uncultured Devosia sp.
ACTCGGTCGAGTTGCACTCCGTCGCGTTTCACTCTGTTTAGTTTTAGTCGCCGGGGTTGCTGCAAGCGGATTGGCAGCTCCTAAAGATTTGATTTCAGCCATTAGATGCAATGGGCTGGCATAGGTTAGATTTAGCGTTTCCTTATCGGTAACCGGCAATGCAAATCCGGCGTTTTGCAACAAAGCCCCTGCGTCTTTTACATCTATAAAAGGGGCAACTCTGACTTTGGCACCGCTCAAATGTTTTGCATCGGCCTCAAGCCAGGCATTGCGTAATTCGCTTAAGCTACTTCCCCCCAAAAACGCAGCAATAAACAATCCATCAGGGATAAGATTTTGATAAATCCTGTGTAAAAACCCGCGAACATTGTCGGTAAAACCCAAATCAAACAGTGAAATTATCAGGTCATAATTATCGTTTGGCAGGTGCAGATTTTCCACATCAAAAATCCGGGTGTTTTTATCCCCGACAAGGGTTGGTGCAAAATCAAATTCAATTTTGTGCTCTGCTGAATCTATAACCTTGGGCAAATGAGTGATGTCGGGGGCAAGAATTAAAGCCTTGGAAAATTTTTTGGAAATGGGCGCAAGCCGATCAGCCAGATCTTCCAGCACAATCGACGTAATAAAATCGGGTTTGGCTGCTGTTCGGTTATTGATAAAACTTCTGGCGATTTTTGCGCGATCGAAAAGTTTTTCGGGCTTCTTTGCAGCATCGGGTGCTTTTACAGCGGGTGTTTGGGTATTTTTTGAAATAGCCATGAAAAACTCTGAGAAAAAATGGTGATGTGTGCTGCCTGCAAACGAGACAAAAGCAGCACCAGCATGCAATGATCCAGTTATGGACAGAGATCAAATCAGTGTCAAAATTTTTTTTTATTCGGCTCGGCAAACGTAATGGAGCGTTTTAAGCGCTTTGGATCAACTGTTCTTGATCTTATTTATCCACCCGTCTGTATGCATTGCGGCGGGGTAACCGGCACGGCCGATGTATTGTGCGCAAAATGCTGGGTTAAGATGCGCCCCATTACCCATCCCCTTTGTCCGGTGCTTGGTTTACCGTTTGAATATTTTCCGGGAAAAGGGGCGATAAGCGCTCAGGCGATTGCCAATCCGCCAATATTTGATCGGGCCCGTTCGGCCCTTGTGCATAACGAAGTGGCAAGAACGCTGGTTTCGCGCTTGAAATTTGGTGATCGCGAGGAAATGGCAGGTTTTTGCGCCCGGATGATGGTTTTTGCAGGGGCTGAATTGTTTGGCGATTTTTCTGTGCCTCAAGACCGCCCTGAACAAGAGGATCTGCCTGTACAACAAGACCTGCCCGTACTTGTGCCGGTTCCTTTGCATCCGGGGCGGCAGTGGCAAAGGCGCTATAATCAATCGACCTTGCTGGCCAGAGCCATCGCTCGCCAAACGGAGCTTGAAATTGAGCCAATGCTTGTTCGGCGGGTTAAGCCCACAAGAGCGCAAATAGGTCTTTCTGCAAAACAGCGGGAAAAAAATGTTAAGGGTGCTTTTGCCGTAGTGCCGCAATTGTTGGAAAAACTTCATGGAAAGCGGGTGATACTCGTCGATGATGTGATAACTACCGGCTCGACCGTTAATGCCATAAGTGCCGAGCTGAAAAAAAACGGCGTTGAGAGAATTGATGTGATCAGCTTTTCGCGGGTTGTAATTGGCATTGATGATGAAGAAATCTAAAAAAATAAAATTCAGGACCAGAATATGTCAGATATTGAACCCCCTAAAAATTTATCAGAACCTGCAAAAGTTCTAATCTACACCACCCAGTTTTGCGGTTATTCTTTTTCAGCCAAGGCAATGCTGGACGAAAAAAAGGTCGAGTATTTTGAGGTGGATGTTGAGGACCCGAAAAAACGAGCCATGATGGTGCAGCGCACCAAGGGACGTCATACGGTTCCCCAGATATTTATCGACGGGGTACTTATCGGGGGGTATGATGAAATGGCAGCGCTGGACAGGGACGGCAAGCTCGATCAGATGCTAAGAATGTAAAGTTGGTTGGCGAGATATTTAAGGAATTATCATGGGTGAAAATCTGATTATTGCTGCCGCGCAGATGTGCTCAGGCATTTCCCCTGAAAAAAATATTAAAGAAATTTCAAATCTGGCAAAGCAGGCAGCAGCCAAGGGCGCGCAATATTTATTAACTCCGGAAATGTCGGTGGCGTTTGCCGAGAATTTTGATCAATTGGCTGAGATCGCGCATCCATATGCCAATAATGAAGCCCTGATCCAATGTGCTGCCATCGCTAAAGAAAATAATTTGTTTCTTCATATTGGCTCGCTGGCAATTGTTGCGGTGGCTAAAGATCAAGCCAACAACACCCAAAACGGCGAAAAACCAAGGTTTGCCAACCGAAGTGTTTTGTTTGACCGAAATGGAGAAATTGTCGATTTTTATGACAAAATCCATCTGTTTGATGCCGAGCTTGTCGGGGATCGCCCCTATCGGGAAAGCCGCCATTATGTGGGTGGGGATCGGATCGTAAATGCAAAAACCGATCTGGCTCAAATTGGCATGAGCATATGTTATGATTTACGATTTGCTTCCCTTTACCGAAAACTGGCATTAGCGGGTGCGCAAATCATATCTGTTCCGGCAGCTTTTACCGTTCCTACCGGTCGTGACCATTGGGAGATTTTGCTAAGGGCAAGAGCCATAGAAACCGGATGTTATATTGTGGCTGCCGCCCAGGGTGGCGAACATGAAAATGGTCGTATGACTTTTGGACATTCGATGATTATTGATCCGTGGGGGAAAATTATTAGTCATATCTCAGGAGACGAAAGCGCAATCATTGTAGCAAAAATCGACCTTGAAAAAATTGAACAGGTGAGGGCGGCGGTTCCGGCGTTAAAAAACAGTGCTATCAAAAATATCGATCTGCAAAAATAT
>CAZMVQ010000057.1:13772-15335 GCA_964569865.1 uncultured Devosia sp.
AAAATTTGTTTATGCGTTAACCATAATTGTCCTATGGTGAATGTCTTGCCTGCATTAATGATGAGTTTGTTTTGCTTAGGGAATAAGTGTTGTGATTCAGTATTCGTTGATTTGTGAAAATAGCCATAAATTTGAAGCGTGGTTTAAAAACTCGCTGGCCTTTGATGAGCAAACGGGTCTTGGCATCGTTTCCTGCCCGCTTTGCAATGTTTCAAAAGTTTCCAAGGCTTTGATGGCTCCATCAGTTGGCAGCAAAAGTAATAGCGGTGATGATTTGGTGGTTGCTCAGCAACAACAGCAAAAATCAATTGCTGGCGGACAAACTGATGGACAGGCCGGGGATAACAAACAATCCCTCACCGTTTCTTTGGGGCATCCCGATCAGGAAAAACTGCAAAAAATTATCAGAAAACTGCGGGAGAAAATTACCGCAGAATCCGATTATGTGGGGAAAGATTTTGCCGTTGAAGCGCGCAAAATTCACGAAGAAGAAAGCAAAGCCCGCTCCATTTATGGAGAAGCAACTCCGGATGAAACCGCCGCCCTCATTGAAGATGGCGTGGAAATAATAGCTTTGCCAACATTACCCGAAGAGCAAAACTAAAATCTTCGATTTGCAACCTTCGATTTGCGGTCGTTGATCTGCAATCTTTAATTTGCGGATCTTTGATCCCTATTTCTTTTCAGCCAGCAGCATATAATTTACCGCCATATCTCTGGATTTGCGCCAGTGGTCATGCAGGGGATTAAAACTAACCCCGGTCTTGTCGCGAATGGACATGCCGTGACGTTTTATGATCGAAGTTATTTCTTCAGGGGTGAGGAATTTTGAAAAATCATGGGTTCCCTTTGGCAGCCATTTAAGCACATATTCAGCCCCCACGATGGCCAGAGCATAGGCTTTGGCTGTGCGGTTGATGGTGGCAATAAACATCAGCCCGCCCGGTGTCACCAGATCCGAACAGCTTTTGAGGAACAGGGGAACGTCGGCCACATGTTCGACAACTTCCATATTTAGCACCACATCAAATTTTTTGGGGCTGGCGGCCATATCTTCCGAGGTGGTGGCGATATAATCTATTTTCAGTTCTGATTGTTCGGCGTGAATTTTGGCAATGGCAATGTTGCGCTCTGATGCGTCAATGCCTGTAACTTTAGCACCCAGACGGGCCATGGGTTCACATAGCAGGCCGCCGCCGCATCCCACATCGAGAATTTTTATGCCCTTAAAGGGGAAGCGCTTGGTTCCATCAAGGTTGAAATGATCAAGAATCTGCTCGCGAATATAGGCCAGACGAACCGGGTTGAATTTATGTAAAGGTTTGAACTGGCCGGCAGGGTCCCACCATTGCTCGGCAAGGTCCGAGAATTTTTTGACTTCTGCTTCGTTGATGGTTGAGGCGGGCATTGGCGAGTTATCCTTAGGTCCGTGTCTAGAGGGCGGACTTACTAAATCTGATCATTTTGCACTAGTGGATATTGATATATAACAGATTGGGAAGGGATGGAATTGCTTTATTATATTCATCTGTTGCGAATTTAATAGGTCCTGACCCTTGGAAT
>CAZMVQ010000058.1:0-15016 GCA_964569865.1 uncultured Devosia sp.
TGGAACAATAAGATGCAATATTACCAAGATGCAATATTACCCATGTTAAATTAGACTTCAGACTTGCCCCTATTCAGGAAAACCATGCAAGCGCCCTTAGAAGCAATCAACTTGACAATTGCGCCAAATGATCAACGATTGAGCCTGAGCCCGTATTTTTTTGGGGAGTACTAAAAAGAGAGAATGCTCTTATGGCTATAGCCATCAATGATCCGATGCTGCCTATAGCTGACAGCAACTTCTATGCGGATATTATTAGCGCAATCGGGTCAAAATCATTTTTCTCAAAAATTGCCGATCTAACTTGTAACCATATTGTTTTTGATGGGCTTTTCGTCTGTGTTTATAGTACGAACAGTGCACCAATTTCTCTGGGCTGCTTCAAAGAAGCGCAAAACTTCCAGCCTGGAATCGAAAACTACCTAAAATATTCCTATGTCATAAATCCAGTTTACCGCGCGTTCCAAAATAGTGTGGCTACAGGTGTTTATACCATGGGAGATCTATTACACACGGGAATGAAAGACGAAATTGCCCAGAGCGAGTTTCATATTTGGGTTGATGATCAAGAGACTATCGGCTACCGCACGCCCGGTTGGCCCAAAAAAATGGCCGAGAGTTTAGGTCTGATCTGGCTTCCTGATAAAACGATGGTGGAGTTATGTTTCCTAAATACACAAGAGGGCGACCACGCACAGAAATTTTCTGTCGGCCTGAAATCGATTTTCCCCGCAATATCAAGCGCCGTTATAAAACATATTGAAATTTTCGGACAGGATTATGATGCGTCAAAGACTGACCCAAACCTTGCATTCAGGACTTTGGATTTCGGAAAAGACGTGTTGACCGAGCGCGAACAGGACGTGGTGCAACTAATCCTCAACGGGTACTCAAGCAAGGCTATTGCGGTGGCTCTGGAGATTTCTTTGCCTACCGTTAAAACCCACCGCCGTAATATTTATGCCAGATTGCGCATATCTTCTCAGGTTGAATTGTTTAATCTTTTCGTTCAAAAAATGATGGAAATCAGCACATAATTTCCTCTTCAGCACGCATCATCCCTTAGGATGATAGCCATATTTGAATATCCACGAAATACTATCAGTATAGCGCAGCCTTAGTCCTAAGATAAGGACGGGGCCAAAAAACGGGGTGGATTTTGGCGTTTCCAATTGCCGATATTCGGGCGCTGTTTCCAGCGCTTTCACAGACTGACAATGCTCAGAAACGTGTCTATCTGGATAATCCAGCGGGCACGCAAGTCCCTACATCCGTTGCCACAGCGGTTGCCAACTATATGCTGACCAATGCCAGCAATATGGGCGGTCACTTCACCACCAGTCTTCGCACTGACGAAGTCACTTTGAAAGCACATCAGGATGCCGCCGTGTTCTTGGGTGCGCGTTCATGCAAAGAAATAATTATTGGTCAAAGCATGACATCTTTGACGTTTCATTTGTCCCGTAGCATTTGCCGTGATTTCCAGCCCGGCGACGAGATTATTGTCTCGCGTGTTGAACATGAGGGAAATATTGGCCCTTGGCTCGAAATCGCCAAAGACAAGAATCTAAGCATAAAGTGGGTGGATTTTGACAAAGAAACATGGCTGATCGAGCCTGAAAATCTGGCATTGGCGTTGAGCGAAAAAACCAAACTCGTGTGCCTGAACTACGCAAGTAACATGACCGGTTCAATCAATGATATTGCAGCGTTAACACGCATGGCCCACGATGCAGGCGCACAGGTTTTTGTCGACGCTGTGCAACTGGCCCCCCATCACCTGATAGATGTCCTAGCGCTTGGTTGCGATTTTCTTGCCTGTTCGTCTTACAAGTTTTTTGGGCCACATTTGGGAATTTTATGGGGCAAAGAAGAAGTATTGGCCGCGCTCCACCCCTATAAAGGGCGCTGTGTGTCAGACGAATTGCCAGATAGGTTTGAAGCGGGAACACCTCAATTCGAACTTTTGGCCGGACTGTCGGCAACTGTCGCATATTTTGAAGATCTGGGGCGCAGAACCGTTCCGGATGGATCGCAGCGCGAACTCATTTCTGAGGCTTATAAACAATCGCGAAATTTTGAGGAACCAATGACCAACCGCCTGATTGAGGGATTGGCTCATATTCCCGGTATTTCAATATACGGTATTACCAACCCCAATCGCGTGCACCAGCGGGTGCCAACCATTTCGATACGCCACAATAAATTGAAGCCAACCGAGATTGCCAAATCGCTAGCAAATTCAGGGATATTTGTCTGGCATGGCCACAATTACGCATACGAGCCAACCCGTTTTCTCAATATCCCGGAAGACGAGGGCGTAGTGCGTATTGGGCTGGCCCATTACAATACCGACGAAGAGATTACCCGTGTAGTGGAAACGATTGACGCAATTGTCGCAAACGACCGCTAACAAAAACAATAACAAACCACAATCAACCAAGGAGGATGTTATGAAACTACTATCACTTAAATCACTGACCATCGGGGTCGTTGCATTATTTGCTACGAGTTCTACAACAATTGCATCACAAGATGGCACGACAGAAACATTGCGGGTCGGAATGGAATGTACATATGCACCGTTTAACTACCGCACTGCTGAGGGCGAATTGGCAGGATATGACGTTGATGTTGCTAACGGGGTTGCCGAAATCCTTGGTGCTGACCTCGAATTTGTCTGCCAGCAGTGGGACGGCATGATCCCCGCACTTTTGGCCAATAAATTCGACCTGATCGTTGCTTCAATGTCGATCACTGATTCACGTATGGAAAAAATTGATTTTTCCGGTCCCTATCGTGATTCAATTGGCCGCCTGATTGGTAAAGCTAATGTTGACTTAAATTTGTTTGACGAATCTGGTGACCCGATTGCCGCAAATTTTGAC
Organism: uncultured Devosia sp.; assembly: GCA_964569865.1. Lineage (GTDB taxonomy): Bacteria > Pseudomonadota > Alphaproteobacteria > Rhizobiales > Devosiaceae > DROE01. Next base: position 2,889 of record CAZMVQ010000058.1, read on the forward strand.
GGCCTTCGTGTGGGGCTTGAAAGAGCTTCCACTTATGCAAACTGGTTTGAAGCCAAACTGCCAGGTGCCGAAGTTGTGCTCTATGACGCTTCTGAACCGCTTTATCTGGATTTGCAAAACGGGCGTGTTGATATGATCATGACCAACCCGATGAAGGCTCAACTCAGGTTCTTAAGTCAGGACGAAGGCAATGCATTCGCTTTTGTCAGCCCGGCAATTAGTGAGGTTGAATTCTTTGGTATTGGTGTTGGCATTGGCTTGCGCCAGGGTCAAGATGAACTGCGCGAGCGCCTAAGCGCTGCAATTCGCGAATTGATCAACAATGGATCACTGGAAGAATATGCCTTGAAAATCTTCCCCTTCCCGATCCACAATCCAGAATGGGGCCAAGAATAACTTTAGGCCTTTAAAAAAGAATAACTCCATACCTTTGAGAAAAATTGTGGGGCAAGGAATATTTTGCCCCACAAACTTAGGCAGTCGCCTAGTTCCAGGAGAGAACAATGGAAGCCGTAGATGGATGGTGGGATGATTATTTCTGGGGGTCAATGATTGTCCTTCAGGTGTTTTTCTTTTCGCTAATATTAATGGTTATCTTTGGCCTCATCGGCGCGGCCGCCAAATTATCAGACAACGTCGTGGCGCATAAAATCGCCGGTGCCTACACTATAGTTTTTCGCGGCACACCTGAAATTCTGGTAATTCTGCTGCTTTATTTCGGCTCGGCAATTACCCTGACTGCAATCGTTCAAATTTTTAGCCCTGACACAAAATTTGTTGATGTCCCCCCCTTGTGGGCCGGAACAATCGCCATTGCGTTGATCGTGGGCTCTTATGCCACAGAAACCTTTCGCGGGGCATTCCTGGGGGTCAAGGAAGGCAGTATTGAAGCCGCTCGTGCCCTTGGCATGTCAGATTTCCAAACCTTTATCTATGTTCGAATTCCGGAAATGTGGCGATTAGCTCTGCCGCCCTTTGGCAATCACATGCTGTCTCTAATCAAAGACACAGCATTGATTTCGATCATTGGATTGAACGAAACTTTCTTTGTCGCCAAACAAGCCATTGGCACTACAGGTGAACCATTCACCATGTATATCGTGGTCGGTGGCATCTATCTGGCATTTTCCTCCATCGTAACCTTGTCGGTTATGTGGATGGAAAAATTCGGAGCAAGAACCGGTGAGGGCGCACGCTAAGTCATGGACTTGACCCTAATCACCGAAAGCGTACCCAAAATTCTATCTGGCATAGGAATTACCTTCCAGCTGATGCTCCTGTCTGCAATTTTAGGCCTTATCCTTGCGGTCATCCTTTTGCTGATGCGGCTAAGTGGAAAATGGTATCTTTCATGGCCGGCGCAGATCCATATTTACATTTTTCGTGGCACACCCATTCTGGTGCAAATTTTCATCATCTACTACGGACTGCCGCAGTTTGAATTTGTTCGCGATAGCATTTTTTGGCCCATTCTGCGCGAGCCATTTGGTTGTGCCGTCGTGGCGCTAACCTTGAATACCGGGGCCTATGTATGCGAAATTCTGCGCGGCGGAGTGTTGGGAGTGGATCACGGTATTCTTGAGGCAGGTTCTGCTCTTGGGCTTTCGGCTCAACAAAAGTTTATCTATTTAACTACCCCGATTGCCGCCCGGCTTGCATTGCCCGCATACAGCAATGATTTTATCAGCCTGATGAAAGCAACATCGCTGGCCAGCACAATTACCCTACTGGATATGACAGGCATTGCCCGCACAATCGTTGCGCAAACCTTTGCGCCATATGAAATATTTATATCGCTCGCCATCATATATATGATTTTGACATGGGTTATCCAGAAAACCTTTGGCCGGATTGAAAAATACCTTAGCCATTATGTAAACCCGTGAGGTCCCTATGAGCGAAACATTGATCAAGATGCAAAACGTCGATAAATTCTTTGGCGATTTCCAAGCCTTGAAGAATATCAACCTGGAGGTAAAACGGGGCGAACGTATCGTGGTTTGCGGCCCGTCAGGTTCTGGTAAATCAACCATGATCCGCTGCATCAATCGCTTGGAAAAGCACAATGAAGGGCATATCTTTATTGCGGGCAAAGAGCTGACTGATCAGGTCAAAGACATTGATGCCGTGCGCCGTGAAGTTGGAATGGTGTTTCAAAGCTTTAATCTGTTTCCACATATGACGATTGTAAAAAATCTGATGTTGGCGCAACGGCTTGTGCGCAAAATTAAAAAACCCGAAGCCCATAAAACCGCTATGCATTTTCTGGAACGGGTAAAAATCGCCGAGCAGGCCGACAAATACCCGGTGCAACTTTCAGGCGGACAGCAACAGCGGGTTGCCATTGCTCGCGCACTTTGTATGAAACCAGAAATCATATTGTTTGATGAGCCAACTTCTGCGCTTGATCCTGAAATGATCAACGAAGTGCTGGAGGTAATGACCGATCTGGCAAAAGAGGGCATGACGATGATTTGCGTCACCCACGAGATGGGTTTTGCCCGATCGGTGGCGGATCGCATCATCTTCATGGATGAGGGAGAAATTGTTGAAGAAGCTGAACCGAAAGCTTTTTTTGAAAATCCCAGGAACGAGAGAACCAAGCAGTTCCTTAGTCAAATACTGACCCACTAGGGAATATTAAAATGAAGCACCCTTCCCCGCCACATGAGGACTTTTTGGCATTTGCGGAAAAGCTGGCCGATACCAGCCGCGAAATGCTGCTGGTGGCGGCAAATCAATCCATAAATATTGACATGAAGGCCGACGCTTCTTTTGTCACGGATACCGACAAAGCGATTGAAAAACGAATGCGGGAAATGATTATCCGTGCGTTTCCCAACCATGGCATTATGGGTGAAGAATTTACAAATACCGATCTGGATGCCGAATTTGTCTGGGTGCTTGATCCGATTGACGGCACGGCACCATTTATTGCCGGAATTCCGGTTTATGGAACGTTGATTGGCCTTGCATGGAAGGGAAAACCCTTTGTTGGTGTGATGGACCACCCCGCAACATCCGATCGCTGGACAGGCGTGACAGACAAGTTTGCCAAACGAAACGGCCAGCCTGTCATGGTAAAATCGTGCACTGCTTTATCAAAGGCCTTTGTCACCTGTAGCTCCCCGGATTTTATGTCCAGATCAGAACTGGCAAGATTTGATAACCTGCGCAAACAGGTGCCCTATGTGCAATATGGTGGCTCTTGTTTTGCCTATGGCATGCTCGCTTCTGGCCGAACCGACATTGCAATTGATTGCGGATACGAGCCTTTTGATGTTTTTGCCAACGCGGCCGTTATTTCTGGTGCGGGTGGTCATATGAGCGATTGGAACGGGCAAGACATTACACTTAACTGGTCAGGACAAGTAATTGCGGCGGGAGATAAATCCTGCCTGAACTGGGCACTTGATGCCCTTACGCCAGAGTAAATTGCTTCAACACACGACAGGTGGGGAAATAACAATGAAGTCAAAACTTTTCATAAACGGTGAGTGGATTGCGGCACAGTCCGGCGAAATGATTGATGTAATCAACCCGGCGACCGAGGAAATATTTCACCGCGTTGCCTCGGCTGAGGCATCTGATATTGACACAGCAGTTCAAGCCGCAAAAAATGCCTTCAATTCCGGCCCATGGGCAAATATGAACGGTATGGAGCGAGCGATAATTTTGCGCAAAATTGCCGCCGAGATTGAAGCACGAACCGACGAATTGGCCCGATTGGAAGTGCTGGACAATGGAAAACCATTCCCCGAAGCCCAATGGGATATGGAAGATACCGCCGGATGTTTTAACTTTTACGCCGACCTCGCTGAAGAATTGCATAATGCGCCGGATGAAAAAATTGCCCTTGGTGACGATAGCTTTAAAACCCATGTGGTCAAAGAACCAGTTGGCGTAGTTGGTGCAATTGTCCCGTGGAATTATCCGTTATTGATGGCGTCATGGAAAGTCGCACCTGCATTGGCTGCCGGTTGCACAATAGTGTTAAAACCATCAGAGGTTACACCATTAACTGCACTAGAGCTTGGCCAGATTGCTAAAGAATGCGGGTTGCCGAATGGGGTCTTAAATATCGTGACCGGTTATGGAACATCTGCGGGCCAACCCTTATCCGAGCACCCTGATGTTGATAAAATCGCCTTTACCGGGTCGGTTACAACTGGGTCCAGTATTATGAAATCGGCCGCTTCAAGCGTTAAAAATCTATCGTTGGAGCTTGGTGGAAAATCCCCTTTTATAGTGTTTGGCGACAGCGATTTAGATCAGGCAGTTGAATGGATTATGTTTGGAATCTTTTGGAACCAGGGTGAAGTCTGCTCGGCCACATCGCGGGTTATTGTCGAAGAAACAATCTATGAAAAATTGTTGGCGCGTCTGAAAGAAGAAACTCAAAAAATTACCATCGGCGATGGAATGGACGAGGGCGTTTTGCTTGGACCCGTTGTTAACAAAAAACAATATGATCAGGTTTTGGGCTATATTTCAGCAGGTATTAAAGACGGTGCGCGTTTGATCACAGGTGGCGACAAACCAGCGCTTAACAAGGGATATTTTATCAAGCCGACCATATTTGCCGATGTGGACGAGAACAGCACAATCTGGCGGGAAGAAATTTTTGGTCCTGTTGTTTGCGTCAAATCATTCAATAGTGAAAGCGAAGCTATCAGGCTTGCCAACGATAGTGAATTTGGTTTGGCGGCGGCCGTTATGTCAAAAGACAATGCACGCTGCGAACGTGTCGCACGGGCATTTCGCGCTGGCATCGTCTGGATTAACTGCTCGCAACCCACATTTGTCGAGGCCCCCTGGGGTGGTTACAAAAAATCCGGAATTGGGCGTGAACTTGGCAAATGGGGATTGGAAAACTACCTCGAAACTAAACAAATCACTCGTTTTGACGGCAACAGCCCTTGGGGATGGTATTTGAAGTAGTTTTGGTCTTTAGAGGAGCAAGGCTTAATCTAACGTCGTTGATATTCCCAACCTTAAACCGAAGCTGTCAGCGCTTGAGCCTATTCCATCATATTGTCCTGAAATGCTAATCAGCGATCCTTCAGAAGTTGTATAATCAATGCCAGCTTGCACACTTCCGGTGAGGCCCAACATGGCTGCAGAAAGCGAGCTGGCGCTGTTCGCCGGGGTTGATGCAAAGCTATAAACGCCTGCAAGTTCTGCCCATGGTATCAGCACCGACCCATCTTCAAGCCTGCTGGTATAGGACACACGCGGTGCAAATTTGATTTCTCCCTGCGCAACATTCTGGCCTGGGATAAAAACACTCAAACTGTCCGTATAGGCACCCTGATTTTCGTTGATGTAGAGAAATGACAGGGCGGGCATAATTGTCCAATTCTCACGTGTGAATTCACCAACCAGACTAGAGTTGATCATCCAGCGCGTAGTTTTGAACTCATCAATATACGTACCGAACGGAGAGATAAAGTTATAGGATTGGCCCCATGTGGCACTGACATCAAAATAGAAATTCTCGTCCAGCCTGATCATGGCATATGGTCCCACCATCCAACCTGTTCCATCTACGGTTCCGGAGGTGGCGGCAAAATCCTGATTCATCCAGTCAACCTGCGCGCGCAGGCCCACCAGAACATCCTCGTTCAACAGATAATCAACACCGGCGTGAACAACGCCCATGCTTCCTCTTTGGCCGGAATTGCTATCAAATAAAGCTATATTTCCCTCAGACCAGATGTCCCAACTGTTAATGTCTGGAATAGCTGCATCATCTACTCCAATAACCGAGCGAGAGCTGCCTGCATACGACATCAGGTTCTGGCTGATGCTTACATCGATCGGAAATGGCAATTGCGCCGTAAATCCAAGCGCTGAAACACCAATATTGTTTTGAGCCTGCGCACCCGGATTTAATCGAGTAAGGCGGCGGGTGATATCGGGCTGATTGTTGAGCAACATGATATTTCTGGCACCAAGAAAATCGCCAATCATCTGGCTGGTTAGCTCAGCGTTGGCGTTAACGCCATTGCCCTGAATGGCAAATTCGTACGGACTGTCATTTGGATCATTGCTAAGAATAGTAACCGTTGCAGTACTTGGCGCGACCCCTGTCGGGGTAAATCTGATCCGAAGAGTTGAACTGCCAGACGTGATGGGCGAGGCCGGCTGGCCGATGACAGTAAAATCGCTTGACCCTGAAATGGTAACCAACCCGGTAATATTTAAATCCCCTGAACCGTCATTGAGGATCAGGAAGTCTTTGTCTGTATCAGTGCCAATCGCTGATGAACCAAAATCTGTCCCGTCACTGGTCTGGGGGGTTGTGTCTCCATTGGGGATTAATAGAGTGTTTGAACTATCAACAACCCCCATATCCGGAATTGCAGCGGCAGTGCCAGTGCCCGATATGGCAAAAGTATAGGTAGCCTCGCCGCCAGTAAAATCGTTGTTATTGATCGTAACCGTAGCGTCACTCGTAGTTCCTGCAACTATCGGATTATACTCGATCACCAGATTATACGAACCACCTGCGGCAATGTTCACAGGAACGCTCAGGCCGGCGGGAAGGCTGAAATCGAGTGGATTGCCCGCAATATTGATGGTCGATAATATCAGAACATCGCTACCTTCATTGTTGATGGTGAAAGTAGCCGGGTAATTCGCGCCAACTGTTCGCGAACCAAAATTCGTAAGGTTACCGGGGGATGTCGTGGTGGTGCCATCAACGACCGGAGAAGCGTTGCCCTCGATACTGATTTCCGGGGCAGGAATGGCCGTGCCGGTGCCCGATATGGCAAAGTTGTAGGGGTTCTTGTTCACAACCGGGTCATTGTTACCAATACTAATAAGTGCTGTACGCAACCCAGTGGCACCGGGGGTGAATTCAACAGTAAAAGTTGTACTGCCGCTGGGAGCAACAGGCGAAGTGGGCGCACTGGTGAGCAAAAATTCACCTGAATTGGCTCCCGTAATATTGACAATTGGATTATCTGGCAAAATCAGGTCAGAGATGCCGTCATTATAAATTGTATAAGTGATACTTGTGGAGCTACCGAGCGCTACTGCTGCCCCGTAATATGTTCCATCGGCAGAGCTTGGAAAAAGATCGCCATCAGCAATCAGAGTGCTGTTACCCTCCACGCGCATATCAGCAGCTGCTACCGTTCCCGAAACTGTAAAAGTATAGGGATTTTCATCACTGTCATTGTTGGGAATTGAAATCTGTGCCGTATAGATAGTTCCTGAGGAGCCGGTGTTGGGGTTAAATCTGATTTGCAAAGTGTTGTTGCCTGCCCCAATGGCTGATGCAGTTGGCTGAGACATAACAACAAAAGCACTTGCCCCTGGTCCACTGACGGTGACTGTACCGTTTACAAATAAGTCAGCAGCCCCGCTATTGGAGAGAAAAAAGTTCCGGTTGAAACCAACACCAAGCGGTTGTGGTCCAAAATCTGTCCCATCTGTTGCATTCGGGTTTGTGGCCCCGTCAGCAATCGGGGTATTGCTCAGACCAACAAGTTCTATTTCCGGTGGCGCAGTGCCGGTTCCTTGAATGCTAAAAGAATAAGTGCTGTTTGTGAAAGCGTCATCACTGACAATGGTAACTGTTGCTGGCCCGCGCACCCCGGCAGCACCGGGGACAAATCGGATATCAAGAGCTAAAGTGACCCCTCCCCCCCCGTTCGCGGCAATTACAGAACCGCCCGGAGAACCCAAAACAACAAAATCACCGGCATTGGGCCCCGTAACGATGACGGAGGTGATAGTTAAGTCAGTGGTCACGCTGCGGTTCACAAGAAAAAAACCGCCCCCCGGGGCATTAGTACCGACAAGAACATCGCCATAATCGGTTCCGTCGCCGCTCCCCAAACCGTTATCTATTTCCGGAGTCGTATCACCATTTACAATAATAGTGCTGTTTGCACCCTGAACCTCAATTTGTTGCGCCTGTGCCGCCATAGGCAAAAATACAAAACCAAAAAAACCGGTCAGTACCAACGCCAGAATACGAGCCGAGAATTTCCTTAACAACGAATAAATCAAGCTGATTGAACTTTTCAGCATCGTGATTATAACCCAAACAAATTCACGAAGAACTCTAGTCAACTTACATTTCCCCCAGAAATCACAAGCCCTTACAGGCCAAACCGATGCCCAACACCAACAAACAGCAGGCGCAAAACATCAGTTAACAAAACATTTAAGTAAAACTGGAATCTTTTAGCAAAATAGGATAGCCAAATATTGCAAATGATTAGTATTTGGAATTTGAATAACCCGATCGCCGTTCAAACTGAAAGTTCTATATAAAATGAACAGCTTACGAAATGTGGATTTGAATTTACTGGTGATATTTGAAGCCGTTTATTCCAATGGAAATATCTCACAAGCCGCTAAGCAATTGGGCATGAGTCAGCCGACAATTTCCAATTCTCTCACTCGTTTGCGCAAAACTCTGGATGATAAATTATTCATCCGGGCAAAACACGGTGTAACCCCAACGCCAAAAGCGAACCAATTGATTTCCTCTGTACGAGAGGCATTGCGCATTATTCAAATCGGCATCTCGGACGGGGTGGAATTTGACCCCGCCCACACTGAGCGTAAATTCAGACTTATCATAGCCGAGCCGATGGAACAGGTTATTATGCCAGCGCTTATTAACGGCTTGCCAAAAGGTAGCGGCATTACATTCGACTATTATTCACCTTTATATAAAAGCATTGAAGAGAGCTTGATTACCGATGCCAGTGAACTAGCCATTTTTCTGCTGCCTCCAAAAACGCCGGACCTGCGCACCAAGGTTTTATGTCCTTTGAATATCGTTGGAATCGTACGCAAGGATCACCCTCGCCTCGGAAACCTCTCCTCAGTTACAAAAAAACAAATCATCAAAGAAAGCCATGTGGTAATAAACATGGAACCTGGGAAAATCGTCAATTCCAACAAGCTTTCTATGCTTCAAACGCCATCCAGAAGCACCGTTTGTCGTGTTTCGAGTGCTGGTGCAATTGCTAGAATTGTCGGGTCCACCGACCTTTTTGGAATGGTGCCAAATCTATTTGCACAATATGCAGCAAAAGCCTACGATTTGAAAATATTTGAGCTTCCAATGGAAATAAATACTCAAAGTATGTTTATGGTCTGGCATGACCGCCATAGCTCAGACAATGCCCATATCTGGCTGCGTAACAAAATTCAAACACTGGTAAAAACTGCATCAGGTTTTGAGCCACCAGACTAGCACAGTTTGGGTTTGTACCGATGTAGTTTAATTCTTGTTCAAACTTTCTTTCCCGCCAGCCAAAAATGCACAGCGGCCCAAAGGCTGACAATTTGAATAATCGCCAGTGAAATCCTTAAAGAATCAGAACCAAAAGAAGCCGCCAGATTATCACTCATCAACCCGATCAATACCGGACCAAGCCCCAAGCCAATCAGATTGACCCAAAACATAAATATCGCTGTCATCATTGGACGGTCAGCAGGTTTAATGCGCGAATAGGCATGCGAAAGGGTTGGACCAATAAAAATTGAACCCGCCGCCGCCGGAATGATAAAAAACGCCAAAGCCAGCATTGTATTGTCATAAAAATAAAACATATATTGAAACGGTTTCACCAATAATATTATTATGGCAACAAACTTTAGCGGCCAGGTTTTATCTCGCGCACCAAGTTTGTCTGCGCTCACTCCGCCTGCCCAAGTGCCCAATGCTCCAAAAATCCCAATAACAACTGCCAGGTATATTCCAACTTGAACAACACTCATGGAATGGGAACGAATAAGATAGGTCGCGACCCATGCAACCGTGCCAAATCCGACAATTGCAGTTAAGGAAGCACCAATAATTGCGTGTTTGATACTGGCGTCGGTAATAAATAATTTTATCACCGTCCTAAAATTTGCCCGTTGATAATTGGTGCCCTTCTCAGAACCAACAGGCTCTTTAAGCCTTAGCATCCACACCGCCAATAGCAGTCCCAAAATGCCAGCCAGCAAAAAAGCAAAACGCCAGCCAAATCTTGCAGCAATTATCCCCCCAACCAAAAATGCCAGAAACAGACCTACGTTGGCCCCGGCGGAATAAAATGCCAGCGCACCAGCACGCTTTTCTTTTGGATAGGCCTCAGAAATCATTGAGTGGGATGGCGGCACACAACCTGCCTCTCCAATACCCACCCCGACACGTGCAAGAAACAGTGTAATAAAGCTGTTAGTTAACCCCATCATTGCCGTCATGGCACTCCAGATAGTTAAAGCACCAGTCACCATGATTTTTCTGTTTCCCGGCCGCACCAGTTTAGCCACCGGAAATCCCAACACCACATAAATAAGGGCAAACGCAATGCCCGAGAGCATACCCAATTGTAAATCGGAAAGCTGAAATTCCATACCGATTTCATTGAGTGTAATTGCCAGAATTTGCCGATCAAGATGTGATAGGGCAAATGCTGCTGTTAGTGAAATCAGCAAAATACGATTTTGTTTTTGGTTTGGTTCTTCCTGCCCCATGCGCCCCCCGGTTGCACAAATTTCTCAAGCCTTGCACTAAAACATTTTTGGAGCACATTTAACAGCCCAAATTTTTTCATAAAATTCGGGGCGCTCGTTCGTTCCGGGCTTTTTTCGCCAACAAAATCCCAACCAAACCTTAAAATTTTAACCAAACCTTGGATTTCAACTCTTTATTGTGCGTTTCTTCATGCATACTGTTATGCTCGTAAAACAGACAGAACTCACCAAATCCACCCGCAAAATTCAAAAAAAGCATTTGGTTTTGGTGGTCAGAACAAAAATAAAATTTTGATGCTATGAGAAGATACTGATACTGGAAGAGTAGAAATAAAAACTTTGATATTTTTCAGGGCTGCGTTATGGGCATAATTATTACCGGTGCTTCGGGGTTTGTTGGACGCAATATTATTCCTGCGTTTATAAAATCAAAAGAGGACTTGTTGCTTGTTGGTCGCAACAAGGAAAAGTTGCAAAAATTATTTCCAAACACTCCAGTGGTTGATTATGAAAATCTTGCGGGTGCCGCAAAAGGTTATTGCACCCTTGTTCATTTGGCTGTTCGCAATAATGATAAATCCGGTGATATCCACGAATTTAGAGAAGTAAACGTCAAACATCTCAAAGCCGTTATTAGTTCAATGAAGGCTGCCGGCATAAAAACAATCATTTATGCGACAAGTTTACACGCTAGTGAAAAAAACAACACATCCCCATATGCTAAGAGCAAACGAGAAGCTGAAGAACTGCTTTCAAAGATTGATGATGTCGCAATTGTTAAACTTCGACTGCCGATAGTTTATGGGGATACTTATACGGGTAAATTAAAAATACTTTCAGGATTTCCCACATTCTTGCGTCCCTTTTTGTTCAAAATGCTGGCTGCATTCAAACCAACGGTACATGTTGATCATGTGGCCAAAGCAATTCAAAGCAACAAGAACACACAAGAAAGCATTGAACTTGTGGTAACTGACCGACAGAAAAAAAATTGGTTCTATGCAATGCTCAAGCGATCAATGGACTTAGGGTTTGCTGTTTTTGTAACTATCATTTTAAGTTGGCTTCTGGCAGCCACTTGGGTTGCAATTAAATTAACATCGCCTGGATCAGGAATTTTTACACAGCAGCGGATAGGAAAAGGGGGCAAGCTATTCACCTGTTATAAATTCAGGACAATGCATGTTGGCACAAAACAAGTTGGCACGCATGAGGTAGAATCAAACCGCATAACCCGAATTGGCAATTTTCTTAGAAAAACAAAAATTGATGAATTGCCGCAGATCTGGAACATTTACAAAAACGAACTGAGTCTTATTGGTCCACGTCCTTGCTTACCAGTGCAAAAAGAACTGATTGCACAAAGAACAAAACTTGGCGTCTTTGATATCAAGAGTGGGATTACTGGATGGGCTCAAATTAAAGGGGTGGACATGAGTGACCCGATACGCCTGTCCAAACTGGATGCTGAATATTGCGATCTACGCAGCATTATCTTGGATATAAAAATTCTAATTGCGACAATGACGGGCCGAGGGCAAGGCGATAAAATACGCAAATAACCGGGACAAGGGAAGCCGGGAATACTCGACTTTGTCTATTTTACCATCACCACCAATTCTATCAACGGT
>CAZMVQ010000059.1:0-14797 GCA_964569865.1 uncultured Devosia sp.
CTCAGTCATGTTCTGCGATAATGGATTGCAAAACCTCGTAGATTTTGGGCGAGGTTGATTGGGCGACGTTAAAGCGAAGAAAGCGGTTTGCTGAATTATTCAGACTGAAAACGTTGCCCGGTGCTAAAATAATATCCTTGGCGTGCGCCTTGCGGGCAACTTCAATGGCATCAAATCCTGGCGGAAGCTGGCTCCATAAATACATACCAGCCTCGGTTTTTGCCCATGGCTTGATGCCGATTTTGCTCAGGCGTGAATTGGTTTTGCCCATCGCGCGGGATAGGCGTTGGCGCAATTCGCTCAAATGCTTGCGATAGGAGCCGTCTTTTAGCACTCGCCATGTGACTTCTGCCGCAAAAGGCTCGCCACCAAACGATGTGGCGATTTTCAGGTCGGTCAATGGTTCAATCCAGCGTTTTTTGGTGGCAATAAATCCGCAACGGATTGCAGCCGATAGGGTTTTGGAAAAACTGCCGATATGAATAACCCGGTTCAAGCCATCAAGGGCGGCAAGGCGTGGGGCGGGCGAAATTTCCATATCACCAAAAATATCGTCTTCTATGATTATCAGGTCTGATTTTTCAGCAAATGTGAGAATCTTATGGGCAATGGCTGGCGCAAGAATTGCCCCGGTTGGATTATGAATGGCTGAGTTTGTGATGTAGAGACGCGGTTGATTTTCAAGCAATGCCTGCTCGAACATTTCCATATCCGGGCCATTTGGCGTCATGGGAACGCTGACAACTTTCACCCTATGGGCTTTTAGCAAAGCATGAAAATTGAAATAACAAGGGTCATCCACCAGCACGGTATCGCCCGGTTCCAAAAAAAACCGGCACAGCAATTCTAAAGCATGGGTGCCTGATGAAGTTAACATCACCTGATCAATGTTTGCCTCAATTTTGTGCTCGCCCATGCGCCAAAGCAAATGCTCGCGCAGGGGAGAAAACCCCTTTGGGGTTCCATAATCTATTAAAGTAGCTGGATCGGCACGGGACAGAGAGCGCAAAGCGCGCCGAATATTTTCATGGGGCATCCAATCGGGCGGAAGCCAGCCACAACCGGGTTTTAATGTGGTTTCATTCGCCTGCAAAGACTGGCGCGATACCCAGAGCGGATCAACATCGTGCTCAATGTCCGGTCCGGTTTCAATGAGGTTCAAGGGCACAAGGTTTCCAGCGACAAAAAACCCTGACCCTGGATGGGCCTTGATCTCGCCCATGGCTGCCAACCTGTCATAGGCGGTGACCATTGTGGATTTTGATACATGCATTTGCAGCGCAGATTTTCGAATAGAGGGAAGTTTTGTGCCCGGTGTCAGCCGTTGATTGCTTATACGCTGGCGAATATTTTCCATCACCTGTTCAATAAGACTGAGTTTTCTATCCTGTTGTTCTTTAATTTGTACTGTCATATGTTCCAATACAGTTTTGTTGAATTGTCCTGATTTGTATGTGGCTTAGCACCTGTTTGCACCTCATAACAGCCAAAAAAAGTGTTTGGCATGAAACAAAATACAAAAGGCTGGATAAACGGCTTCATCGGGATGTTGATTTTTAGCGCGTCATTGCCTGCCACAAGGGCCGCTGTCGCTGATTTTGATCCGGTGTTTTTAACCGCGTCCCGGGCCTCAATTGCAGCAATTTTGGGAATAACGTTGCTATTTGCGTATCAAGAGAAACTGCCCGACAGAGCCGATTTTTTTTCAATATTTATTGTTGCTATTGGTGTGGTCATTGGTTTTCCGATTTTAACCGCTTTGGCCCTGCAACATATCAGTGCCTCTTATTCCGTTGTGTTTATTGGATTGCTGCCGCTCTCCACAGCAATTTTTGGAGTGGTGAGGGCAGGGGAACGGCCAGGATTGCCCTTCTGGATTTTTGCCTGCATTGGCAGCGCAATTGTTGGTGGTTTTGCTTTGAGTTCCGGATTGAGCAGTTCATTGTTGGGCAACGCATATATGGCGGGAGCCATCATTATATGTGGGTTTGGTTATGCGGAAGGGGCAAGGTTGGCTCGTACCCTTGGCGGTTGGCAGGTAATCTCGTGGGCGCTGGTTATGTCATTGCCCCTAATGGCTTTAATGGCAATTTTTAGCTGGCCGGATAGTTTTGCAAATGTCGGATATGAAGCGTGGACTGGACTGATTTATGTTTCTGTTTTTTCCATGCTGGTTGGTTTTATATTCTGGTATCGCGGTTTAGCACAGGGGGGGATTGCAGCGGTTGGGCAATTGCAATTATTGCAACCGTTTTTTGGCCTGATGCTGGCGGCGGTTCTGTTGGGCGAAACAGTTACGCTTGCCATGATGGCGGTTTCTGCCCTGGTGATATTTTGCGTAATATGTGCAAAATATTTCTCGCGCAAAAAATCTGAGTTTTAAAAATTATTTGCCTTTAGGTATGGGCAAAAGTGCCACTTTAGTCAGTTTGTCATAGCCAAAAAATCCGCAAATATGTGGTTAATCAGATGTTAGGCGCTCATGGCCTATTCTTCAGCCCTAAGTTTAGCGATTTGATACGGGCCATATATTTTGCAATCCAGAACCAATACAATTTTGCTGATCGTTGCAATATTGGCCTTTGCGCCAATTCTTGCCCTTGGCTTCGTTTTGGATGGCTACATCAAAAACCGCGAATCATCAGTGCTTTTGAGAGCAGCAAACGAAATTTCAGGTGAAACTCAAACGGCTGTTTATGAAGCTATTGATCTGATGCAGAGTGCTATTGCTGGCGCTCCCTCTCTTTGCACCCCCTCATTTTTGGATAACTTATATCTGAGCATGCAACGCAGTTCATTTGTGCGGCAAGTTGTGGTGAAAAATCAGTTGGGGGTGAGATATTGCGAGGCGTTGGGCGGTGGGGCGGTTTATGACACCTTGTCTGAGGAATTAACAATTCCCGGTCGAGCGGAAACAATTTCCGCCGTTAGAATGCCCGGAGTTGACGCGCCGGCGTTGCGGGTGACTTATCAAATCGACGAAAACAAAAGCATTTCGGCTTTTGTGACCTTTAATCACATTCTTTCATCAATGAGGCTGCCATTGGGGCTTAAAGATGCCAACATGTTGCGAATGGCATTTGCCGACGGCACTGAGCTTTTTGCCATTGGAGAGGCGGTTGGGCCAAGTGTATCTGAAAGTGTGGGCCATTATCTAAAAGTGGTTTCATTGGCCGGAGAGGTGCCTCTAAGGCTGGAGGTGGCGGTGCCGTTTTCCAAAATCAGGGCAAGATACGCGGATCTATATATCTGGCTGACAATTATTGCCTGCCTGTTCAGCGCCAGCATATTGATTGGCGCAATTATTATTGTCAGAAAATCTTCTCTGCCTTCATTTGATCTGGAGCATGCCATCGCCCGAGGCGATATTCGCCCCTATTATCAACCGGTTGTAGATATTACTACGGGGAGAATATACGGGTGTGAGGTGCTGGCGCGCTGGGTGAAGGAAAATGGTGAAATAATCTCTCCGGCAGCTTTTATTGAATATGCAGAAATTTCCGGACTTGCGATACCAATGACAATCTGCCTCATGGAAGCGGTTCGCAAAGATATGGAAGATATCTGCGCGGCAAATCCCGACATTGTAATCAGCATAAACCTGTTTGAAGGGCACTTTAGAGATGGCTCGGTTGTTGATGATGTGGAGGCAATTTTTGGTGATTCAAAAATAAATCTTCGCCAACTGGTTTTTGAAATAACCGAGCGGCATCCCCTTGGGGATGATGTTCAGGCCAATAGTGTCATTACCGGTTTGCAGGCCATGGGATGCAAAGTGGCCATGGATGATGTGGGTACAGGGCACTCAAATCTGGCTTACATTCAGTCTCTTGGTATTGATATTATAAAAATCGACAAGGTTTTTGTAGACCCGATTACTGCTCAAACCACCACTATGCCAATTTTAGACAGTCTCATTTCATTGGCTACGGATTTGAAAACCGGAATTATTGCTGAAGGGGTGGAGAACGAGCAGCAAGCAATTTATCTTCGCTCCAAAGGAGTGAAAAACGTGCAGGGCTATTTATTCTCTCCGGCAATCGTTCCTGAGCAATATATAAAAATGGTTGAAGCATTAAATAGCGGTGCGCGCCCGGAACAGACAAATCTGGAGTTAACTGACGGTGAAAAAGCGGCTGCATAGGTGTTTTGGCGAGATTTCTTTCGCTTTTTTCCCAACTGTGCTGTTTTGTCTCGACAGTAGATGAATTTGACAGGCGCTAAAAGCTGGCACTTTGAGCGACAATTCTTTAAACAATATTTTCAATTGGCCGTGAGCAAAACCAGATTCGCATATTTATTGGGCTTTGCCAGTTTGAACACGGGATAACGACGACATTACTCGGCACGCTATCAATCATTACGACATTTAAGAGGGGACAATTATGTCTGACAAGGAAACGGACAAAATAAAAGCTTTGCGCGAAGCAGCACTGCATTTCCATAAATGGCCAGCGCCGGGAAAGCTTGAAATTACCCCGACAAAACCTCTTGCCAACCAAAGAGATCTGGCCCTTGCTTATTCTCCGGGCGTTGCAGCTCCATGTGAAGAAATCGCAAAAGACCCGGAAAAAGCAGCCGATTATACCGCTCGCAGCAATCTGGTTGGGGTTATAACCAACGGAACAGCAGTTTTGGGGCTGGGAGCGATTGGTGCACTGGCCTCCAAACCGGTGATGGAGGGAAAGGCGGTTCTGTTCAAAAAATTTGCCGGTATCGATGCCATGGATATCGAGGTGGATGAAACCGATCCGAAACGCTTTATTGAAATTGTGGCGCCGCTAGAACCCACTTTCGGGGGCATTAATCTTGAAGATATCAAAGCGCCCGATTGTTTTGAAATCGAGGAAAGTCTGCGTGCACGCATGAATATTCCGGTATTTCATGATGATCAGCACGGAACAGCAATTATTGTTGCTGCGGCGGTGATGAACGGGCTTAGACTGGCCAATAAATCTATCGATAACATAAAAATTTGCACCTCCGGAGCAGGGGCCGCAGCAATTGCCTGCTTAAATCTTTTGGTCAGTCTTGGAGCCAAAAAAGAAAATATTTTTGTTGGTGACCGCGAAGGACTGGTCACAACCCGCCGCTCGGACAATATTGATCGCTGGCGAAAAGCATTTGCTCAGGATGTTGAAGCGGACACTCTGGCCGAAGTCATGCCGGGGGCAGACGTGTTTTTGGGGCTTTCTGCAGCCGGGGCTCTAAAGCCTGAAATGATTACGGAAATGGCCAAGAATCCGCTGATTTTGGCCCTGTCTAATCCGGTGCCAGAAATTATGCCAGAACTGGCGTTGGAAGTTCGCCCTGATGCCATGATGTGCACCGGCCGCTCGGACTATCCCAATCAGGTGAATAATGTTTTGTGCTTTCCTTTCATATTCCGTGGTGCGCTTGATGTGGGGGCAACAACCATCAATGAAGAAATGAAGATGGCGGCAGTGATGGCCATTGCCAAACTGGCCCATGAACCGGCGTTGGAGGTAAGTCCCGGTGGAGGCGGAGCCACTTTTGGCCCTGATTATCTTATTCCGGGACCGTTTGATCAGCGCTTGATTTTGGAGATTGCGCCTGCGGTGGCAAAAGCTGCAATGGATAGCGGCGTTGCGCGTCGCCCCATTAAAGATTTTGCGCATTATCAAGATGAATTGAACCGGTTTGTTTTCCGGTCCGGCATGGTGATGAAGCCGATATTTAATCGGGCGCAGGGAGCTGGAAAACGCATTGTATTTGCCGATGGCGAAGATGAAAGAGTTTTACGCGCCACTCAGGTTTTGCTGGAGGATGCAACAGCTGTACCGATATTGATCGGCAGGCCGGCAGTAATTGAGCACCGTTTGAAGCGTTTTGGACTAACTCTTGAGATTGGTAGGGATTTTGAGGTCATCAATCCCGAAGATGATCCGCGCTATCGTGAATATGTGGACCTGTTTCAATCTCTTGTTGGTCGCAACGGCGTTACGCCGGACACGGCCCGCACTATCGTTCGCACCAATACTACGGTGATTGGAGCGCTTGCCGTGCAAAAAGGGGATGCGGATGCGCTGATTTGTGGCCTGCAAGGGCGCTTTATAAAGCATGTGCGCGATATTCGCTCCATCGTTGGTCTAAAGGAAGGCTCCACTGACCTTTCTGCGCTTTCCATGCTGATTATGCAACGCGGAGCGTTCTTTTTTGCCGATACCTATGTGAGCATGGACCCGAGCGTTGAGGAACTGGTGGAAATTGCTCTACAGGGCCGAGACCATCTAAAACTGTTCAATATTGAAGCCAGAGTAGCGTTGCTGTCATATTCAAACTTTGGTTCAAGAAGCGGCGATACAGCGCTGAAAATGCGCAAAGTTTATCAAAAACTCAAGAAAATCGCTCCAGACCTGATTGTCGAGGGAGAAATGCAGGGTGATCTGGCATTGAACGAAACCCTTCGCGATCGCTATATGAGCAATTCTGTGTTGAAAGGGGAGGCCAATTTTTTGATTTTTCCAAATCTGGAAGCAGCCAATCTTTCCTTGACACTGGTCAAGGAAATGACTGATGCCCTTGCTGTTGGACCGATATTAATCGGGACCAATAAACCGGCTCACATTGTGGCACCTTCTATTACAAGCCGTGGAATCGTCAATATGGCTTCGATTGCTGCCGCTGAATCATTGGCAAATGAATGAGGGCATCACTAAAGCAAAAAGCAATTATGGTATGCGACACAAAAATTGCTCAAAAAGGCGAGGGGGTCGGACTGTCATTTTATGCGTTTTTTGCCAACAAAAACGACGACCCTGAATTGTTGATGGAAGCGGCGAAATGGTGGATTGAAACCCATAAGCTCGATCATTTTGAAAAGGCTATAAAAATCAAAAGCATGATTGAAGCCGAGTTGTGAGTTGTTTTTTGGCTGCAGGATTTTTGCATCATCGAATTGATACAAAATAACTGGATTACCCTGACACTGGTGTCATGACCGGGTAGTGCGGGGGCTAGTGTTACGGGTGGGGGCATGACATAGAAAAGGCGCGTGCCAGGGAAAGGCGGATAACTAACTCTGGCAAAACTGGTCAAACTGAAAGATAAAACTACTCATCAATTGTTGGTTCTTGTCAATTTTAAGGTATTCAAAAATTTCCTGAGGTGATTTTTTCATCAATTCAAATTTTAGAAAAATATCATCATTGAAACGCTCGCTGACGGTTTCAAGTACAAGGCGAAGCTGAGAAAGCATATCGTCACCGCGATGGGAGGCATGCATAAGAACAATTGGCTTACTAATTATTTCGTCTCTGGAAACCAGCCAATCAATTGCGTTTTTAAGACCGCCGGGGATTGACCTGACATATTCGGGGCTTGCAATAATTAAACCGTCGCTTGCGCCTATCAGCTTTGCGAAGGCCTCAACGCTGGCGGGTAAGTTTTTGCCCTCCAGGTCCGGTGAAAAAACCGGAAGACTGTCGATACAGTCAAAAACCTTTATGTCATGACGCGGTTTTATCGCTGATTGCAAGGCGCGCAACATTGCGGAGTTGGTAGAAATTTTACGTGCACTACCTGATATAGCAAGAATTTTCATGTCAGTTTCAATTACTGAAACGCTGTTTCGGCAAACGAGCGCAATTTGCGAGAATGGATGCGCTCTGCTGGTTGTTCACGCAAAATTTCCATGGCCTTAATGCCGATTTTAAGGTGTTGATTGACTTGAGTTTGATAAAATTTGGAGGCCATGCCGGGCAGTTTTAATTCTCCATGCAGGGGTTTGTCAGAAACACAAAGCAATGTGCCATAGGGAATGCGAAAGCGAAAACCGTTGGCAGCAATTGTGGCGCTTTCCATATCCAGAGCAATGGCGCGGGATTGGGAGAGGCGGCGCACCACTTCTTTTTGCTTCCACAATTCCCAGTTTCTATTATCGACCGTTGCCACGGTGCCGGTACGCATGATGCGTTTTCTATCCAGCCCCTTTAGTTTGGAGACCTCGGTTATTGCCTCTTCCAGCGCCACCTGCACCTCGGCAAGGGCCGGAATGGGCACTGAAAGGGGCAGATCGGCATCCAGCACATGATCTTCGCGCATATAGGCATGGCCAAGCACATAATCGCCAAGGGATTGGGAATTTCTAAGTCCAGCACAATGGCCCAGCATTAGCCATGCATGGGGACGCAACACCGCCACATGATCGGTGGCTGTTTTGGCGTTGGAGGGGCCAACGCCGATATTTATCATTGTGATGCCTCGTTTGTGGCCTGAAACCAGATGATAGGCAGGCATCTGAGGAAGTATTTTTGTTGGCTCCCCGATTATTTCGCCCCCATTACGAGAGTTATGAGTGATCATATTTCCCGGTTCGACAAATCGATCATAATCCTTGTGGCCGTTTTCCATATAGACTTTTGCCAAACGGCTAAATTCATCAATGTAGAACTGGTAATTGGTAAAAATCACAAAATTTTGAAAATGTGAGGGGTCAGTTGCGGTGTAATGAGTTAGCCGTTGCAGAGAATAATCAACCCTTGGAGCTGTAAAAGCGGCCAGAGGGCGCGGGGCACCGGGGTCCGGGATCATGGTTCCGTTGGAAATTTCATCATCGGTATTGCCAAGATCCGGTGCGTCATAAAGATCTCTTAAGGGAACATCCAGACCTGCCGCATCAATGCCGCTGCTGGCGTCTGCCGCATAATGCAGCGGAATGGGGGTATCTGACTGGGAAACCTCGATTGTCCCCCCATGGTTTTTCAAGATCAGCGCCAATTGCTCAATAAGATAGTCTTTGTACAATTCAGTGGCGGTGATGGTTGTGGAATAAACGCCGGGCGAATGTAAAAACCCATAGGGCAGGGAGCTGGAGGATTTTTTATAGCTGATAATTTTCACTTCAACCTTGG
Source organism: uncultured Devosia sp. (assembly GCA_964569865.1). Classification (GTDB taxonomy): domain Bacteria; phylum Pseudomonadota; class Alphaproteobacteria; order Rhizobiales; family Devosiaceae; genus DROE01. Next base: position 8,874 of record CAZMVQ010000059.1, read on the forward strand.
GGTAAAATGCTCGCACTTTGCCGTCCTGAGGGTTTCCATCAATCAAGGATTTGAAGTTATCGCGAATGAAATTTACATTGCGCTCATAGATTTCATGGACGTATGCCCATGCTTCTTTTGCATCAGTGAATGATTTTGCTGGAACTGGATCGGGGCTGATTACATTCATTAGTTATTATATTTCCTTATCGGACGGACCAAAAAAAAGCATGGTCCATTCACGGGTCATTAATTGTATAATATTCTACATATCACAGTTTAGTGAAAGGGTCTTATATTGCCGCAATTTAAGACCATATTGGTTACAGGTTCTAAAAAGCGGCATTCGTCCCATGCATGCTTAGAGCCAAAAAATTACTGGTTGTGGTCCCCCTAAACCTCAACAGAACAACCAGTGGTTTATCTGAAGGGTCGTGATGCTTTTGGTGTTGCGGCCCTTTTTTATGGCCCTTTTCGTTAGCTGTTTTTACTCTGGTTCGAGGGATATTTAGCCAGCGTTGCATCTATGGATTTTTGCATCAGAGCCTCCATGATATTCAGATCAACATCATCGAGACGCTTAATATACAGGCAGGATCTGCCCATTTTATGGGGGCCGAGCTTTTCAAGCAATTCTGCCTGATCGTCAATATTTCCCCCCAGATATACTACTAGCGCTGTTTTTCTTGGTGAAAATCCGCAAAGAACCATGTCGCCTTCGCGTCCGCTTTCGTACTTATAATGATAGGATCCGGACCCGATTATTGAAGGTCCCCACATTTTTGCTTTTTCGCCGATGAGGCGCTCACAAGTTTCAAGCAGCCATTGGGCATCCAGCTGTTTGGAGATTGGGGAAATGTTAGTAATATAATCAGCTGGAGAAATTTCAGTGGGTTTGGTTTTGAGTTTTGCCAATCCTTTAATCCCTATAATTCTTAACGATATAGCGACCGGATAAATCGGTAGCTGACCTGTGGATGATTTTATCCAGAATATCAATATTTATGTCACTTAAGCGATTGATATAAAGACAGGCTTTGCCACGTTTGTGCTTGCCAAGTTTTGCCAGCAATGGGTCATCATCAGGTTGATACCAAAGAATATGCAGGCTGAATTTGGCTTTTTGAGGGGCAAATCCGGTGATGAAAGTCTCCCCGGATCGACCCGACGGGTATTGATATTTTACCCGTCCAAAGCCTATGGTTTTTGTACCAACTAACCGAGCTGCTTCGCTGGTATGTTTTTCCATCATTTTTATGATGGTATTGCTATCGGCAAGTTTTTGCGGGTCGTCAATCTTTGTGAGAAATTGCAGAACCTGCGGGTCGGCAATTAGTTTGCTTTCTTTTTGCTCCTGAACTTTATTCGCTTGCATGCGGTTCTCCCTCGCCCCAAATTCTTGTGGGATTAATCTGGTCATCGTAGGTTGCATCAACATCAAAGGATTTGAGCACAAACCTGCCCCTCTCAAACTTCCATACCCCTGATGCTGAGGCATCAGCCATGCGGCGCCATTTGGTAATGGAATAAATTGTGTTGGTTTCAGGATCAACACTCAAATTGAACAGAGTATTGGTGGTGCTGAAACCTCTTAGTCTGATATCGAGTATTTTTTCAAAACTATCATCGGCGAAATCTATGTCATATTCAGGTTCTGCAAAATGCAGTTGTTTGATTTCTTCTGCTCCCTCTTCAAAACCGTATAAAACCGAACCAGAATTAAAAGGCCCGGCAACACAGGGAAAAACATAAAGAGTGAAATTGTTTTTTGGCGCGTCCGCTTCTTCATAGGAATAGTTGAATTGCAGCTCAAAAACTTCCGGTTTGATCAGATTAGTGTCTTTGGCCATGTTAATTGAACTGCATATGTTGCTATAGGCGGAGTAGAATTGTTTTTGAACCGAGGTGTAAAGAGCGTCACTTGCAGAAGATGCCGGTGAACTTATGCCGGTGGCCAATAACAACGTTATGGTAATGAGTAGCTTGTTGCGCATTTTCTTTGCGGCCCTTTATTTTCTGCTATTATTCATAAGCGGGCGGTTCACCCTCGCCATATATCCGTATTCTGGAAAATTTTCCGTCATATGTGGGGTCGATGTCAAAGCTCTTGAGCACCCATCGTCCCAGTTTGAACTGCCAGCTGCCTGAAGATGACGCATCTCCCAAACCTCGCCATTTACTGTTGGAATAAAGGGTCCCGGACTTTTGATCAAATTCGGGGTTGGTCAGGTTTTCCCACGAGTAAAAACCGTTGAGGGTAATTCTTTTAACAATGGTTTCTTCTTCATCCCTGTAGGAGACGTCATAGTCAGGGAAGGCAAAGAAAATCTGTTGAATTTCATCATACTCGTTGGCGCTGAAATAAACTGAACTAAAATTGTAGGCACCGGCATAACAGGGATATTCATATAGGCGGTATTCAATGTCCGGTTGATCGGGCTGTTGGTATGTACTGCGATAAAAAATTTGATAAATATATGGCTCTGCGGCTGTTATATCAGGACCGGTCAATAACCCGTCGCAAACCCCGGTGTAATTTGCCAGAAATTTTTCCTGCACGAGATTGTCAATGGGGGCCGGGTGCGCCTCCTCGTGAGGATCAATGGCAGTGCCATTGGCCAAAAGCGGGGACGTTGCGCCAGCAACTATGGTTGCTGCCAATAGCATTTTTTGGTGCAACAATTGAATACGCATATAAATATCCTCCATATTTTTTTTAAACTGTCACAAGCAACGCATCAGCGGCGCCTTGATGACTGGTGCGAGCAAATCATGGTAACAGCGCGTAAAATCTGCTGAACAGTTTCATATCTAATTGTTTCATGAGCGCACCAAAAATGTTGCAATTAATACTATTAGTAATGCACAAATGGGAAAACACAACAAAGGTAGATTCTTTTGTCGCCTTGGTAGACATGGAAAGTGAATTTCAGTTTGAAATGGACCGAGCAACAGGATGAGGCTTTAACAGCAGTTTCCAAATGGCTAAAAACTCCCAATGCACCGCAGGTTTTTAGGCTTTTTGGCTGGGCAGGAACCGGAAAATCCACCCTTGCGCGCCATTTAGCGGGGGATTTAGGCTCGGTAAGATATGCGGCATTTACTGGTAAGGCAGCACTGGTTATGCGCAAGCGTGGCTGTAAGGGTGCTACAACAATCCACTCTTTGATCTATAAAATGGTCTCGGAAGCCGAGGGGGAGCCGCGCTTTAAGCTGGATGAGGAAAGTGCGGCGGCAGATGCTGATCTTATAGTTATTGATGAAGTTTCCATGGTTGATGAAGAACTGGCGGCTGACCTATTGTCGTTCGGCACTAAGGTTTTGGTGCTTGGTGATCCGTTTCAATTGCCACCGGTTCAGGGAGCGGGATATTTCATTGCCGAGGAGCCAGATTTGATGCTCACCCAAATTCATCGGCAGGCCAAGGATAATCCAATTATTCGCATGTCTATGGATGTGCGCGAGGGCGGATATCTTGAGCGTGGCAGCTATGGAGAATCAAAAGTTATCGAAAAATCTCAGGTGGATCAGGATGAGGTGAGGAATGCCGATCAGGTATTGGTGGGGCGCAACATCACCCGTTTGAATTATAACAACCGCCTGCGGGAGTTGAAAAACCTTCCCCATCAGATGCCGACAGTCGGCGAAAAACTGGTCTGCTTGCGCAACAATGCCAAGCGCCGACTGCTGAATGGTCAGATGTGGCTGGTTAGCGAGGTCAAGCAAAAGAACAAGGGCAAAATTTCGCTCACCTTGTTGCCCGAAGATGGGGGGAAGCGCGAGGTGCGCGTTCTAACCCACAAGGCATTTTTTAGTGGTGAGGAGGGGAATTTGAGCTGGCCGGAGAGGCGCGGGCTCGATGAATTCACCTTTGGCTATTGCCTGACGGTGCACAAGGCTCAGGGCAGCCAATGGGATAATGTTTATATGTTTGACGAGAGTTTTGTATTCCGCGAAACTTCAGCACGATGGCTTTATACGGGCCTGACCCGGGCGGCGGAGACTATTACCGTGGTTCAGTAAGTTGATACCTTTGGTCAGTTCTATCCATGTCACGCCTTTATAAGGCTATAAAATTCGCTGAGCAGGTTTTTTTGAGTTCTTACCTGACATTTTTCCAGAATATTTTGCACATGCCATCTTACTGTTCCGTAAGAACGGTTGGTTTCTTCCGCTATCATTTTTAATGAGCGGCCTTGCAAGAGCGCTGAAAGAATTTCAACTTCGGTTTCAGTAAGGTTATATTTTTGGCCAAAATTCTTTATTTCTACGTCAGGGGCTTGTAAATTAATTGAACCGGTCGCTTTTATTAACGTGGCCAAATAGCGCATAAATAGAGCTAAGCGCTGTTTTTCCTCATCAGAAAAATCTACCTCGCCTTCGCCGCGTGTAACAAATAATACCAAAGAAGACCCATCCGGCAAAATTGAAAAAATCACCATCAAATAAAAGAAATTATTGGGCAAAAGAAATTTTTGCGTCACTTCAATCTTAATAAACTCACTATCGCTTAGGGAATCCGTTCTTTTTGCTGGCTCAAAAGGATTTTTAGGATCGGGTAAAATTGCGCTATATTCATGAAATCCATCTTCAAAATATTGTTTGATGGCTTTTGGGTTTGATGTGGCAATTACGTCATCATATGAGGAAGCAGACATGCCGCTATTGTCTGGAGTGGAGCAATAAAGGGTCATTTCAGAGCAAAAGATTTTTTTAAAATCGTCGGTGAAACTGAGCCAGTTTTGTTTTTTTTTGGTCAGATTTTTCTCTGCGCTGTCGTATAATTTCTCTAAATTCAACATAATTTATCTCACGAAAAACTAACTTATAAAAACCCTGCCCCTAGCAATTGCTAGGCGAAAAAAAACAAGGGAAAACTATATTTAGCTCAATTGATTCAAGTTTTTTCGGGGCTAATAAATGAAAATAATATCATTGCGTCAAGCAACAATAACATTGCTTTGTTCAACCGCTCTTATCAGCGCTCCAGCTTTTTCGGCTGAGTTCGTGATCTCCACTCCAACTGTGGTTACAAATGGCGGGGTCGGAGTGCTGGCTGCCGGCGACAATCTTACGGTTGAAGCTTCGGGAAGTATTTCAACAGGTGTCGATTTTACGGCGGGGATAATCGCGGTACTTGGCAACAATGTTATCACCAATGTTGGATCCATTAGTACGACTGGTTTTTCTTCCTATGGTGCAAATTTTAGCAACGGTAATAATTCTCTCATTAATTCTGGCTCCATAAGCACATCTGGAGCAGCCTCTTTCGCCGTCAATTTTTCGGGCAGCAACAGTTCCCTCGTAAATTCTGGAACTATAGTCACAACAGGCTTGTCCTCTTTGGGTGTGTTTTTAAGTGGAGCCAGCAACAATATCACCAATAGCGGATCGATAAATACTTCCGGCATTGTTGCATCTGCTATACTTAGTGAAGCCAACGGCAATTCAATCACCAATACCGGGGCCATTACAACAAGCGGCAGCTCCTCCCAGGGCATTCAAATAGGTGATGGCAGAATTGAAAATATTATCAACAATAGTGGCACCATATTGGTAATCGGTGCAGGGGCTAACGCTTTTCAGGCCGGGACGGGCACGTTTGGCACTGAATTCACCAACTCCGGTAAAATTGTCAGTGGGCAGGGCAATTCAATAGTATTTGGAGCTTCGGATTCAATTCTAAATCTCATGGCGCCCTCATTCATTGGCGGGGCAATGGATTTTGGTACTGCTACCAATAATGTCAACATCACCACCGGCCGTTCGCAATCCAACCTGTGGGATTTTTCAAACGGGGCCAATCCAACTCCGGTAATGAGTTTTGGCGGACCTGACAATTGGGCGTGGAATGCGGCAACTTCCCAATTCGCCACCATTGATCCAACGGCCCTTTCTGCCGCGCCGGATATGCTGGCGGATAATGCGGCGGCGCTCTCCCAAAT
>CAZMVQ010000060.1:0-2520 GCA_964569865.1 uncultured Devosia sp.
GGTCCTGACCCTAAGTTTTCCAAAAATTAAAAAAGGCCCTTTTTAATTCCTGGGGCCTTTTTGCTTGTCATTATTTGCGTCTTGATAGCTGCAACTAATTTACTGCACGAGCGGCGATTGCGCCCCATTCATTTCAAAGCCTTCAATTTTGGCTTTGCCTGCAAGAATGGAAATATATTGCGCCACGGCCCGGCTCCAGCTTGCAGCCTCCAGCCATGCTCCAATTTTTGTGTGCACCACATCAAACGGCAATTGCTCCCCTTTGATGATTTTTTCTAATCTTATAATATGATAGCCAAACTGGGTGGGCACAGGGGCCGGCCATAATTGCCCGGCGCTCATTTCAAACAATACGGTTTCAAATTCTGCAACGGTTGAACCTTTGCTCAATTGGCCAAGATTTCCCCCCTGCTGCTTTGAAATACAGCTGGAATATTTCAACGCCAGTTCCCCAAAGGCCGAAATATCATTTTCCAACTGTTTGATCAGGTCTATGGCCGTTGTTTTTGCCACTGCCCGTTTATTATTGTCGCTAAGGGGCGCGGCAATCAAAATATGCTTTGCTTCATATATGGTTTCAGAGCTGAAGCGGGCCATGTTGACCTCATAATAGCGACGGCACTCATCTTCATCGGCTTTTGGTGTTGAAATTTCATCGTCCAACAAGGTTCTGATGGCGGCATCATCATCGAGCTCGCGCAATCCCTGACCAAGGTTTTTAGGCTCAGCGATAATGTTTTTTTCCGCCGCTTCTTCCAAAAGCAACTGGCGAACAATCAGGGCGCGAATTGCTTCTGCTTTTGCTTGATCGGGATTGCTGGCCCGATGGTTTTGCATTTCGGCCCTGATGGCATCTTCGCTGATTTCTTTATTGTTTACACGGACGGGAGTTCTTCCCTCTGGCTTTGGAGGGTGTGGGACTTTTACCTTGCCGTTGGGAAGAACGCCCGATTTGATATTGTCAATAATGTTCATCTGTCTAACTCGTTTTCTTGCTCGATTGCTTGTTGACCATTTAGCAAAACTTTCATTTCACCGGCTAAACATCGCGTTTTGTGCGTACGATCTGATAGCCCTGACGCCAGATATAGCGCACAGGAGCCGAGAGCATGTGCACCAGCCGCGTGAATGGAAACAGAATGAAAATAGTCAGGCCAAGGAATATGTGAGCCTTATATATGGGAGCTACATCAATGATGTAATCGGCAGCACCGGGGGCGAATGTGAGAATTCCCTGAGCCCATGCAACGAATTTAAGCATTTCCTTGCCGTCCAGATGCTGGATCGAGATGAAAATCGTGCTCAATCCCAGAGCAAACTGCAACCACAATATGAGGATGATCATATTGTCGGCAAAGTTCGAGGTTGCGCGAACTCTGGCATCAAAAAACCGCCGGTGAACAAGCATACTCGCCCCGATTATTCCGAAAAATCCGGCAAATCCACCAGCAATTACGGCAGTTGTCTGCTTGGCGCTTGATGAAAGGCCAATGATTTCCCAGACCCAAAGCGGAGTTAATAGACCCACAAAATGGCCTGCAAATATTGCCAGCATTCCCCCGTGGAACAACACCGAGCCAACCATTAGTTGTTTGCGGCGCAGCAATTGTGATGAGCCTGTTTTCCAGGTGTAGGGATCCCGATCATAGCGAATTACGGAGCCAACGACCAGAATCACCAGAGCAATATAGGGATATATGCCAAAGAAAAAACTGTTTAAGAACTCGGCCATTTTAATGTTCTCCGTTGATTTGAGTTGTCTTGGTGGCAGCGTTTGTAGCACTATTGTTCGGGGGAGGTCGGTTGTGTGCTCTTATCTGGGTACGAAGGCGATCAGGCCCGCAAACATCCTCTCCCTTACCGGCCCCAAAGGTTACCGCTTCGTCCTCCCAGATTTTATCAAGGGCATCCAGATCGTTAGGGTCGGCCTCTTTTTCGGCCAAAATCTGCTCGACCAGCGCCATATCGGGCTTGGCTTCAACCATATCTTCAATGGCTAAAAATGCGTTGGCATAGATGCTTTTGCGTTTTTGCAACCTTTGCCGGATTGCCACCATTATGTGCAGGGTTTGACCAAGAAGATTGTTCACCTCTTCGCCTGACTGGGTGGAGAGATATTCCAGAAATACGGGTATGAAATCGGGCAGTTCTTTGGCCTCGATATCAAAACCCTGTTTCTCATACATCACCGCCAGATCAACCATGGCCTGACCCCGGTCCCGACTTTCCCCGTGCACATGTTCAAACAGATGCAAAGAGTTGGTGCGGGTGCGATCAAACAATAATACATAGCGCTCCTGAGCGTCATAAACATCATGGGAGCAAATATCGCTTACCAGTGCTCCTGCCAGAGATTTGGTCTGCTCCGAAACAGTTTTATCGCCCTTTAGTGCCTCAAGAAGCTCTGCCTCCCCCTCAATCATTTCGTTTGAGGGGTAAGACAGAATTGCGGATAGAATTTTAAGTGTTACTGACATTTTTCTCTCAGTTCTTAATGAAGTTAGCCCCTGACGAAGTTAG